>CAYVQQ010000255.1:0-4628 GCA_964453085.1 uncultured Mycobacterium sp.
CGGCCCGCCGGGCGTCTTGCTTCGGGGGTTTTCTGCTGCCGTGGTTGTTCACCAAAGGCCCACACAATCCCCCTATTCTATTACACACGCGGGGGCGGGGGGCCCCCACGACCCGCTTCTCGGTGCGCATGAAGCACGACGACCGCAAGCAAACCGCCGCGTTGGCATTGTCGATGGTGTTGGTAGCCATCGTCGGAGGTTGGATGGTTCTGCTGAACGTGCTCAAACCAACAGGCGCGGTGGGGGATTCGGCGATCATCGGCGACCGCGATTCGGGTGCGGTCTACGCCCGCATCGACGGACGTCTGTACCCGGCGCTGAATCTGACGTCGGCACGCCTGGCCACGGGATCGGCGGCGCAGCCGACCTGGGTCAAATCCGCCGAGATCGCGAAATTCCCCTCGGGACCACTGATCGGCATCCCGGGTGCGCCGGCCGCCATGCCGGTGAACCGCGGCGCGATCTCGGCGTGGGCCGTGTGCGATACCGCCGGCCGCCCACACAGCGGGGACAAACCGGTGGTGACCTCGATCGGGGGCCGACTCAACGGAGGAGACCGCGCGGCACCGCTGGGCGGCGACACTGGGCTGCTGGTCACTTTCCAGAGCGACACATACGTGATTTGGGGTGGCAAGCGCTCACAGATCGATCCGACCAACCGGGCGGTGACCTTGAGCCTGGGGCTCGATCCGGGCGTTACTTCCCCCGTCGAGATCTCGCATGCGCTGTTCGACGCGCTGCCGGCTACCGAGCCGCTAGGCGTGCCACAGGTTCCCCAAGCGGGCACGCCGTCTACATGGGTGGTGGGTTCACAGGTCGGCGCGGTATTGCAAGCGCAAACCGCAGGCGGGGGTCGCCAGCTGTACGTCCTGCTGCCGGCCGGCCTGCAGAAGATCAACAGCTTCGTGGCCGATCTGCTGCGTAGCGCGAATTCCTACGGGTCGACGGCGCCGCGGGTGGTGACTCCGGACGTGCTGGTCAAGACCCCGGAGGTCGATTCGCTGCCGGTGGAGTACTACCCGAGTGGGCGGCTGAATTTCATTGACTCGGCTGCGAATCCGACCACATGTGTTGGCTGGGAGAAGGCGGCGACGGATCCGCAGGCGAGGGTGGCGGTTTACAACGGACGAGGGCTTCCGGTCCCCGCGTCGATGGATGAGCGGATCGTGTCTCTCGTCCGCGATGACCGCGGTCCAGCGTCGGTGGTGGCCCATCAGGTCCTGGTGTTGCCCGGGGCGGTGAACTTCGTGACGTCGACCAGCGGGGTGATCACCTCTGATTCGCGGGAATCTCTGTTCTGGGTTTCCCCCAACGGGGTTCGGTTCGGGATCGCTGCCGAGGGTACGACGCTGCGCGCACTCGGCCTGGACCCGGCGGCGGCGGTGCAGGCGCCGTGGCCGTTGTTGCGGACTTTCGCCGCGGGACCGGTCCTATCGCAGCATACGGCACTGGTCGTTCGGGACACCGTGCCCGCCCTCGGAAAGGTGGCCGTGGTGACGACAACCGCGAAAGCCGGAGGCCAGTGATGTCGAAGAGGGCGTTCGCCATCAACCGGGTCAAGATCGAGCCACCGAAACCGGTCCGAGTGGCCCCGGGCGCGCCGATCGCGCTTCCGGAACGCGAGCCGCGCAACATCTGGGTGATGATCGGCGTGCCCGCGCTGATTGTGGCGTTGATAGGTACGGTGGTCATGCTTTACGTCTCGGGTGTGCGGAGTTTGACCACGGGCTTTTTCCCGTTGATGGGCATCGGTGCCTTCAGCATGCTGGCCTTCTCCGGGCGGTTTGGGCGTACGCGCAAGATCACCTGGGGTGAGATGGAACGCGGGCGTCGCCGCTACCTGCGCGACCTCGACAGCAACCGGGAGGAAATCCAAACTGCGGTGTGCGCCCAACGCGAGTGGCAGCACGCTCTGCATTCCGACCCGCAAGGACTTGCAGCGATCATCGGCGGCCCCCGAATGTGGGAACGCGGCCGTGGGGACGCGGACTTTTTGGAAGTGCGGCTGGGCACCGGGGTGCAGCACGCCCCGGACTCGGTGTTGTCGGTGACCTGGCCCGACATCGCCTCCGACGAGGAACTCGAGCCCGTCACCGGGCAGGCGCTGCGTGATTTCATCTTGGAGCAACGCAAGATTCGCGACATCGCCAAGGTGGTGAACCTGCGGTCAGCACCGGGCTTCAGCTTCGTGGGCGACGATCTGGACAGGTCGCGGTCGCTGATGCGTTCGATGTTGTGTTCGTTGGCGGTGTTCCATAACCCCCACGACGTGAAATTGATGGTGGTGACCCGGAATCCGGAAGTGTGGTCCTGGATGGTGTGGTTGCCTCACAACCTGCACGACGAACTGTTCGACGCATGCGGTTGGCGTCGGCTCGTGTTCGCCAGCCCGGAGGAACTCGAAGATGCCTTGGGTGCCGAGCTGCACATGAAGGGGAAGCGCGGCGCGTGGACACCGCCGGTGGCGGCCAGTCCCACCGCGACGGGCTCGATGCTGGAAACCGGGCAGGACAACGACCCGGCAGTCTTGGGGCCGCACCTGGTGATCGTCGACGACAACACCGGAAGCCCCGACGCGTGGGAGAGTGTGGTCGGCCAGGTCGGCAAAGTCGGCATCACGGTGCTCCGCGTCGCGTCCCGGTTGGGCACCGGAGTGGGGTTCGCCGACGACCAGATCTTCGAGATGTACGAGCGGTACGCAGCGCCAAAGGTTTCGGTGAGTGGAGAGAAAACGGCCTCGCGAAACGGGGCGGGCGGCGATGGCGACAACGGCCGGCCCGCGCCGCTGCTTCGGTTGCGGGGAAGGTTCTTCGCCCATGCCGACCAGCTGTCCATCCAGCGGGCCTACCGGTATGCCCGCGCGATGGCGCGGTGGTCGCCGGCCAGCCGCAGTGACGTCGGCGACTCGGCCAGTGGAGCTGCGGAATTGCTGCGGGCGTTGGGGATCGGTGACCCTCGGGAACTCGACGTCGACCGGCTGTGGGCCGAACGGCGGGGCCGGGGCGACGATCGGTGGTGTGAGATCCCCGTCGGCGCCAAGCCCAATGGCGAGCTGCAGAACATCATCTTGCGCGCGAAAGACTTCGGCGGCTTCGGTTTCCATTCCGTCGTGATCGGGACCAGTGGTTCAGGCAAGTCGGAGTTCTTCCTGTCGCTGGTGTACGGGATCGCGCTGACGCATTCCCCCGAAGCGTTCAACGTCATCTTCGTCGACATGAAGTTCGAATCGGCGGCACAAGACATCCTGGGCATCCCGCATGTGGTGGCCGCGCTTTCCAATCTCGGTAAGGATGAGCGCCACCTGGCTGAACGGATGCGACGAATCATCGACGGTGAGATCAAGCAGCGCTACGAGCTGTTCACGTCCGTGGGTGCACGTGACGCCAACGACTACGAAGAGATCCGCCTTGCCGGGCGCGACCTCCCTCCGGTACCGGTGTTGCTGGTCATCGTCGACGAGTACCTGGAGTTGTTCGCCAACTACGAGAAGTGGATCAACCTCATCATCCATATCGGTCAGGAAGGCCGCGGCGCCAACGTCTTCTTCATGCTGGGCGGGCAGCGTCTCGACCTGTCGTCACTGCAGAAAGTCAAGTCCAACATTGCGTTCCGCATCGCGTTACGCGCCGAGTCCGGTGACGACAGCCGTGAGGTAATCGGCTCGGACGCCGCCTACCACCTGCCGTCGAAGGAGAACGGCTTCGCGCTGCTGAAGGTGGGACCACGAGACCTGGAACCGTTCCGGTGCTTCTACCTCTCGGCTCCATTCGTGGTGCCGAAGACGGCGCGGGTGACCGCCACAGTCGATATGACCCTGACCAAGCCCCGGCTGTACAACTGGCAGTACCAGCCGCTGGACGCGAGTGACGCCGCGGCGTTGGAAGCTGCCGCCGCCGCGGATGCCGAGCCCGACGAATTCCTCTACTACGAGGATGGTTTCAAGAAGAAGAAGATTGTCGACGTGCTCCGTGAGTCGCTGCGCGCCGTGCCGCACCGCGCGCCACGTCGACCGTGGCTGGAACCGCTGGAGGACCCCGAACCCGTCGACGTATTGGTGGCGGGATACCGGGGCAAACCCTGGCACGTCGACTACGGCCGTAACCCGGGACTGGGGTTCCCGGTGGGCATGATAGACATTCCCGAGGAGTCCCGGCAGGTCGTGTACGCGGTCGATGCGCTGCGCAGCAACGTAGTCGTGGTCGGCGCCAAGCAGCGTGGTAAGACGACCGCCTTGATGACGCTGATGTGCTCGGCCGCAACGATGTACAGTCCGGCGCGTGTCACGTTCTTCTGCATCGGCGGGGCCACCCTGGCCCAGGTTGCATCGCTACCGCACGTCACTGACATCGTGTCGCCGAAGGATAATGAGGGCATCGAACGCATCCTGAGCAGCATGGACGCGCTGATCGACGCGCGCGAGAACTCGTTCCGCCGGCTCAAGATCGACCTCGACGGCTTCCGTGAGCGTCGGTTCGCTCCTAGCGGTGACGGCTTGGGTGGGACCGATCCTACTGATCCGTTCGGGGACGTGTTCGTGGTCCTCGACGACTACGACGACCTGTACTCGAAGGACACCTTGTTGGGGGACCGGATCATCTCGCTGAGCAGCCGCGGTCCCGACTACGGAG
>CAYVQQ010000256.1:0-4620 GCA_964453085.1 uncultured Mycobacterium sp.
GGGTGCCGCTTCCACCGCCGGAGCGGCCGGGGCCGGGGCGCCGCCCGGAATCGGCCCGGGATCGGCCAGCGCAGTGCGCTGGTCGGCTGTCAGGGCGAGATATTGCGACTTGACGACGGCGATCTGCACCTGCAGCTGGCTCTGCTTGGACTGCAGGCGAGCCCGGACCGCCGCGGCCTGCTCGGCCGCGTTCCGTGCGTCGGTGGCGGACTTGGCCGACTCGCGCTCGGCCTCGGCGGCCTGCTGACCGGCGGAGCGGTAGCTCGCCATCTGGTTGGTGATCTGGGACGCCATGAGGCGCTGCATGCTCAGCTTGTCGATCAAGCCCTGGGGCGATCCCGCGGTCAGCATGGCCTCCATGCCGTCAACGCGGCCACCCATGTATGTCGCGGCGGCTAGCTTGTCGACCGCCTTCTGGAACCCGGCCAGGCGGGCCTTCGCCGCGTCGGCGGCGACCTGGTCGCTCGCGTGCTTCTGTTCGGCTGCGCGCTCGGCCGCCAGCTTGTCGTTGAGGTCGAGTTGCGCGCTGTTCATCGCCTCGGTGGTCTGCTCGGCCCGCCGCGACAACTCGTTGAGCTTGGCCAGCGCGTCCTGGGCGGGATCCGCAGCCGAATTCGCTGCGAAAACGCCGGAAGACACCGCGAATCCCGTTAGGATGCCGATCAGAGAACGTGTTAGACCGCGCGTGATTGGGTACCCAACGTCAGAACTCAAGATTGTGCATCCTCGAACGGCCTTTCGGCGACCGGCGGCCGCCGAGTTGGTTTAGGTCTCAGACAGGTTACGAAACGATAAAGACGTTTGTCCAAAACATTTCGTTAAGAAATTGAAAAGGTTTCTGTCATTTCTCTGTGGGTGACGGCGGGTTCGCCGCGCCAGAAGTGTATGCGGCGCAGAGCAGTTAAGCCACCCCAGAGCCGCGGGCGTGTCGTATCGGCACCAGACGCAGCCGCGGTGCCAGCCCGACGTCGGCGAGGACCTCGAGGGCCGCGCGCTCATCCTGCAACAGGATCTCCGGCGCGCCCAGCAGCACGCTCACCACGCAGTCGCGGCAGCCGGGTCCGCGGGCCGCGCAGTCGTCACAGTCGATCACCACCGCTTCGGCCGGGTCACTCCCCGCCCGGCGTGGGCTCACGGGTTCACTGATACGTGCCATTCGGATCGATCCTCTCGGGTTGGGCTGTCCCGGCCCCCTTTTCCGGGCTGCCCGCACGCTAACCGCGGGCACCGACATCGCCGGTGTCGGTGGGCGCACATAACGTCGCCGTCCATGGGTGGTGCGGCACAACTGAGTCTCGCCGATTTGGCAACGCCGGGGTCGGCTGGCGAAATCCCTTTGCGTGAAACGACTTTCGTCGTCGTGGACCTGGAAACCACCGGGGGCCGCATCAAGGGCACCGACTGCGCACCGCCCGACGCCATCACCGAGATCGGGGCGGTCAAGGTCCGCGGCGGTGTCGTGCTCGGCGAATTCACCACACTGGTCGATCCGCAGCGCGGCATCCCGCCGCAGGTCGCACGACTGACCGGCATCACCCCGGCGATGGTCGACGGCGCCCCGACGATCGATGCCGTGCTGCCGACGTTCCTCGAGTTCGCCGCGGGCACGGTCTTCGTCGCCCACAACGCCGGGTTCGACATCGGGTTCCTGCGCGCCGCGGCCGATCGCTGCGGCATCGCCTGGCCCCGGCCGCAGGTTCTGTGCACCGTGCGCCTGGCCCGTCGGGTGCTCAGTCGCGAGGAGGCGCCCAACGTGCGGCTGGGGACCCTGGCGCGGCTGTTCGCCGTGGCGTGCCGGCCCACCCACCGCGCCCTCGACGACGCCCGCACCACGGTGGAGGTGCTGCACGCGCTGCTCGAACGGGTCGGCAACCACGGCGTACACACCTTCGCCGACCTGCGGTCCTATCTGCCCGGCGTGACGCCGGCGCAGCGGCGCAAGCGGGTTCTCGCGGACGACCTGCCGCCGCGGCCCGGGATCTACCTATTCCGCGGGCCGTCGGACGAGGTGCTCTACATCGGCACCGCCGTCAACCTGCGGCGCCGGGTGCGTCAGTACTTCACCGGCGCCGACCCCCGCGGCCGGATGACGGAGATGGTCGCGTTGGCCGCCACGGTCGACCACGTCGAATGCGCTCACGCGCTCGAGGCCGGTGTGCGGGAACTGCGCCTGCTGGCCTCCCACGCACCGCCCTACAACCGCCGGTCCAGGTACCCACAGCGTTGGTGGTGGCTGGCGCTGACCGACGAGGCGTTCCCGCGGCTGGCGGCGGTGCGCGCGCCCCGGCACGACCGCGCCATCGGACCTTTCCTCTCCCGCGCCGACGCCGCCGACACCGCCGAGTTGCTCGCCCGGTTCACCGGGCTGCGGACCTGCACCACTCGACTGGGACGTTCCGCGTTGCACGGGCCGGCCTGCGCCGAGGCCGAAGTGTCGCCGTGCCCCGCCGCGCGCGGTGTCACCGCCACTCGGTACGCAGCGGTGGTGGCGCGCGTCGCGGCCCTGATCGACGGCCACGACAACACCGCGCTGACCGCGGCGGTCGGCCGGGTCGCCGCCCTGGCCGAGCGCTGCCATTACGAGAGCGCGGCGCGGTTGCGCGACCGCACCGCCACCGCCATCGAGACGCTGTGGCGCGGCCAGCGCCTGCGAGCCCTGGCGTCCCTGCCCGAGCTGATCGCGGCCGCGTCCGACGGCGCCGGCGGCTACCACCTGGCCGTCATCCGGCACGGCCAGCTCGCCGCAGCGGGCAACGCAGTGCGGGGGGTGCCGCCGCTCCCCGTGATCGAGGCGATAAGCGCTTCGGCCCAGGTGATCCTGCCGGCACCGGCCCCGCTGGGCGGCGCGCTCGTCGAGGAGACCGCGCTGATCGCGCGCTGGCTGGCCGGCCCCGGGGTGCGCATCGTGCGGGTCTCCAGCCCCGGCGCCGACGGCTGGGCCTCCCCGCTGCGCTCGGCCGGCGCGTGGGCGGCGTGGGCGGCGGCGGCACGCTCGGCGCGGCTGGCCTGCGGGTAGACCCGGCCGGCATCGCCACCTCGTGCCCGCGGTTCAGAGTTGTTGGCCGAACCGCACCCACCGCGCGAGCAGTCGTTCGGCCGCGCCGGAGTCGATCGCCGCGGCGGCCCGCCGCAGCCCGTCCTCCCACGCCGGCAGCCATTCCGCGCGGCTGGACAACCCGGCGTGCGCGACCATCGCCGCGGCGGCGTTGAGCACGACCGCGTCACGTACCGGTCCCCCGGCGCCGGCCAGCACCGCCCGGACCTCCGCCGCGTTCGCCTGGGCGTCGCCGCCGAGCAAGTCGCCGAAATCGGCCCGGGCGAACCCGAAACCGGCGGGGTCGAACGTCAGTTTTTCCACGGTCCCGGCCTGCACCCGCCAGATGGTGCTGGTGGTCGTGGTGGTCAGCTCGTCGAGCCCGTCGTCGCCGTGTACGACCAGTACGCTGGACCGGCGCGCGGCAAACACCCCCGCCACCACCTCGGCGAGATCGGCGAATGCGCAGCCGATCAGTCCCGCCCGGGGTGACGCCGGATTCGTCAGCGGGCCGAGGAGATTGAAGACGGTCGGCACGCCGATCTCGCGCCGCACGGACGAGGCGTGCCGGTACGACGGGTGAAAGACCGGGGCGAAGCAGAACCCGATCCCCACGTCGGCGACGCTGCGCGCCACCTGCTCGGGTTCGAGGTCGATGCGCACTCCGAGTGCCTCGAGGGTGTCGGCCCCACCGGACAACGACGACGACGCCCGATTCCCGTGCTTGACCACCGGGACGCCGGCCGCCGCGACCACGATCGCGGCCATGGTCGACAGGTTGACGGTGTTCACGCCGTCGCCCCCGGTGCCCACGAGGTCGACGGCGTCACCGGGAACCGCCCCGTCGGGCATCCGGCGCGCGTGGCTCAACATCACCTCGGCAAGTTCGCCGACCTCCGAGGCGGTGGGCACCTTCATCGTCAACGCCACCGCGAAGGCGGCGATCTGCGCCGGCGCCGCGCCGCCGGCCATGATCTGGTCCATGGCCCAGGCAGCCTGGCCGCGCAACAGCGGTTGCCTGCCCGTCAATCGGACCAGCACCTGCCGCCACGACACCGCAGGATCGGCGGGCGCCTCGACGACCGCCCCGGACGAGTCAGGTGAATCAGCCACCCGCCGATGGTCCCACGGTCGGCGGGGCCGCCCCACCAGGCCCCCGGGCCGGTCCGGGCAGCCCGGCCGGGCGACACGCGGCCCCAAAATTCCGACCCGGGTGGAGTTCGACAACTACAAAGCGTCATACTTGCGGATGTGACCAGCTTTGCCGGGACCCCAGGTACTGCCATCACGTCGCGGGTGCATTCGCTGAACCGACCGAACATGGTCAGTGTTGGCACCATAGTATGGCTTTCCAGCGAGTTGATGTTCTTTGCTGGATTGTTCGCGATGTATTTCACCGCGCGCTCGCAGGCCGGCGGGATTTGGCCGCCGCCGCCGACCGAGCTGAATCTGTATCAGGCCGTACCGGTGACCCTGGTGCTGATCGCCTCCTCGTTCACCTGCCAGATGGGGGTGTTCGCGGCCGAACGCGGCGACGTCTTCGGGCTGCGCCGCTGGTATGTGATCACGTTCCTGATGGGGCTGTT
>CAYVQQ010000257.1:0-4603 GCA_964453085.1 uncultured Mycobacterium sp.
CCGCGGTCGCGTACTTCCGTGTCGTCGACGCCCGCAAATCCGTCGTGGTCATCGAAAACGTCCGCGCCGCAATCGATCAGATCGCCCAAACCACCCTGCGCAACGTCGTCGGGCGGCATTCCCTCGACGAAGTGCTGGCCCAGACGGACAAGATCAACGGAAGCATTCGCCAGATCCTCGACACCGCCACCGTCGAGTGGGGCGTGGAGGTCACCCTGGTGGAGCTCAAGGACATCCAACTGCCCGACAGCATGAAGCGCGCGATGGCCCGCGAGGCCGAGGCCGAGCGGGAGAAGCGGGCCAAAATTATCGCCGCCGAAGGAGAGGCGCGCGCCGCCGCCGCACTCGGCGACGCCTCCGACACGATGATGCGGCATCCGCTGGCCCTGCAGCTGCGCAACCTGCAGACGCTGCTCGAACTTGGCGTGGAGAAGAACACCACGATCGTCTTTCCCGCCCCGTTGATGAGCGCGATCGGGGAACTCACCGGCTTCCTGACACACGAATTGAGTTCGGCCAAATCGGTGGCACCCGAAGGATTTCCGGGAGATCAGCTGCGCGCCACCGTCGCGCGCTGAGGCGGAGCGGCCCGCCGGCCCGCGGCCGAGGCGGGTGCTGGGTCGGCATGCCCGCGGCGCATCACCGGCCACGTCTGGGGTGCTCGCGTACGCTTGCCAACGACATCGGCACGGACGAAGGATCGGGGCGGTGCGCGTTCGGCGCTTCGGTGAGCTCGAGGCGGTCGTCATGGACCGGGTGTGGAACAGCGGCGAGGCCGTGACCGTCCGCGAGATTTTCGACGGCCTGGCGCGCGAGCGGCAGATCGCCTACACCACCGTCATGTCCACCATGGACAACCTGCACCGCAAGGGCTGGCTGCAGCGGGAACGGGCGGGGAAGGCCTTTCGCTACTGGCCGACCATGACCCGCGAGGAGCATTCGGCCGCCCTGATGCGGGATGCCTTCGCCGCCGGGGGTGCCTCGGATTTGGTGCTGGCGCATTTCCTCGCACAGATGGACGAGCGGGAGTCGTCGCGTGTCCGCGCCTTCCTGCGGCGCATCGTCGACGAGGGGCAAGGATCGTGAATGCCGCCCTGCTGCTGCTCGGGTATGCGTGCGTGCTGAACCTTCTCGGACCACGGCTGCTGCGGGGGGCGACCGGCACCGGTGCGCACCCCCGGCTGGCGCTGATGTCCTGGCTGGCGGCGGTGGCCGCCGCTCTGGGCGCGTGGCTCGCGTCGCTCGCTGTACTGGGCGTCGCGGCGGCGCAAAGCATGTGGCGGCACGGGGAACTCACCTTGTGTCTGAAGGTGTTGGGTGTCACCGGCGCGTTGGGGCTGCCGCGGGTACTCGCCTCCGCACTTGCCGCGGGTCTCTGGGTGGCCGGGGTGGCGGTCACCGTCGTCGTCGGCTGGCGCGTCGGCCGACGGTTGCGGCGTCAGCGAGCGCGGAGCCGGCTGCACGCCTCGACCGCCAGGGTGGTCGGACTCCCCGGTGACCGGCCCGGCGTCGTCGTGGTGGCGGCGCCGCGGCCGGCGGCGTATTGCGTGACGGATCGGCCGCACTCCGTGGTCGTGGTCACCACCGCGGCGCTGGGCCGGCTCGACGGGCCGCAGTTGGCGGCGGTGCTGGCCCACGAGAACGCCCATCTGACCGGGCGCCACCACGACGTCCTCATGGTGCTGCGGGCGATCGCCGCGAGCCTGCCGCGGTCGGCGCTGTTCGCGGCGGCCGCCGAGGCGGCGGCGGACCTGCTCGAGATGTGTGCCGACGACACCGCGGTTCGGATGCACGGAAAGATGCCGTTGTTGCGCGGATTACTGGCTCTCAGCAGTGACTCACCGATGGTGTCGGCGGCGTTGGGCGCTTCGGGCACCGCGACGTTGGCCCGGGCCGCGCGCCTGGCCACCCCGGTGTCCCGCCGTACGTGGTGGCGGGAACGCGTGCTGCTCTGCACGGCAATGGGTTTCGCCGTGCTCAGCCCTGTGGTGGTGGGGCTGTCCTGTCGGCTGTGACCGCCGCGTCGCCGGAGTCGTAGTTCCTGGTGCGCCGCCGGGAGGCGGCATGCCAGCCGACCCCGGCGACGACGAGCGCCACGGTCACGGCCAGCGACAACCAGGGACTCAGGCCGTTCACCCAATCCGCCAACCGGCCCTGCACGGCGCCGGCGGCGCGGACCACAGGGTCGTCGGTGCCGGCGCCGGTGAAGTAGAGCCGGATTTCGTAGTAGCCGTAGTAGGCCACGTACAGGCCGGTGAGCAGCACGACGACGCCGGCGATCCGGCCGACGAAGGGCAGCGCGCGACGAAAGGTTGCGGTGGCCGATGCGCCGGCCAGCGCCACGGCCACCGCGGCCACCCCCACCGTGACGGTCATGCCGGCGGCATAGGCGAGGAAGGCCAGCACGCCCGAGAGTGCCGAACCCTGTTTGAACGTCATGCTGATCACGGCGAGAAACGGGGCGATCGTGCACGACAGCGAGGCAACCGCATAGCCCACGCCGTAGCCGTACATCGACCCGATCCGCCTCGTCGGTGTGCCCCCCAGGCGCGTGGGCAGGACGACGGCGATCTCCTTGCCGGCCACCAGCCAGACCCCGACGCCGACGAGCGACAGACCGACGACCACGGTGGCGAACGGCAGGTACTTCTGCGCCGAGGCGATCACGGGCGAGACGACCAGACCGAAGACTCCGAAAACCGTCAGGAAGCCCAGGGACATTCCGGCGGTGGCGCCGACGGCACGAAGCAGGGCTGTCGGCCGTGAGGCGCCGTGGCTGCCGGCGATCACCAAGCCCAGGTAGCCGGGGAGGAAGGCGAAGCCGCAGGGGTTGAGTGCGGCCACCAGCCCGGCGCCCAGTGCAAAGCCCAGCGTGGCGGTGTCGATCACTGGTTGGCCAATCTGCTGACCCGCTCGGCCAGTTGGGATTCGGTGAGCTGGCTCTTGACGACGTCGACACTGCCGTCGGCGCCGACGAACGCCCACGCGGGCTGTCGGGTGATGCCGAACTTGGCCCACACCGTTCCGTCGGTGTCGGCCAGTTGGGTGAGTCCGCCGAGGTGGTATTTGTCGACGAAGGACTGCATCGACGACACCTGGTCGCGGGCCGCCACCCCGACGAACGTCACGCGCGGGTTGGCCGCCGCGACCTTGGCGAGGGCGGGTGCCTCCTGCTGGCACTTCGGGCACCACGGCGCCCAGAACCACAGCACCGCCGGTTTGCCCGCGAGACTCGCTCCGGAGAACGTCTGTCCCCCCAGCGTTCTGGCGGAAAACTGCAACTGCGCCGGTACGGTGGTGGCCTGGCCGGCGGCGGCGTGCGAGGACGCCGTGGGCGCGCTCGTGGCACCCGATCGTGTTTCCGGGGAGCCGCATGCCGCGATCACCATCGCGACGGCGACGAGTGGGGCGGCCGCAAGACGGGGCATGAAGGAGTCCCTCCCATCAAGGGTGGGCGGCGGAACGACCGCCACCGGTTCCCGAACCAATCTACTACTTACGTACGTAGATAGTACGTAACACCCCGGAGAGCGAGGTGCACCGCACGAACCGGACCCAGGCTCCGCCGGGCTGCTGCTGGAACAGTTGGGCGGTCACGAGACCTTCCTACCGACATGCGGCGAGCGGTCGGAAGGGACCACTCGCCGCATGTTCCGGTCAGCTCCGGCCGCGTTGCCACCAGCGTTGCCCGGGTTCCTTCGGGTGACCCGGGCACCATTGGGCCGGCGGCACGGTGCGCCGGACGTGTTCCACGTGCGCTCCGCATCCGGCCCACGTTGTTTTACCGCAGGTGCGGCACTTGACAGGGTGGCACATCAGTGGGAGACCTCCTCAGAGTGTCGGCGGACCCTGGACGGGCCGTTGCAGGGTGGCGAATTCGGGTGACTGGGCGGCGACGAGCACCGCGTCGAGCAACCGGACACCGTCCTCGTGTCCGGGGATGCGCGTCATGACCGGGCCGTGGAATCCGCGGCCGTCCACCGCGATGATGGGGCTGCCGGCGGAGCCGCCGAGAGTGTCCTGGCTGGCCTGGTGCGCGCGCCTGACCTCCTCGTCGAGGCCGCTGTCCTCGAGCGCCTCGCTCAGCGACTCCTCGAGGTCGCACGCGCCGAGGATCTGCTCGATCTCGCCGGTGGTCATCTCCTCGTCCTGCACGTGGATGCGGGTGCCGAAGGCGTCGTAGAGCCGCGCGAAGCCGTCCGGTCCGTGTTTGGCGGCGACCGCGGCGAACAGCCGACCCAACCGCCGCGACCTTTCCATCATGCGCTTTTGCTTGTCCTGCAGGTCTTTGCCCTCGTTGAGCACGGCCAGGCTCATCTGCCGCAGGGTGACCGGGGTGTGGGTGGCGCGCGCGGCGTCCAGCAACCAGCGCGAGGTCACCCAGGAGAACGGGCAGACCGGATCGAGATAGAGGTCGATGTCAGGCATGTCCCCATAATACCCCCACGGGTATCAGTTGTCGAAGCGGTCCGCCGGGGTTCGCCAGCCGGCGCCGGCAGCGGGACGGCCTACGAATGGCGACCGCCCTGCGGGTTCGGCACGCGAACCGAGCCGATGTCGACCTTCACGTGGGCCGCTCAGTTCGTCCTCACGCGCCGTCGCC
>CAYVQQ010000258.1:0-4593 GCA_964453085.1 uncultured Mycobacterium sp.
CACAGCCGGCCATCACGACCCGTCCAGCATGGATCCCTTCCCCACGATGTACGAGCTGTTCTCGGTCGGCTGGGGCAAGCCGGACCGGCGCACCCAATGGGAACACGGCTCCCCGCAAGTCCGCGCCGAGCTACTGGCGCAAGCGAATTCGACGCCGTACGAGCCCGATCCGACTCGCGCACACACGCCGGCCTCCAGGTACGGGGCGGAATGGTACGGCACCGCCCAGGACATCTGCCGGGTCCACGCGGCGCTGCAAGCCGACACGGTCGGCGCTGCCGCGCCGGTCCGGCAGATCCTGTCCGCGGTGTCCGGGATCCAGCTGGACCGCAGCATCTGGCCCTACGTCGGCGCGAAAGCCGGCGGTCTGCCGGGCGACCTGACTTTCAGCTGGTACGCCGTGGACAAGACGAGGCAGCCCTGGGTGGTCAGCTTCCAGCTGAACTGGCCGCGCGACCACGGACCGACCGCGACCGACTGGATGCTGAAGATCGCCAAGCAGGTCTTCGCGCTGATCGCCCCGCGCTGAGTGCCGCGCCGGTCACGTCGCGCCGCCGGACTCCCGTTCGCCCACCGCGCTGTCATCGAGCAGCCGCCCAGCCAGCGTGGCGAAGACCAAGCCGATTCCCATCCACAGCACCAATTGCGTGGCCAGCGAAACCAGCCTGAACTCGTAGAGCACGTCAGCGGGGAAACCGGGATAGACGATCGCACCCGAGGCGTCGCGCATCGGGCCGGGTGTCTCGTCGACGCCGGGCAGCAGCACCATCACAACGGCGATCGCCACCACGTAAACCCCCGTCGCGACCAACCGCGCATTCCACGCCCCGAGCCGGGCATCCAGGCGCCGCGCCAGCCACACCGCGGCGCCCGCCAGTCCCACCGACACCGCCACCATCACCAGGTACCAGCCGGTGCGCGCCGCGACCGTGTCCGCTCGGCCGACCGCCGGCGGATTCGGCGGATACTTGACGAACGGCACCAGATACACGGCGCCGAAGGCCCCCGCCGCCAGCAGCACCGAAAGCTTACGCGGCTCAAGCCCTTTCGTGTCCGGCTCCGTTGCCGCGGCGGCGACGCAGAACAGCACGGCAAACAGCGCGCCCATCGCGACGCCGAAAATCAGCACCCCGAAACCCAATCCGATGTTGGCCTGGACGCCGCGCCCGAACAGTTCGGCGCCGTGCTCGTGCACGCCGGCAGCGCGCCCGGCGTCGAGTTGGCCGTCTTCGAAAGCGATCGCACGAGCGATGACGGGCTCGGCGCACAGGCGGGCGATCAGAAACGCCGCCACCGCGCCGATCGCGCCCGCCGCAAGTCCGCGTGCGATCAGTCGCTTCTCCACCTGCCCTGCTCAATGGCAGGGGAAACTCAGCACATGACGCGCATCGTGCATGAACTCATGTATGTGGGAGTCGCCGCCGAACAACGACACCGCGCCCTGGTCGATGCCGACGAAGTACAACGCCAACAGCGCCAGAAATGTGGTCGCCGCCAGCCACCCCGTGGCGCTCGCCGCCGAGAGGTCAACCGATCCGGCGCGGGCGCCCATCGGGTGAAAACCGGGCATGTCAACTCCTTCCGGGGATTTTCGCGTCCCCGATTGGGATGACGAGGTTCGGGTCTGACTGTGGACAGTGGCGCGACCGTTCTGGAGTTTCACCAGATTCCGTTACTCGTCGATAGCACACGTCAGTGTAGACCGCCCACGGCCAAACCCGCCGACCGGGCGTTGCGCGGCGTCGGTGGAAATCGGTGACCGTGGCGTACCCGCCACGATCGGTACCGCCGGACCTCTGGTCACGGCGAAACGGGCGGCCCCCGCTCCCACCACGAGCCGCCCGTTCGCCTGCGCTCCTAGGACGCGTCCGGACCCGTCACACCCGCGCTGTGGGCTCCGGCTTTCGCCAGGTCCGGCTCGACCGGCGGCTTGCGGGTCCCGGTGAACGTGAACACCGCGTTCTCGCCGGGCCCCTCGCCGTCCCAGTTGTCCACGTCGACGGTGACGATCTGGCCGGGTCCGACCTCCTCGAAGAGGATCTTCTCGGACAGCTGGTCCTCGATCTCACGCTGGATGGTGCGCCGCAACGGACGGGCGCCCAGCACCGGGTCGAAGCCACGCTTGGCCAGCAGCGACTTCGCCTTGTCCGTCAGCTCCAGCGCCATGTCCTTGTTCTTGAGCTGGGTCGCGACCCGACCGATCATCAGGTCGACCATTCGGATGATCTCGTCTTTGGACAGCTGGTGGAAGACGATGATGTCGTCGATGCGGTTGAGGAACTCCGGCCGGAAGTGCTTCTTGAGCTCGTCGTTGACCTTCTGCTTCATCCGCTCGTAGTCGTTCGCGCCGCCCCCCTGGGTGAACCCGAGGCCGACGGGCTTGGAGATGTCGGATGTGCCCAGGTTCGACGTGAAGATCAGCACGGTGTTCTTGAAGTCAACCGTGCGGCCCTGCCCGTCGGTGAGCCGACCATCCTCGAGAACCTGCAACAGGCTGTTGTAGATCTCCTGATGCGCCTTCTCGATCTCGTCGAACAGCACCACCGAGAATGGCTTGCGCCGCACCTTCTCGGTGAGCTGGCCGCCCTCCTCGTATCCGACATACCCCGGCGGGGCGCCGAACAGCCGCGACGCGGTGAACCGGTCGTGGAACTCGCCCATGTCGATCTGGATGAGCGCGTCGTCGTCGCCGAACAGGAAGTTGGCCAGCGCCTTGGACAGCTCGGTCTTACCGACACCGGACGGGCCGGCGAAGACGAACGAACCCGACGGGCGCTTGGGGTCCTTCAACCCGGCACGGGTGCGCCGGATCGCCTTGGAGACGGCCTTGACGGCGTCCTCCTGGCCGATGATCCGCTTGTGCAGCTCATCTTCCATACGCAACAGGCGCGTCGTCTCGGCCTCGGTGAGCTTGAACACCGGGATCCCGGTCCAGTTGCCCAGCACCTCGGCGATCTGCTCGTCGTCGACCTCGGCGACCACGTCGAGGTCACCGGATCGCCATTGCTTTTCACGTTCGGCCCGCTGGGCCACCAGCTGCTTCTCCCGATCGCGCAGGCTGGCCGCCTTCTCGAAGTCCTGCGCGTCGATCGCGGACTCCTTCTCGCGGCGCGCGTCGGCGATCTTCTCGTCGAACTCGCGCAGGTCCGGCGGCGCGGTCATCCGGCGGATCCGCATCCGGGCGCCGGCCTCGTCGATCAGGTCGATCGCCTTGTCGGGCAGGTACCGGTCGTTGATGTAGCGATCGGCCAGGGTGGCGGCGGCCACCATCGCCGAATCGGTGATCGACACCCGGTGATGGGCCTCGTAGCGGTCGCGCAGGCCCTTGAGGATCTCGATGGTGTGCTCCACCGTCGGCTCGCCGACCTGCACCGGCTGGAAGCGGCGCTCCAGGGCGGCGTCCTTCTCGATGTACTTGCGGTACTCGTCGAGTGTGGTGGCGCCGATCGTCTGCAGCTCGCCGCGGGCCAGCTTGGGCTTGAGGATCGATGCGGCGTCGATCGCGCCCTCGGCGGCGCCCGCCCCGACGAGCGTGTGCAGCTCGTCGATGAACAAGATGATGTCGCCGCGGGTGTTGATCTCCTTGAGCACCTTCTTCAGGCGTTCCTCGAAGTCACCGCGGTAGCGGGAACCGGCCACCAGCGACCCCAAGTCGAGGGTGTAGAGCTGCTTGTCCTTCAGCGTCTCGGGGACCTGGTCGTGCACGATGGCCTGCGCGAGTCCCTCGACGACGGCGGTCTTGCCGACTCCGGGCTCGCCGATCAGCACCGGGTTGTTCTTGGTGCGCCGGCTCAGCACCTGCATCACCCGCTCGATTTCCTTCTCGCGGCCGATGACAGGGTCCAGCTTGCCCTCCACTGCGGCGGCTGTCAGGTTGCGCCCGAACTGGTCGAGCACCAGCGACGTCGAAGGGGACCCGGACTCGCCGCCGCGGCCGCCGGTGCCGGCCTCCGCGGTCTCCTTGCCCTGGTAGCCGCTCAGCAACTGGATCACCTGCTGGCGCACCCGGGTCAGCTCAGCGCCGAGCTTGACCAGCACCTGCGCCGCCACACCCTCACCCTCGCGGATCAGGCCCAGCAGGATGTGCTCGGTACCGATGTAGTTGTGGCCCAGCTGCAGCGCCTCGCGCAGGCTCAACTCGAGGACCTTCTTGGCGCGCGGGGTGAATGGGATGTGTCCCGACGGTGCCTGCTGTCCCTGGCCGATGATCTCCTCGACCTGGCTGCGGACGCCCTCGAGTGAGATCCCCAGCGACTCCAGTGACTTCGCCGCGACGCCTTCGCCCTCGTGAATCAAACCCAGCAGAATGTGCTCGGTGCCGATGTAGTTGTGGTTGAGCATCCGGGCCTCTTCTTGCGCCAGGACGACGACCCTGCGGGCACGGTCGGTAAATCGTTCAAACATCGGTGGTTACCTGCTCTCCCTCACCATCGGTACAGCCTCACCAGCGGTCCAGTGAGCCTCGAATCGCGTACCTGCCGTCCACTGTAATGGTCAGCCCGCCAGACGGTCTAACGTTGGGGCCTCCGTAACCGTTCGGCCGGCGGTCACAACTGGGGAAACGAGGCGCACGCACGATTCGTTTCCCGCGAC
>CAYVQQ010000259.1:0-4561 GCA_964453085.1 uncultured Mycobacterium sp.
GCGCTACCGGACGGAACCCGGCCAGCACCTCGAAGGGCTCCAGCGCCACCAGCAATTCGGGCTTGTGGGATGCGTCGCGGTAGTTGCGCACCGGCGAGTTCAGCGGGATGCCCAGGCGCTCCTCGCGCAGGTAGCCCTCGACCGCCAACTCGGCGCTGGGATGGGCTTGAAGCGACAGCGGCTCGTCGACGGCCAGCACCTTCACCAGAAACGGCAACACGTCGCCGAACCGGGCACGCGAAATCGGCCCGAGCTGACCCTCCGGGTCGGCGGCCAGAGCGTCCAGCAGCGAAACCTCACCGTCCTCGGTTTCCAGCCAGGCCGGATCGCCGGAGTTTGCCCCGAACCAGAGTTCGGCCTCCGGGTGGGCCGCCGGCACCGTCCGGCCGGTGAACTCGGCGATGGCCGTACGCGACCCCCACGCATACGTCCTCAAGGCCCCGCGAAGCAGTTCCACTTGTGAATCTATCCCCGCACCAGTTGCAGATAAACCGCGGCCATCTCCAGCCGGACGGCCAATACTGCCAGTTGTTGCCAGGCGCTCCCGGCACCGGCCGGCGCCCGCTCACCGTCGTCGGCCGGGCCGGGCACCTCAGGCACGTCCTCGGCGCACACCAGGTGCACGTCCCCGGCACCGGCGACACGCGCCGCCACCACCGGGCGTTCGGCGGCCAGGGTGAGCACCAGCACCCGCAGCCGCTCGGGCAGCGGCCCGTCGATCTGTTCGTCGTGAAACAACGCGTCCCCCGACGACTGGGTGTCACCGGCGCCGCCGGGGGCGCGCAGCGCCACCACCGCGTCGGCGAGCCCGGCCGCGGCGACCACCTCGCGGGCGATCCGCAGCAGGAGCGAACTGCCGTGCCGCGCCAGGGCGAGCGCGGCGGCGGAGTCGCCGGCCAGCGCGACCCGGCGACCGGACATCCGCGCGGCGATCGTCTTGGCGGGGTTGGTGAACAGTTCGCGGCCGACGCTGTTGCGCAGGGCCTCGGCATCCAATTCGTCACCGAGCCGGGGCAGGTCGATGCCCGTCCTGGGGTCGACGGTGTGCACGGCGGCCAGACCGGCGGCCAGGTAGCGGCAGAGTCCGAACTCGTCGGGGATGTGGAGCCGCGGGGCAAGCACGGCGACCCGACCTGCGGTGGTATCACGCAGCGGACCGACGTACGGGGCGGCCACGACGACCCGCGCGCCGCGACGCACCCCGGTCGCCGCGGATGTGATCAGCGCCGGATCACCGGGATCGTCACCGGCAACGATCAGCACGTCGAGTGGGCCGACCCAGGGCGGCGCCTCGCCGAGGACCGCGATCGGCGCGGACGCCTGCCCGCCCAGCGTCGCGGCCAGGATGGCCCCGGCGGTCTCGGCGGTCCCGCGGCCGGCCACCCAGATCACGCTCCGCGGCGGGTGGTCGACACGCAGCAGGTCCAGCGCACCCTCCTCGTCGGCGGCGGCGACGGCACGTACCTGGGCGCCGGCCGACGCCGCCGCCCGAAGCAGGCCGTCCCGGTCGGCGGCGAGCAGGCCTTCGACGTCTTCGAGGTCGATCGCCCGGCTTGCGCTCACGGTGCGACGTCCCCCGGCACCGCCGCCGTCGCCGCGTCGATCTCCGCGGTGACCTGTTCGACGACGGCGGCGACGTCCTCGGCGCTGCGGGCCTCGACGTTGAGCCGCAGCAGCGGCTCGGTGTTCGAGCTGCGCAGGTTGAACCAGCTGCCGTCACCCAAGTCGACCGTCACCCCGTCGAGGTGATCCAGGGAGTGGACGCGGGCGCCGAACGACTTCAGCACGGCTTCCACGCACTGCGGGGCGTCGGCCACGGTGAAGTTGATTTCGCCGGAGGACGCGTAGCGCTGGTAGTCGGCGGTCAGCTCGGACAGTGACCGTTCCTGCTCGCCGAGCGCGGCCAGCACGTACAGCGCGGCCAGCATCCCGGAGTCGGCGCCCCAGAAGTCACGGAAATAGTAGTGGGCCGAGTGCTCGCCGCCGAAGATTGCGCCGGTGTCAGCCATCAGCGCCTTGATGTAGGAATGGCCGACCCGCGAGCGCAGCGGCGTGCCGCCCTGCTCGATGACCAGTTCAGGCACCGCGCGCGAGGTGATCACGTTGTAGATCACGGTCGCGCCGATCTCCCGTGTGAGTTCGCGGGCTGCCACCAGGCCGGTCACGGTCGACGGCGCCACCGGCTCGCCGCGCTCGTCGACCACGAAGCAGCGGTCGGCGTCCCCGTCGAATGCCAACCCGACGTCGGCACCGGTGTCGCGTACATAGGCTTGCAGATCCACCAGGTTGGCGGGGTCGAGCGGATTGGCCTCGTGGTTGGGGAACGAGCCGTCGAGTTCGAAGTACAGCGGTAACAACGTGATCGACTCGATCGCACCGAGCACCGCGGGCACCGTGTGGCCGGCCATCCCGTTGCCGGCGTCCACAGCGACCCGCAGCGGACGCAGCCCGGAGGTGTTCACCAGCGAACGCAGGTAGGCGCTGTAGTCGGCCAAGACGTCACGGTCGGTGACGGAGCCGGGCCGACCCTCGTAGGCGGCGATGCCGGCGATCACGTCGTCGGCGATGACGCTCAGCCCGGTATCGGCGCCGACGGGTTTCGCCCCGGCGCGGCACAGCTTGATGCCGTTGTACGCGGCCGGGTTGTGGCTCGCGGTGAACATCGCGCCGGGGCGGTCCAGCAGCCCCGAGGCGAAGTACAGCTGATCGGTGGACGCCAGACCGATGCGCACCACGTCCAGACCCTGCCCGGTGACGCCGCCGGCGAATGCGGCCGCCAGCGCCGGTGAGCTCTCCCGCATGTCGTGACCGATCGCCACCTGATGCGCGCCCTCGGTGCGCATCAGGTGCGCGAACGCTGCCCCCAGATCGGTGACCATCGGTTCGTCGAGTTCCTCACCGACCAGCCCACGCACGTCGTAGGCCTTGACGACACGGTGAACAGTCGCGGGGGGCCGAGCCATGCGGGGCCTCCTGACGCCATGATTGCTTCGCCTCTTGGTCGTCAGCCTATAACCCCTCGGGGTCACCGACAGCCACGGTGCGCGGGCCCCGACGCCGCGCACGGGCGGGCCGGTGTCCCTAATCGGTGGGATCGGGCAATACGCGCAGGTGACCGCGGCGGCGGCCGGACCGATGCTCGGGAGACGCCAGCACACCGCCGCTCGGCGCGGTGGCGTGGGCGCCGGAGTGATTGACCTGGGCCTCGGAGAAACCGCGCCGCGGAAAGCCGGGCACGTAATCCTCGACCCGCGTGCCCTCACGCACCGCGTCGGCGAGGGCCACCAGGTCGTCATCCTCGGGATGCGTGGGTTGGGTGGGCAGCGGGTCGGCGTGGCGCACGAGCTCCCACCCGCGGGGCGCCGTGATCCGGCCGGCGTGGCCGACGCACAGGTCCCATGAATGCGGCTCCCGCGCGGTCGCGAGTGGACCCACCACGGCCGTCGAATCCGAGTAGACGAACGTCAGAGTCGCCACGGCGTAGTGCGGACACCCGGGCCGACAACAGCGACGGGGAACGTTCACGCCGAAAGATTATCGTGCGGAAACGCCACGGAAGCGCCGGACACGCGCAACCGATCGACGCCCGATGTCCAACCGTTACCATCTGCCCGATGAGTGATTCCCGCGGCGACTCGCGCAGCTTCGGCCGCAATGACCGGTCGAAGGGCCGGCCCCGTGCGTCCCGGGCCTCCCGCCGGGGCCGGGACATGCGCGGCCCGCTGTTGCCGACGACGGTGCCGGGGTGGCGCAGCCGGGCCGAGCGGTTCGACATGGCGGTCCTGGAAGCCTACGAGCCCATCGAACGGCGCTGGCATGACCGGCTGACCGACCTCGACGTCGCGGTCGACGAGATCCCCCGCATCGCGGCCAAGGATCCGGAGAGCGTGCAGTGGCCACCCGAGGTCGTCGCCGACGGGCCGATCGCGCTGGCCCGCCTGATCCCGGCCGGCGTCGACGTCCGCGGCAACGCCACGAGGGCGCGAATTGTGTTGTTCCGCAAGCCGATCGAGCGCCGAGCGAAGGACACCATCGAACTCGCCGAGCTGCTGCACGAAATCCTGGTGACTGAGGTGGCCGTCTACCTCGACGTCGAACCCTCGGTCATCGACCCGACGATCGACGACGACTGACCGCCAATTGCGGTCTCGCTTCAGATGAAGCCGCGTAACAGGCGCCGGCGCAACCGTAAGGACAGCCAGCACAACAACCCGAACCGCACGACGTTATCCAGGCAGTACAACAAGCAAACGCTGCGTACCTCGCAACTCAGGCAGATCCTCTTGGCCTCGCGGGTGGAGCCGCCCTTCTCGGGGAAGAACGCCTCGGGATCGGTCTGCGCGCACAGGGCCCGGTCCTGCCACTGGTCCGGAATCGGCAACGGGACGGGCTCGGGCTCGAATGCGACCGGCGGGTCGGGAACCACGGTCAGGTGCGGCCGCGCGAGCGCCGCCGGGGGCGAGTCGAACGTGGCGTGCGGTGCGCTTGCCATGACGCCCCGAAGGTGTTCGTAAGACATGCGTTTCCGCCTCCTCAGGCTGATTCAGAGAGTAAGGGTTCC
>CAYVQQ010000260.1:0-4489 GCA_964453085.1 uncultured Mycobacterium sp.
CCTCAAGGCCTACGTGGAGACCGTCGACGAACTCGCCGGCGGCGAGGCCGACGACGCCGAGCGGCGGCTGCCGCAGCTGGCCGAGGGGCAGCGCCTGGCCGTCCGCGGTGTCACCCCCGACGGGCACGCCACCAACCCGCCGGCGCGCTTCACCGAGGCCTCCCTGGTGAAGGCGCTCGAGGAGCTGGGCATCGGCCGCCCGTCGACCTACTCGTCGATCATCAAGACCATCCAGGACCGCGGCTATGTCCACAAGAAGGGCAGCGCGCTGGTGCCCTCGTGGGTGGCGTTCGCCGTCACCGGCCTGCTCGAGCAGCACTTCGGCCGGCTCGTCGACTACGACTTCACCGCCGCGATGGAGGACGAACTCGACGCGATCGCCTCGGGACAGGAACGGCGCACCGACTGGCTGAACAACTTCTACTTCGGCGGGGACCACGGCGTCTCCGGCTCGGTGGCCCGCGCCGGGGGCCTGAAGAAGCTCGTCGGGGTCAACCTCGAAGGCATCGACGCCCGCGAGGTCAACTCCATCAAGCTGTTCACCGACGAGCAGGACCGCCCGATCTATGTCCGGGTGGGCAAGAACGGCGCCTACCTGGAGCGCATGGTGACCGGCGACGACGGCGAGCCGAAGCCGCAGCGCGCCAACCTCAACGACGCGTTGACGCCCGACGAGCTCACGCTGGAGGTGGCCGAGGAGCTGTTCGCCACGCCGCAGGAGGGTCGCGTGCTCGGCGTGGATCCGCAGACGGGCCACGAGATCGTCGCCAAGGACGGCAGGTACGGCCCGTACGTCACCGAGATCCTGCCGCCGGCGCCCGACGAGGACGGCGGCGCCGCCGCGCCGGCGAAGAAGGGCAGGAAGTCCCCCGTCCCCAAGGGCCCCCGCCCCAGAACCGGTTCGCTGCTGCGCAGCATGGACCTGCAGACCGTCACCTTGGAGGACGCGCTCAAGTTGCTGTCGCTGCCCCGCGTGGTCGGCGTCGACCCCGACTCGGGTGAGCAGATCACCGCGCAGAACGGCCGCTACGGGCCGTACCTCAAGCGCGGCACCGACTCCCGGTCGCTGGCGACCGAGGAGCAGATCTTCGACATCACCCTCGAGGAAGCGCTGCGGATCTACGCCGAGCCCAAACGCCGCGGCCGGCAGGCCGCCGCCGCGCCGCCGCTGCGCGAGCTGGGGACCGATCCGGCGTCGGGCAAGCCGATGGTGATCAAGGACGGCCGGTTCGGGCCCTATGTCACCGACGGCGAGACCAACGCCAGCCTGCGCAAGGGCGACGAGGTGGCGTCGCTCACCGACGAACGCGCCGCCGAGTTGCTGGCCGACCGCCGGGCCCGGGGTCCGGTGAAACGGCCCGCCAAGAAGACGGCCCGCAAGGCTGCCGCCAAATCGGGGGCGAAGAAGGCCGCCGAGCGCGGCTAGCGGCGCTCACCGCGACACCTGCTGGCGGGCGACCTCGCCGTGGGCGGCGAGCTTGACCGGCCGGGCCAGCTGGGTGGGCGCCGCCCGCCCGCGCAGTTCGACGACCTCGCCGACGTCCCAGCACAGGGCCTCGGCGTCCAGCGCGCCGCTGACCGCGATCGCCGACGCGAGCACGTGGCCGGTCTCCAGCTTGGCCAGCTCGGTGAGGCGCGCGGCCTCGTTGACGGGATCACCGATCACGGTGTACTCGAAGCGGGCCCGGGCGCCGATGTGGCCGGCGATGGCCCGGCCCGCCGACACGCCGATCCCGAAATCCGCGGACCCGATCACCGGCAGCAGCCCATCGTGCAACTCCCGGGCGGCCGCCAGCGCCCCGCCGGAGGCGTCCGGGTGCTCGATGGGGGCGCCGAAGATGGCCAGCGCGGCGTCGCCCTGGAACTTGTTGACGAAGCCGCCGTGCCGGCCGACGGTCTCGACGACCACCCGGAAGAACTCGTTGAGCAGATGCACCACCTCGGCCGGCGGCCGGGTCGCGGCGAGCTGGGTGGAGCCGACCAGGTCGACGAACAGCACGGCGACGTGGCGCTCCTGCCCGCCCAGCTCGGTTCCCCGCTCCAAGGCCCGGCGGGCCACGTCCTCGCCGACGTAGCGGCCGAACAGGTCCCGCAGCCGCTGCCGCTCGGACAGGTCGCGCACCATGTCGTTGAACCCCGCCTGCAGCAGGCCCAGTTCGCTGGCGTCGTAGATCTGCATGTGCGCGTTGTAGTTGCCGCGCTGCACCTCCGACAACGCCCAGCGCAGCTGGCGCAGCGGGTCGGCGATCGACATGGCCGCCAGCAGGGTGCTGACGAACCCGATGCCCAGCGCCGCCAGGGCCAGCAGCAGGATCGGGGTGAACAGCTTTTCCGGGGCGGCGTGCAGCAGCGAGGCGTTTTCGGCGAGCACCGCCAGCACGATCGCGAGCACCGGCACCGCGGTGGACAGCATCCAGGTCAGAACCTGCCGCAGGATGACGCCGGGGGCCTTGACGTTCTCGGGCACCCCTGCGCGCAGGGCGGCGACGGCGACCGGCCGCAGCACCCGCTCGGACTGCAGGTAGCCGATGATTGCGGTGGCGGCGGCGCCGAGGCCGACGGCGACGGCCACGACCGGCGCGGTGAATCTGGTCACCGGCCAGCTGGCGATGATGAACACCACGCCGCCGACGCACCAGACCGCCGCGCTCATCAGGGTGCGGTAGAAGGGCATGCGCAGGGCTCGGCTGCGCGCCAGTGCGGTGGCCGCCGGGTCGGCTTCGGTGAGCAGGTTGTCGCGCCGCTGCCACTGGAAGATCGGCTTGAGCAGCTTCAGGTTGACGATCCCGCCGACGACGAACAGCACGATCAGCGAACCCGCGAAGATGACCAGGCTCAGGACCGGCAGGTCCTGCAACTTCAGGCGGTCCTCGGGCGGCAGGCCGTAACAGAGGAAGCCAAGCACGAACAGGGCCCCGATGATGTCGGCCTGTACCATGCTCAGCAGAAACAGCGGCCACGGGGTGCGCAGCACCCACCGGACGAACGCGTTGATCCGCCCGGGCAGTGTCGCCGCGGTTGTCATCAATCCACCGTATCGGGCGGTGACTGGTTGTTGGCAAAATCTAAGAACTCTCTAAGAACCCCGGCGCCTGGTGGCGCCCGCCGCGCGGCGAGATCACGAAGGCGTCGCGCTACGGTGGCCGGGCGGTATCGGTCGGCGGACATCACTACAGTTGCCGGTGATGTCCGGGGTGTTTGCGCGGCTGGTGGGCCAGGCGGCGGTGGAGGCCGAGCTGCTGGCCGCGGCCCGGGCCGCCCGCGGTGATTTCGCTCACAGCGGCGCCGCCGCCGGGGCTATGACACACGCCTGGCTGATCACCGGCCCGCCCGGTTCCGGGCGCTCGGTGGCGGCGCTGTGCTTCGCCGCCGCGCTCCAGTGCACCGCGTCTCCCGACGGCGGCGGGCCGGGCTGCGGGCGCTGCCGGGCGTGCACGACGACGATGGCGGGCACCCATGCCGACGTGCGGCGGGTGATACCCGAGGGGCTGTCCATCGGCGTCGACGAGATGCGCTCCATCGTGCAGATCGCGTCGCGCCGCCCGTCCAGCGGGCACTGGCAGATCGTGGTGGTCGAGGATGCCGACCGGCTGACCGAGGGTGCGGCGAACGCCCTGCTGAAGGTCGTCGAGGAACCGCCGCCGTCGACGGTGTTCCTGCTGTGCGCGCCGTCGGTGGACCCCGAGGACATCGCGGTCACGCTGCGATCCCGGTGCCGGCACGTCGCGTTGGCGACACCGTCCACCGACGCGATCGCGGGCGTGCTGGTCGACACCGACGGTCTGGACGCCGCGACGGCCGGCTGGGCCGCCTCGGTCAGCGGCGGCCACGTGGGTCGCGCGCGGCGGCTGGCCACCGACCCCGAGGCGCGGCAGCGCCGTGAGCGGGCGCTGGGGCTGGTGCGCGACGCCGCGACCCCGGCGCGGGCGTACGCGGCCGCCGAGGAGCTGGTGGCCGCGGCCGAGGCCGAGGCCGAGGCGATGACCGCCGGCCGCGCCGAGGCCGAGACGGAGGAGCTGCGGACCGCGCTGGGCGCCGGCGGGACCGGCAAGGGCACCGCCGGCGCGCTGCGCGGCGCGGTGGGCGCGATGAAGGGCCTGGAACGGCGGCAGAAGTCGCGGCTCACCCGGGCGTCGCGGGACGCGCTGGACCGCGCGCTGATCGACCTGGCGATGTATTTTCGGGACGCCCTGGTGGTGTCCGCCGGCGCCCCGGAGGTCCAGCCCAACCACCCGGACATGGCCGATCGGGTGGCGGCGCTGGCCGGGCACGCCCCGCCCGAGCGGCTGCTGCGCTGCCTGGAGGCGGTGCTGGAATGCCGCGAGGCGCTGGCGAGCAACGTCAAACCCAAGTTCGCCGTCGACGCCATGGTCGCCGCGATCGGCCAGGAGCTGCGCGAGTGACGTTGCCGGCTGCGTTAGACTCGTGCCGCCCCCATGCGGGCGCGCCGCCTTAGCTCAGTCGGTAGAGCGATTCACTCGTAATGAAT
>CAYVQQ010000261.1:0-4414 GCA_964453085.1 uncultured Mycobacterium sp.
TGAGGTCCGGAACTTCCTGCTCGCCAACGCCTTGTACTGGATCGAGGAGTTCCACATCGACGGCCTACGCGTGGACGCGGTCGCCTCGATGCTCTATCTGGACTACTCCCGCCGCGAAGGCGAATGGGTGACCAACCGGTTCGGGGGCCGAGAGAACCTCGAGGCCATCAGCTTCCTGAAGGAACTCAACGAAGTGGTCTACCGGCACCACCCATCGGTGATGATGGTCGCCGAGGAGTCGACGTCCTGGCCGGCCGTGTCCCGCCCCACTTATCTGGGCGGGCTGGGGTTCGGGTTCAAGTGGAACATGGGGTGGATGAACGACACGCTGGTGTACTTCAGCAAAGATCCGGTCCATCGCCAGTTTCATCACCACGAGTTGACGTTCTCGTTGCTGTATGCGTTCCATGAGAACTTCATCCTGCCGCTCAGCCACGACGAGGTCGTCCACGGCAAGGGTTCGCTGCTGGCCAAGATGCCTGGAGACCGCTGGCAGCAGTTCGCCAACCTGCGAGCGCTACTGGCGTGGATGTGGGCCCATCCCGGACGGCAGTTGCTGTTCATGGGCGCCGAGATCGCCCAAAACGACGAGTGGCGCCACGATGCCAGCGTGGACTGGCACCTGCTGGCCTACCCCGAGCACGCCGGGGTCCGGCGTCTGGTCGCCCAACTCAACGCGGTGTACCGCGCCGAGCACGCGTTGTGGGAGCAGGACTTTGACTGGCCTGGCTTTCGCTGGATCGAGCCGAACGACACCGAAAACAGTGTGCTGTCGTTCGTCCGGTTCCCGGCGACCGACCAGCGGGCGGTGGCGTGCATCGCCAATCTCACCCCAGTGGTCCGCCACGACCATCGGGTCGGGCTGCCTCGGCCGGGTCGGTGGGTCGAGATCCTCAACACCGACAGCACCGCATTCGGCGGCAGCGGCCTGACCGTCGACGACCTCACCGCAGAGGCCATCGGCTGGAACGACCTGCAATACTCCGCCTCCATGACGCTTCCCCCACTGAGCGTCGTCTGGCTTGCGCACCGAGGGTAACGCGGACAGGGTAGCGCTTGCCGGCAACGTGCCATTCGTCGTGGGCTTCGACGAGCGCCGAGCCGATCTGGGCCGCCTGGAGGTCAGCACCAACGGCAAGCCCGTCTTCGTCGGCCTGGCCCCCGATGCCGGTGAGTCGACCGACGCCTGGGCTGATTTCCTGACCGATCCGGCCGGCCGCGGCTTGGCATGTCCGTTGCTGGTCGTCTCCGGTGGCGCCTGCGGCCCGATCGCCGTCATCGAGGCCTGATCCACCGAGTGCGCAGCATGTTGGCCAGGATCCCACCTGGATGCAAGCCGAGATCCGCGACGGCTACGGGGCCTGCTTCGACAGCGCAGACAGGCGAGCCCGGCCCGGCTGGTCGAGCAGATCGATGCCCGGTTGACCGCGTTCGCCGACCGCGACGGGCCCACCTGCCCGGCAGCGATGAAGACCCCGCCGACCGATCGCGAGGGTCTGACCGCCTACCTGCGGTTCCCGGCCGAGCGTCATCACCGCATTCGGCACTCGAATATCGAACGCACATGTGGTGAAACTCGTCGCCGCACAAAGATTATCGGCCGTTTCCCCGGCGAGACCGGCTAAATCAGTATCGTGTGGACCGTGCTCGACCGCGCCTCTCGCGGCTGGTGCGGATGTTGAGACGTGTTGACCACGTACGCACGTCGTTTGGCATGGCACCCGCCTCGCTGGCGGCTGCGAGCTGTTGCCCGCTCGACCGGAGCCGGAAGGTAGCGGCCCCGGCGGGTGTTCATGTGTCTCCTTGACCTTCTCCCGGTCGTGAAATGGCCGGGATTCCGGTTGGGCCGCGAGTTCTCATGTTCGCGAGCACACCTTGCGGTTGCGGTGTCCGCACCTTGCGGTGCGGGCCCAGTCCGCGAGTCGGGCGCGGGTATGGCCCGAGCCCAGACTGTTTCGGTGCGGGGTGCCGGTCTATCACATGGTCGCCGGCCCGCCCCGGCCGCGTTGTTCCAGACGCCCGGATGCGTTGAGCCGCACCGACGCTCAGCGTGGATGGGGTTGGTCAGCGTGGACAGGGTTGAAATGTGCGACATCGTGAGACACGCATTGGTGGGTTGTTCATAGCCCTGCCGCCGCCGACGTGCCAGTGTGGCGGGTGGGTGGCTGCGGTCATCAACCGGCGCAACGGCACCGTTCATGGCCTCAAAGGACTTGTGACCCTGCCGTCGCCGGCGGTCAGCATCTAATCTTTACCGCGAGGCTCGGACGACATGAGGAGTAGCCGTGGCCGCTCAGCCCCGCCCAACCCGGCCACCAGCGCCGCTATGACCAGTTCACACCCGGAAGACCCCAGTTGCGTGTCACAACTCCTGCGTCTGCAAGACGACATAAAGCAACTGCTGACCAAACTGGATGAGGCGGAATCGCTGTGGTCGTCGTGGTTGGCTGCGGTCGCTCCGGGCAACCAGGGCAGCGCACGCAACCTGGTGCATTACTGGGCGGTCCGCCAATGTGAACTGCGGGACATGCAGGCGCGGCTGGCCCGGTTCGGGCTGTCCTCACTGGGCCGCGCCGAAGCGCACGTCGCGGCGGCCCTGCTGCTCGTGCAGGCAGCGATCGGTGCGATGCTCGGCGAAGGGTGGAGTTACCCGTCGCCGGCGATCGTGGGTATCGACGAAGGCTCCAAACTCCTTCGCCAACGCACCACAGACCTGCTCGGGCCCCCACCGTCCAGTCGCCCTACGCGGATCATGGTTACCTTGCCGCCGGAAGCGGCCACCAATCCAGACCTTTGTGCCACCCTGGTGCAACGCGGGATGAACGTCGCCCGGATCAACTGTGCGCATGATGACGCCGCAACGTGGCGAGCCATGGCCCACAACGTGAGGCAAGCCGCCGCAGCGAGCGGCCGGGCATGTCTGGTGGCGATGGATTTGGCCGGCCCCAAGCTGCGCACCGGGCCCCTGGAACCGGGCCCGCAGGTCGTCAAGCTTCGTCCTGAGAAAGACCATTTGGGCTGCGTCGTCACACCAGCACACGCCTGGCTCACTGCGGGAGAAGCCTGTTGTGCCCCACCACGGCCCATGACGAGAATTCCAGTCCCCGGGGATTGGTTGCGCCGACGCCGCGCTGGCGATGTGCTGCGATTGCACGATGCTCGCGGCTCCGATCGCCGGCTGATCCTTGCTGCCGACGGGAATGCCGCCAAGGGCGGTGTCGTGGTTGAGGCACCCAAGACCACCTATGTCGCAACCGGGACGGTGCTGCGTGTCGTCGGCGCCGATGATCCGACCGAGGTCGCCGCGCTCCCGCCGGTGCAGCAGAGCTTGCTGCTCCGCCGCGGTGACGTCCTCGCATTAACCAAAGACTGCTCGCCGGCTCCGGCCAACCGCAGCAACATGGCTCGCATCGGTTGCACCCTGCCCGAGATCTTCGACCATGCACGAGTTGGCGAGGTCATTCTCTTCGACGACGGCCTCATCGGTGGGCACATCGTGGAGGTACATCCCGACGTGTTGACCGTCCGAATTGATCATGCCGCCGACGATGGATCGAAACTGCGTGCCGATAAAGGCATCAACGTCCCCGACACCCGCCTGCCGATTCCGGCGCTCACACCCAAAGACGTCGCCGACCTCCCACTGGTAGCGAAGCTGGCGGATATCGTTGAGCTGTCGTTCGTCCGAGAAGCCTCCGATATCGAACAACTGCTCGATGAGCTGGAGCGGCTGGACGCCAAGCACTTGGGCATCGTGTTGAAAATCGAAACCCTCCAGGGTTTCGAGCATCTGCCTCAGCTGCTGCTCACCGTCATGCGCCATCCCCGCGCAGGCGTCATGATCGCCCGCGGGGACCTGGCCGTGGAATGCGGCTACGACCGGTTAGCCGAACTACAGGAGGAAATTCTGTGGCTGTGCGAGTCCGCCCACTTGCCGACGATCTGGGCAACCCAGGTCCTTGAACAACTGGCCAAGTCGGGCAAACCGTCACGCGCGGAGATCAGCGATGCCGCGATGGGCGTGCGCGCCGAATGCGTGATGCTCAACAAAGGCCCCTACATCGATGACGCCGTCGTCGCCCTCGACGACATTCTGCGCCGCATGACGGGACATCATCGCAAGAGAAGCGGCCTGCTCCGCTCACTGCACTCCTGGCATCCGAGCGTCAAACCCGCCCGGCTACCGGCCGGCTCTCATGAGGCGTTTCTGACTTAACCGCAGAGAGGGCGTGAGAAATTGCCCAACTCATGGCGTCTCTCCGGTGGGGTCAGCATCGGTTCGGCGATGGTAGTCGATGCGTTGCTGCCGGGCGCGCTCGAATCCGTCACGGCGAGCTTGCCGGAATGGCTTCGCCGCGACCGGTGTGCTCGTCGTCGGGTGTCTCGTGGCCGCTGGGCCGGTGATGGTGGCCGG
>CAYVQQ010000262.1:0-4400 GCA_964453085.1 uncultured Mycobacterium sp.
CTCCGGGGCGTCCGGCGCGCCGGCGGCCGCCGCCACCGCCGAGTGCAGTTGCCGGTCCGAGGTTTCGGTGCCGGTGCCGATGTTGAAACGCTGCCCACCGCCCGCCTCGCCGGACGCCTTGACGAAGGCCTCGACCACGTCGTCGACGTACACGTAGTCGCGGGTGTTGTCACCGTCGCCGAACACCTTGGTGGGCCTGCCCGCCAGCAGCGCCTGGGCGAAGATCGCCACCACACCGGCCTCGCCGTGCGGGTCCTGGCGGGGGCCGTAGACGTTGGCCGGGGCGATGTGCGAGCAGTCCAGGCCGTACAGGTGACGGAACGTGTTGAGGTAGATCTCCCCCGCCACCTTGCCCGCGGCGTACGGCGACACCGGGTCGGTGGGGACCGTCTCGGGGGTCGGGTAGCGGGGCGGGACGCCATAGATGGACCCGCCGGACGAGGTGTACACGATCTTGCGGACACCGGCGCGCCGCGCCGCCTCGGCCAGGCGCACGGTGCCGAGGACGTTGACCGATGCGTCGAACTGCGGGTCGGCCACCGATCGCCGCACATCGATCTGCGCCGCCAGGTGGAACACCACCTCGGGGCGGTGGCGGTCCAGGATGTCGTCGAGGTCGGCGGTCACGATGTCGGCCTCGACGAAGTCGTAGTCCGGGTGGCCGACCAGGTGTTCCAGGTTGGCCGCCCGCCCGCTCGCGAAGTTGTCCAGCCCCACCACCGTGCGCCCGTCGTCGAGCAGACGGTCGACTAGCGTCGAGCCGATGAAACCGGCTGCCCCGGTGACCAGTGCGCGCACCGGCCCACCATACAGAGCAGCCGTGGCCGCCGCCGCGCTGATCGCGGTGCAGCTGGGCATCCGCGCCGTGTTGGCGTTCGGCGGCTACTTCTACTGGGACGACCTGATTCTCGTCGGCAAGGCCGGCACGCAGCCCCTGTGGTCGCCGTCCTACCTGTTCGACGACCACGACGGTCACCTGATGCCGGCGGCCTTCCTGCTCGCCGGCGCCATCATCCGGGCCGCACCCCTGGACTGGACGGGCCCCGCGATCAGCCTCGTGCTGCTGGCGCTGCTGGCCTCGCTAGCTCTGCTGCGCGCGTTGTACGTCATCTTGGGCTGGCGCCCGGTGCTGCTGATCCCGTTGACGTTCGCGCTGTTCACCCCGCTGGCGGTGCCCGGGTTCGCCTGGTGGGCGGCGGCGCTGAACTCGCTGCCGATGCTGGCCGCGCTGGCCTGGGTGTGCGCCGACGCGATCCTGCTGGTGCGCACCGGCAACCAGCGCTACGCGGTGACCGGTGCCCTGGCGTACTTCGCGGGCCTGGTGTTCTTCGAGAAGGCCGCGGTGATCCCGTTCGTCGCCTTCGCCGTGGCGGCGTTGCTGCGCCACGTGCGGGGCGACCCGTCTGCCCTGCTGACGGTGTGGCGGGCCGGTGTGCGGCTGTGGGCGGCGTCGCTGACCCTGACCGTCGCCTGGGCGGCGGTCTATCTGGCCGTCGTCAACCAGCGGCGGTGGAGTTTCGATCTGTCGATGACCGGGGCGCTGCTGTGGCGGTCGGTCACCCACGGCATCGTGCCGGGGCTGGCCGGCGGGCCGTGGCACTGGGACCGGTGGGCGCCGGCCTCCCCGTGGGCCGCGCCCGGCCCGGTGGTGATGGCGCTCGGCTGGTTAGTGCTGGGCGGGCTGGTCGCGCTGTCACTGCTGCGCAAGCAGCGGATCGGCCCGGTGTGGCTCACCGCGGCCGGCTACGCAATCGCCTGCCAGGTGCCGATCTACCTGATGCGCTCGTCGAAGCTGACCGCGCTGGAGCTCGCCCAGACCCTGCGGTATCTGCCGGACCTGGTCGTCGTGCTGACGCTGCTGGCCGCCGTCGCGCTGTGCGCCCCCAACCGGCCGGGCCCGGCGCGCCGGCTGGACGCGGCACCGTGGCGTGCCGCGGCGGTGGGTGTGCTGGCGGCGTCGTTCGTGGCCAGCAGCATGTACTCGACGGCGACGTTCCTGACCAGTTGGCGCGACAACCCCACCGAGCCCTACCTGCGGAACGCCCGCGCCGGCCTGGCCGCCGCCCACGCGGCCTCGTCGGCGCCGCTGCTCGACCAGGAGGTCGACCCGCTGGTGCTGCAGCGGGTGGTGTGGCCCGAGAACCTGGTCGGCCACCTGTTCGCCCTGCTGCGGGACCGGCCCGCGTTCGCCTCGGCCACGACACGGCTGCGCATGCTGGACAGCTCGGGCCGGCTGGTCGACGCGCAGGTGACCTGGGTGCGCACGATCAAAGCCGGACCGCTGCCGCGGTGCGGGTACTTCGCGCAACCGGACAAACCGGCGCTGCTGCTGCTCGACGGGCCCCTGCTGCCCGCCGACTGGACGGTCGAACTGAACTACCTGGCCAACAGCTACGGGTCGATGACGTTGTCGCTGAACCAGGGGCCCGACGTGCGGGTTCCGGTGCATCCCGGGCTCAACCGGGTTTTCGTGCGCCTGCCGGGCGCCGGCGACACGATCACGGTGCGCGCCGACACCGCCGCGCTGTCGCTGTGCCTCGCGTCGGGGCCGGTGGGTTTCCTGACCCCGGCCCGAGGCGTCGGGTGAACCGTGGCACCGCTCGTATTGTCCTTTGGGTCACTTCGTGTAGTCGTAGGTCGTACACGTGGACTCGGTGTCCTGACCTCGCCGCTGCGTGCGGAACCCGATGGTGAACGCCGCGTCGGCGTCGCCTCTACGGTCCTTCATCGCGGTGTGTCCGAACAACTCCCGCGCTCGGGTCTCCGCCACGGCGGGGAACGCGGCGGCTGTGTATGCCCCCGACGCGCAATCCGCCCGGGTTTCCAGCGTGATGATGGAAACCTCGTCTGTGTGCGTGTAGTGGATCAGGGCGTGTCCGACTTCGTGCGCGACGACTTCGGTCACCGCGACATCCCCGTACTCACGGTTCAGCGTGGATATCAGGTCGGCGCGGTAGTACAGGATTCCATCGCAGACACCCGTTGCGTCCGCGTCCAAACACTCGTTGGGTGCACTGACCGCCACAGCCGTCATCGCGGGAAACGGCGCTCCGTTACGCGCCCAGTACCGCGTCGCGTCCACGTTCACCGCATGCACCAACTCGTCGCTCGTCGCCTCTGCGCCCCGTGGCGTCGGCGCTGGTGCTGGTGACGGCACCCGCGATGGCGCTGTGGCGGTGACGGGCCGTGGAGCACCTGCCGCCGCAGCAGCACGTCCTTCCACTGTGGTCGTGCACGCGGTGACGGACACCGCTGCGACGCCAAGGGCGACAAGCGCGCAAACGCGGGGCATGGGAGTCACCCCTTCTCGTCTTTTTTCCAGTTGGGTTATCGGGTCGCTTGTGGGGCGGTGCGAAGCGCTTGGACGGGTCGAGTCCGGCGTCAGACCCCAGGACCTCTGCCCCTGGTGGAACGGTTGGTGCAACCGCCACCGCTTCTGCGTGGGCCGCTGCCACCAGCCCGCTGATCCGGGCACCGGTGACGAGCCCGTGTGCAGTCTCTTCCCAGCCTAGCTCGACCGAGCCCGGCCGCGCCCCGCCGCCGTCGCACCCGTCGCCACGCTGTCCAGTACCGCGCTGAACCTGGGCGGGTTCTGTCGGACGCGGTCATGTGGGGGGCACAGCACCCCCGGCATCACTCGGATGTCACCGCCGCGTTGGACGCCTTCGCCCCGTTTCCATCTGATGCAATCAGAAGTCGTACGCGGGTTGGGCGTCGAGGATCTTCGTGAACATCGCGACCAGGCCCGTGAGATCAGAGTTGGCGCGCGCCGCGTGGCAAGCGCCGTGCAACTCTTCCAGGTCGGTCTTCCCCCAGTCGAGTCCAGTGCCGCGTTCGGATAATAGGAGATCGAAAAACTCGCGAGTAGAGCGGATTCGCAATTCACGCGCGGCTGAGCGACGCTACCGCATCGTTCAGGACCGCTTTGGCGAATATCCCGCCGTACCCGACGAACTCGGACCCATCCATGCCCTGTTGTTCGACCCGCCACCCGCTGGGCACCTGAAGCAGTGGCAGAACCCCGAAGGACGCCGACCTGTACCGCCGCAACCATCGGCTGGAGCACGGCGAGCCAGGTTGAAGGCGGGCTGTCAGCCCCTCGCCGCCACATGTTCCTTGACCCGCTGACGGATGGTCCGCACAGCCTCCGCGATGTCGTCGTGCTCCCACACCACGATGAGTTCCCACCCGTTCGCTTCTAGCGCCGCCCGCTTCACCTCGTCCCGCCGTATGTTGTCCGTGATCTTCGTTGACCAGAACTCGGTGTTACGCCGCGACGGGCGGTGATGCTCAGGGCATCCGTGCCAAAAACAGCCGCGCATCTCCACAGCGACACGGGCGCGGGTGAACACCACGTCCACGGTCATCCGTGATCCTGGTAACACCGCCGCGTTGGACAA
>CAYVQQ010000263.1:0-4394 GCA_964453085.1 uncultured Mycobacterium sp.
CTGGACGGCGTGCGTGCCCAGCCGCCCGATCAGCAGGTCGGTGGCCATGTTGTCACTGGCGGCGATCATCTTCTCGGCGGCCGTGCGGACCGAAACCTTCGCTCCGGGTTCCAGTTGCAGCCCCGAAGAGCCCACTGCCCGGCTCTTTTCGGTGACGGTCAGCTGATCGTCCCAGGACACCGTCCCATTCTGGACCGCCCCGGCCAGGGCGTGCAGGACGTACAACTTGAAAATCGACGCCAGCGGCAGGGATTCGGCGGTGTTGGTGCCCGCTACCGGGTCGCAGTGGCCGTCGTCGACCTTGGCGACCTGGTAGGAGTAGCGGGCGCCCGTCTTGCCCAGCACCGCGTCGACGTCGTGGAACGACGTGATGGTCGGCGCGCGGGTGTCCAGGTCGAAGTGGTCGACCCGGCCCTGTTCGTCGGTGTGGATGCGGATGTCCTGGCGTGCACCGTAGGACGAGGTCAGATGCAGCGTGGCCACACTGGCGGTGATGTCGACGCCGTCGAGCGCGAAGGGCCGGTCCCACCACAGCTGTTCCATGGTCGTCTCGACCGGTTTGACGTCGTCGGGGGCGGCCAGGGTGCGCACTCCCACCGGACCGATCGGCCAGTCCGAGTTGAGCATGTCCAGCGTCTGCTGGGCACGCAGCCCCGGCGGGGTCCGGGTATCGATCACCCGCCCGGGATTCGACGCGCTCACCCGTGGCGGCGGGGCGGGGGCGCAGCCGGGCGCCAGGGACGCGATCAGCGTGGCGCTCAGCGCAAGTAGGCGACGCGGAACCCGGCAGCTGCTACTTGGTCTGGGCTTTCCCGGCAACGTCCATCACAACCTCGAATTCCAGCAGCGACGCCCCGGTTGCCACGGGGTTGGCCCGTTCGCCGGCGTGAGCTGCGATGGCGGGACCCGTCGCCCACGCCTGGAAGGCTTCCTCGGACTCCCACTGCGTCACCACGAAGTAGCGGTTCTCACCCTTGACCGGGCGCAGCAGCTGAAACCCCAGGAAACCGGGCTGGTTGTCGACCGCGTGGGCGCGGTGGGCGAACCGCTTCTCCAGCTCGGGGCCGGCGTCGGCCGGCACTTCGATTGCGTTGATCTTCACCACTGGCGGCATGCCGCTAGGCTACCGCCCGGCCCGCCCTGCCCGTGTGCGGGTCGGGCCGCGCAAGATGGTGGCATGCCCGCCGGCCCGTTGACTTGTCAGGGTGGACACGGTGAGCCGTTGGTGCTGGTGCACGGCCTGATGGGGCGCGGCACCACCTGGTCGAGGCAGCTGCCGTGGTTGACCTCGCTGGGCACCGTGTACACCTACGACGCGCCGTGGCACCGTGGGCGTGACGTCTCGGATCCGCGCCCGGTCAGCACCGAGCGGTTCGTGGCGGATCTGGCCGACGTGGTGGGCGGGCTGGGTGCGCCGGTGAGGCTGGTCGGTCATTCGATGGGCGCCTTGCACTCGTGGTGCCTGGCCGCCGAACGGCCCGACCTGGTCTCGGCGCTGGTGATCGAGGACATGGCACCGGATTTTCGCGGGCGCACCACCGGGCCGTGGGAACCGTGGCTACGTGATCTTCCCGTCGAGTTCGGCTCCGCCGAACAGGTTCTGGGGGAGTTCGGCCCGGTCGCCGGGCGCTACTTCATGGATGCCTTCGACCGCACCCCGACGGGCTGGCGGCTGCACGGGTACCCCGCGCGCTGGATAGAGATCGCCGCCGAGTGGGGCACCCGCGACTACTGGGCGCAGTGGACGGCGGCGCGGGTGCCGGCGCTGCTCATCGAGGCCGGTGACTCGGTGACACCGCCGGGCCAGATGCGTGCGATGGCCGAAAGGGATTGCCCCACGACTTACCTGGCCGTCGCCCAGGCCGGCCACCTGGTGCACGACGAGGCGCCGGAGGCCTACCGCGCGGCCGTCGAATCCTTCTTCGCGGGGTTGCGCCCGGCCCTCTGAGCGTGGCCGCGCTCTACGTGGGCTGAAAGCCGTCAGCACCATCTGATAACTTCATCAATCGTTAGATTTCGCGATGTCTGTAGTCTTCAGGAGACCGGTGTAGTGTCCGAGCCGCTGTACCAGGTCAAGGCCGAATTCTTCAAGACGCTGGGGCATCCGGCGCGAATCCGGATTCTCGAGCTGCTCGCGTCGGGGGACCGGTCGGTCGGGGAGCTGTTGCCGGCGGTCGGGCTGGAATCGTCGAACCTGTCCCAGCAGCTGGGCGTCCTGCGCCGCGCCGGCGTGGTCGACGCGCACCGGGACGGCAACACGATGATCTACTCGATCGCCTCGCCGGACATCGCGGAACTGCTGGGTGTGGCGCGCAAGGTTCTCACCGGGGTGCTCAGCGACCGCATCGCGGTGCTGAAGGTCCTGCGCGACGGCACGGAGTAGCCGCCATGGGCTGGATCGGCAAAGCATTCCGGGTCGGGCGGATCGCCGAGCCCGCGGAACCGGCACCCGAGCCGACGACGAATCCCCTCGCCGGGGTGCGTGGTTCGCTGCAGATCCGGCACGTCGACGCGGGCTCGTGCAATGGGTGTGAGGTCGAGGTCGCGGGCGCGTTTGGACCGGTGTACGACGCCGAACGGTTCGGTGCCCGGCTGGTGGCTTCCCCCCGCCACGCCGACGCGCTCCTGGTGACCGGCGTGGTGACGCGCAACATGGCCGAGCCGCTGCGGGCCACGGTCGACGCCACCCCGCTGCCGCGGCGGGTGATCGCGTGCGGGGACTGCGCGGTGAACCGGGGGGTGTTCGCCGACGGCTACGGTGTGGTCGGCGCGGTCGGCGAAGTGGTGGCCGTCGACGTGGAGATCCCGGGCTGCCCGCCGGCGGCGGGCGCGATCGTCGCGGCCCTGCGCTCGGTGACCGGCCGGTGAGCGCGCCGCGGCCCGGCGCGTCGCACGCGCAGGCGTTCCCGCCCGTCATCGCGGGCGTGTTGACGTCGCTGCTCGGTGCGGCAGGAGTGGGGCTGGGCGCGTCGGGAATGTTCGGTGCGGCGCGCACCGTCGGCATCGGGTGGTTGGTGCCGCTGTCGGGGGTGCAACTCGGCGTCGATCCGCTGGGCGGGTTCTTCATGGCGCTCACCGGCGCGGTGGCGGTGATGGTCGGGCCGTATCTGATCGGGTATGCCCGGCGCGAACACCTGGGCACGGTGACCCTTGCGGTGGTTCCGGTTTTCGTCGCCGCGATGCTGGTGGTTCCCGCCGCGGGTTCGGCGACCACTTTCCTGTTGGCGTGGGAGTCGATGGCGATCGCGTCGTTGGTGCTGGTGCTGGCCCACCACGGCCGGCCCGAGGTCCGTTCCGCCGCCCTGGTGTACGCGGTCATGACCCAACTGGGGTTCGCGGCGATCCTGGTCGGCCTGATGGTGCTCTCCGCGGCCGGTGGGGCGGACCGGTTCGCCGGGTTGCACGCGATACCGCAGGGGGCCCGCACCGCGGTGTTCCTGCTGACGCTGGCCGGGTTCGGGTCCAAAGCGGGCCTGGTGCCGCTGCACGCCTGGCTGCCGCGCGCCCACCCCGAGGCGCCCAGCCCGGTGTCCGCGCTGATGAGCGCGGCGATGGTCAACCTGGGCGTCTACGGCATCTGCCGCATCGATCTTCAGCTGCTCGGCCCGGGCCCGCGCTGGTGGGGTCTCATCCTGATGGCCGTGGGTGCAGTGTCGGCCTTGTACGGTGTGATTCAGGCTTCGGTGGCCACGGACCTCAAAAGGCTGCTCGCCTATTCGACAACCGAGAACATCGGGTTGATCACCCTCGCCCTGGGGGCCGCCACGCTGTTTGCGGCGGACGGCGCCCGCGGACCGGCCACCATCGCCACCGCCGCGGCCATGCTGCACCTGATCGCACACGCGGCGTTCAAAGGGCTGGGATTCCTTGCGGCGGGCTCGGTGCTGGCCGCAACCGGGCTGCGCGACCTGGACCGACTGGGTGGTCTGGCCCGCCGGATGCGACTCACCACAACATTTTTCGGGGTCGCTGCGCTCGGGGCGTGCGGGCTGCCGCTGGGTGCCGGCTTCGTCAGTGAATGGCTGCTGGTGCAGTCGCTGATCCACGCGGCTCCCGGCCACGCCACCATCCTGTCGTTGACGACACCACTGGCGTTGGGCGCGGTTGCGCTCACGACGGGGCTGGGTGTGGCGGCGATGGTCAAGGCGTTCGGGATCGGCTTCCTGGCGCGGCCCCGCAGCCAGGAAGCCGCCCTGGCCCGCGAGGCACCCGCCGACATGCTGGCCGGCATGGCGGTCGGCGCGGTTGCCTGCCTGACGCTGGCGTTGGCGCCGGCGGTGGTCGCGCCCGGGTTGCGCGCGGCCGTTGCGGCCCTGCCGGCGGCCGGGCCGGTGGCGTTCACCGGCCTGGGTGCCGTGGTTCGGCTGCCCGGCCTGCAGGGATCGATCGCGCCG
>CAYVQQ010000264.1:0-4387 GCA_964453085.1 uncultured Mycobacterium sp.
ATCATGGCCAGAGCGTGCCGCGACCCTCCGACAGGCCGCGAGAGTGCGACCGCCGACGGCCCCTCTCGGCAAACGCGTTGCCAGTTGCGCTGTCGCGGCCAGACCCGGCCAGGGACGGTCAGGTCCGGCTCAGGCTCACCCGTACGCCGTCGCCGATCGCGGCGGCGTCGGGTCCCGGCTCACCGAACTCGAAGCGGGTGGCCAGGATCTCGCCGGCGATCAGGTCCCGGTGCGTCGCCGCCCAGTCGAAGCGCTCGGCGGGCACCGACATCACCACGGCGATGCGGTCGGAGACGTCCAGGCCGGTGGACTTGCGCAGCTCTTGCAGCTCACGGATCCGGTCCTTGGCCCAGCCCTCGGCCTCCAGTTCCGGGGTCACCGTGCCGTCCAACACCACCAGGCCGGCCCCGTCGGGCAGCGCCGCGGTGAAGTCCGGGTCGGCGGCCACCAGCCGTGAGCTGTACTCCCCCGGTTGCAGCACCGCCGGTCCCGCGGTCAGGGTGCCGTCGGGGTTGACGACGCCCTCGCCGGCCTTGACCGCCTTGATCGCGGCCTGCACGTCCTTGCCCAACCGAGGCCCGGCCGTCCGGGCGTTCACGGTCAGCTCGAAGCGGCCGTAGGTGTCGATGGCGTCGGTCAGCTCGACGGCCTTGACGTTGAGCTCGTCGGCGATCAGATCGGCGAAGGGTTCCAGTCTTTGCGGGTCCTCCACTGCCACGGTCAGTTTCAACAACGGCAGCCGCACCCGCAATTTCTTGGCCTTGCGCAGCGAGGACGCCGCCGAGCACACGTCACGGACCTGGTCCATCGCGGAGGCCAGATCGGCGTCCGCGGGCACCACGCCCGCTTCCGGCCAGTCCGTCAGGTGCACCGAGCGTCCGCCGGTCAGACCGCGCCAGATGATCTCGGTGACCGACGGCAGCAGCGGCGCCGCCAGCCTCGTGGTCACCTCCAGCACGGTGTGCAGGGTGTCGACAGCGTCGGTGTCCTCCACCCAGAACCGCGACCGCGAGCGTCGCACATACCAGTTCGTCAAGGCCTCGGTGAACTGGCGCAGATGTTCGCAGGCCCGCGAGATGTCGCAGATCTCCATCTCCGCGGTGAGGTCCTCGCGCAGCACGGCCAGCTTGGCCAGGATGTAGCGGTCCAGCACATGCGGCGAATCCGTCCGCCAGGTGCCCACCCGCGGCGCGTAGAGCGCCAGGAAGCTGTAGGAGTTCCACAGCGGCAGCAACACCTGACGCACGCCCTCGCGGATGCCCTGTTCGGTGACGATCAGGTTGCCGCCGCGCAGGATCGGCGAGGCCATCAGGAACCAGCGCATCGCGTCGGAGCCGTCGCGGTCGAAGACCTCGGTCACGTCGGGGTAGTTGCGCAGCGACTTGCTCATCTTCTGCCCGTCGGACCCCAGTACGATGCCGTGTGCCACACAGGTTTTGAACGCCGGGCGGTCGAACAGCGCGGTGGCCAGCACGTGCAGCGTGTAGAACCAGCCGCGGGTCTGCCCGATGTATTCGACGATGAAATCGCCGGGGTAGTGCGTGTGGAACCAATCCGCGTTCTCGAACGGGTAGTGCACCTGCGCGTACGGCATCGACCCCGAGTCGAACCACACGTCGAGCACGTCGGGGATGCGCCGCATGGTGCTGCGACCGGTCGGGTCGTCGGGATTGGGCCGGGTGAGCTCGTCGATGTAGGGCCGGTGCAGGTTGTCCGGGCGCACCCCGAAGTCACGCTCCAGCTCGTCCAGACTTCCGTAGACGTCGACGCGCGGATAGGCCGGGTCGTCGGATTTCCACACCGGAATCGGGGTGCCCCAGTAGCGGTTTCGCGAGATCGACCAGTCGCGGGCACCCTGCAGCCACTTGCCGAACTGGCCGTGCTTGACGTGTTCTGGGTACCAGGTGATCTGCTCGTTGAGCTCCACCATGCGTTCCCGGAACTCGGTGACCGACACGAACCACGAGGACACCGCCCGGTAGATCAGCGGGTTGCGGCACCGCCAGCAGTGTGGGTAGGGGTGCTCGTAGGTCTCGTGGCGCAGCAGCACCGCGCCGTTGGCCGCGGCCGGACCGGTGCCGTTCTTCAGGTCGCGGATGATCAGCGTGTTGGCCTCGAAGACGTGCCGGCCACGATAATCCGGGACGGTGGCGTCGAAGCGGCCCTTGGCGTCGACGGGGGTCACCGGCACGATCCCGGCCGCCTCGGAAACCGCCATGTCGTCCTCGCCGTAGGCCGGCGCCATGTGCACGATCCCGGTGCCGTCCTCGGTGGTCACGAACTCGCCCGGCAGCACCCGGAATGCCTTGGCGGTGTCCATGAAGTACGGGAAGGGCGGCAGGTAGCGCACGCCCAGCAGGTCGGCGCCCCGACAGGTGCCCAGGATCTCGGGCTCCTCCCCCAGTTCGCGCGCGTAGGCGGCCAGCCGCGCCTCGGCCAGCACGTAGCGCCGATCGCCGGCCCTGACGACCGCGTAGGTCACCTCCGGGTTGACCGCGACCGAGAGGTTCGACGGCAGGGTCCACGGTGTGGTCGTCCACACCAGCAGGTGGGCCCCGTCGAGCTCGCCGCCGACGACCGGGAAGCCGACCGTGACGGCAGGGTCCTGCCGGCTTTGGTAGATGTCGTCATCCATCCGCAATTCGTGGTTGGACAACGGGGTTTCGTCGCGCCAGCAGTACGGCAGCACCCGGTAGCCCTCGTATGCCAGGCCCTTGTCCCAGAGCTGCTTGAACGCCCAGATCACCGACTCCATGTACGGCAGGTCCAGCGTCTTGTAGTCGTTGTCGAAATCCACCCAGCGTCCCTGCCGGGTGACGTAGGCCTGCCATTCGTCGGTGTAGCGCAGCACCGATTCGCGGCAGGCGTCGTTGAACGCGGCGATGCCCATCGCGTCGATCTGCGACTTGTCGGTGATGCCGAGCTGGCGCTCGACCTCCAGTTCGGCGGGCAGCCCGTGGGTGTCCCAGCCGAAACGGCGCTCGACTTTGTATCCGCGCATGGTCCGGTACCGCGGGACGATGTCCTTGACGTACCCGGTGAGCAGGTGCCCGTAGTGCGGCAACCCGTTGGCGAACGGCGGTCCGTCGTAGAACACGTATTCCGGGGCGCCGTCGCGGCGCGCGATGCTGGTGCGGAAGGTGTCGTCGCGATCCCAGTAGGCGAGGACCTCGAGTTCGAGTGCCGGGAAATCGGGCGCGCCGCCAGCCAGTCGGGGATAAGCCTTGTCGGTCACGTCGCGCGTCTTCTCCTGTGCCCAATGCCCGTCACAGGGACGACGACGCGCCGGGTGCGCGAGCGCCGCGGTACCACCCCGCTTGCCGCGCCTTCGCGTGGCCGCTCATCGAAAGGCTGTGACGGGCCCACCCGTTCGGTTCTACTGGGCCGGGATGGCTGTTCTTCCGAAGGCTCCCCGGTGATGGCCGGATCGACGCCGTTGCACCGATTCTACTCATCCGCCGCGCGTGCGGGTGCGCCCCGAGGGGCTCAACCCCGCACTTCGAGCACGCCGGCGCGCCACAGCGCCGCGTACACGTGACGCAACGGGATGCTCAGCAGACGGGCCGCGCCCTCGACCAGGGGGTCGCCACCGAACGGACGGCCGTCAAGCCGGCGCGCCCCGTTCTGCGGCTCGCGCGCCACGGCCGTGTCGGTGTCGCGCACTACCGTCAGCTTGCGGACGGGCGCCAGGGTTGCCACTTCGTCAAACAGGACTGCGGTCATCGTCGCCTCCTAGGGGGACTGCCAAAAACGAGAATCAACTGGACAGACGTGTCCCATCCCGTAGTGGTTCCGAACCCCAGAACGCCTGGCGGGCAAGCCGTTTGGCGCTTGCGAAAACCTCAGCCGAGGAAGTCGCGCCGGAGAGCGGATCGGGACGAGATGAAGTTCGGATTTCGACCCGGACTATCGCTGGAACTCATGCGTCCCTCACCTCCTCAACGGTCACGACTCGCGCGGACCACCCGCACGATCAGCATGCACATGGAGTACAGAACCCGACGACCGTCGGAAATCGGCACCCCTCTCGTCAGAGTTTCGGCACCACACGACGTAATCCGGTTGCCCGGAAGCCACCTGGGCTCAACCCTTAAGCCGGGAGAAGCTGTCCTGACCCGGGGCGTCTTTGGACGTTCGGGGTCAGTGGCCTGTATTCGTGTAGCCGCCTCACCTAACGAGGTGCATACCTGAATGATGATGCACCCACGGCAAGGCCTCGGTCAAACTCTTCGTGCCGTGTTTTCGGATTCTTTACGCTCCCGTGCATCCACCCCCCAGGCTTCGCCCAGCTTCATCCGGGCCGCCTGGGCCTAGGGGTTCACGAGGGCGCAGCCCGTCGAACACCAATGCCACCACGAAGTCGGCGACCTGCGCCGCCGTGACACCG
>CAYVQQ010000265.1:0-4377 GCA_964453085.1 uncultured Mycobacterium sp.
CCAAAGCCGCACCCAACTCCGCAAACTACTACCCGCCACCTGAACGCCACGTGCGCGATGGATTCGTGAACGGTACGCGAAAGCGCCAAGCGTCTTGACCGTGGCCAGTCCATGGCATCGGTCGCCTAACCGAGGCTCGTCGCGGAGAAGGTGTCGCACTTGGTGGGGTCGCCGGTTTGGTAGCCGGTGGTGAACCATTTTTGGCGTTGCGCCGAGGATCCGTGCGTCCACGACTCGGGGTTGATGTGTCCGGTCGCGGCCTTCTGGATGCGGTCGTCGCCCACCGACGCCGCGGCCGAAAGGGCGTCGCGAATGTCCTTGTCGCTCAACGGCTCCAGGTACGGCACACCGGTGCTTTCCTGTTTGACGGTCGACGCGTAGTGGGCCCACACGCCGGCGTAGCAGTCCGCTTGCAGCTCGGTGCGCACGCCGTTGCCCAGGGCACCCTGGGCGCCTTGCCGGGAGCGGCCGATGATGCCCTGCAGCTGCTGCACGTGATGGCCGTACTCGTGGGCCACCACGTATTCCTGTGCGAACGGCCCACCGCTGGAACCGAATCGGGTGACGAGCACCTGGAAGAAGCCGGTGTCGAAGTACGCTGTCTGGTCCACCGGGCAGTAGAACGGGCCCACCGCGCTGGTGGCCGGACCGCAGCCGGTGTCGACGCTGCCGGTGAACAGGCGCATGTGCGGGCGGGTGTAGTCGCGCATCAGCTGATGCCAGACCGCGTCCACGGAATTGCCGGTCGCCACCACGCGGCACTGCACGTACCTGTTCGCGTCGGCTCCGGTCCGGCACTGGCCGAGGTCGAAGCCGCCGGCCTTGTCGTCGCGGGTGTCCATGGGCTGCTGGCCGGTGATCCCGCCGGGATCGACCCCGAAGAACAACGCCGCGAACAGGATCAGCAACCCCCCGATCCCGCCGCCGAGGGCGATCCGCATCCCGCCGACGCCGCCGGACGTGGACGTGGCGCTGGTGTCGATCTGCATCCCCTCGTTGAAGGTCATCGTGCGCTCCTCACTCGGCCGGCCCGGCGGGCTCCTGCGCCCGGCGCGGCCGGGTCGCGGAGCGATCCCGTGCCCTCGAAGGTCAGGGCGGCGGGCGCGCAGCGGACCATGGCGATCAATCTAGCCCGGACGGTCGCCCGCCGCGGCCTATGAGTGCGATCCAGGTTCGAGGGCTGGCGGCGATTGCGCCGAAACCACCTCATCTAGACTGGGCAGTCGTTTCAAGCCGGGTGAGAAGGAGTGTTCGTGCTGCGCAGCCACGCCGCCGGTTCGCTACGCATCGGCGATGCCGGAGAGCGGGTGACGCTGGCCGGCTGGGTGGCCCACCGCCGCGACCACGGCGGCGTCATCTTCATCGATCTGCGGGACTCCTCCGGGATCGCGCAGGTGGTGTTCCGCGACCCGACCGTTCTGGAGCAGGCGCACCGGCTGCGCGCCGAGTTCTGCGTCGCGGTCACCGGTGTCGTCGAGATCCGGCCGGAGGGCAACGCCAACCCGGAGATCGCCACCGGCGACATCGAGGTCGAGGCCGCGGAGCTGAGCGTGCTGGGGGAGAGCGCGCCGCTGCCGTTCCAGCTCGACGAGCCTGCCGGTGAGGAACTGCGCCTCAAGTACCGCTACCTCGACCTGCGCCGCGACGGCCCGGCCGCGGCAATGCGGTTGCGCTCCAAGGTGAATGCGGCCGCCCGGGCGGTGCTGGCGGCGCACGACTTCGTCGAGGTCGAAACACCGACCATCACCCGTTCCACACCGGAGGGCGCCCGCGACTTCCTGGTTCCGGCCCGGCTGCACCCGGGTTCGTTCTACGCCCTGCCGCAGAGCCCGCAGCTGTTCAAGCAGCTGCTGATGGTAGCCGGGATGGAGCGCTACTACCAGATCGCCCGCTGTTACCGCGACGAGGACTTCCGCGCCGACCGTCAGCCCGAGTTCACCCAGCTCGACATGGAGATGAGCTTCGTCGACGCCGAGGACATCATCGCGATCTCCGAGGAGATCCTGTCCGCGCTGTGGGCGCTGATCGGCTACGAGATCCCCCGACCCATCCCGCGGATCAGCTACGCCGACGCGATGCGGCGGTTCGGCTCCGACAAGCCCGACATGCGATTCGGGCTGGAGCTCGTCGAGTGCGCGGAGTTCTTCAAGGACACCACGTTCCGGGTGTTCCAGGCGCCGTATGTCGGCGCGGTGGTGATGCCCGGTGGGGCGTCGCAGCCGCGCCGCACCCTGGACGGCTGGCAGGAGTGGGCCAAGCAGCGCGGGCACAAGGGGCTGGCCTACGTGTTGGTGGCCGACGACGGCACGTTGGGCGGCCCGGTGGCCAAGAACCTGACCGACGCCGAACGCGCCGGGTTGGCCGCGTACGTCGGGGCGAAGCCGGGGGACTGCGTCTTCTTCTCCGCCGGGCCGGCGAAGCCCTCGCGGGCGCTGCTGGGCGCGGCCCGCGCCGAGATCGCCCACCGGCTGGGCCTGATCGACCCGCACGCCTGGGCGTTCGTCTGGGTGGTGGACCCGCCGCTGTTCGAGCCAGCCGCCGACGCGACCGCCGCAGGCGACGTGGCGGTCGGATCGGGGGCGTGGACCGCGGTGCACCACGCGTTCACCTCACCCAAGCCCGAGCACTCCGACGCGATCGACACCGATCCCGGCAGCGTGCTCGCCGACGCGTACGACATCGTCTGCAACGGCAACGAGATCGGCGGCGGTTCGATCCGTATCCACCGCCGCGACATCCAGGAGAAGGTGTTCGCGGTGATGGGCATCGGGGCCGCCGAGGCCCAGGAGAAGTTCGGATTCCTGTTGGAGGCGTTCACCTTCGGCGCGCCGCCGCACGGCGGGATCGCCTTCGGCTGGGACCGCATCAACGCGCTGCTGTCCGGCGTCGACTCCATCCGCGAGGTGATCGCGTTCCCGAAGACCGGCGGCGGGGTGGACCCGCTGACCGACGCGCCCGCCCCGATCACCGCCCAGCAGCGCAAGGAGTCCGGAATAGACGCCCAGCCGAAACAGGTCGAGCGGACATGAACGGCGTCCAGGTCAGCGGGACGATCGACGCGCTCGACACCGGCACCCTGACGAACACCTAATCCGAAGCGCTGGTCTGGTCCAGTTCTGCCTGCACGTCGAGCATTTGCGTCACGTCAAGTAAGGCGCGGGCCAGCATGGGGGGTGGCTCCCGGTCGGCCAAGACGAGACCCACATGATAGCTGCGGCGAGGCTTCACCATCGGGATCGCGCACATGCCGTCGGGGAGTCCGAATGCCCTCAGACACGCACGCGTTATCACACTCGACCACCGAAACGTCGACATGTGCGCATAGAGCACCGAGATCGTGTCCGCCTCGAGCTTCGGGATGACGGTGATCCCGGCGTCGGCGAAGTTGCGCTGCAGGATGCGCCTGTTCTGCATGTCAGGTGTGAGTAGGCACAGGGGAAGGTCCGCAAGTTCAGCCCAGTCGACCGACGCACGCTCGGCAAATTCGGTGCCGCGGGGTGTGACGAGGAGGTAGTGCTCCTCGTACAAGGGCACCGTGCGGACCGTTCCGAGTGGCGCGCCGTCGACGTAGGTCATGCCGACGTCCAGGTCGTACTCCGACAACTGCCGCACGATCTCGATCGAGGACAGGGAATACACGGACAGCTGAACGTGCGGGTGTCGGACGCAGAACGGTTCGGTCAATATCGTCAGGGCGGTCAGCGCGGTGGGGATCGCGCCTATGCGCAGCGTTCCGCCGAGTTCGCCCTTCAAGCTGGTCAGGTCCTGCTGCAACGCGTCGCGTTCGGCCAGCATGCGCCGCGCCATGTGCAGCACCCGTTCGCCCTCCGGTGTGAAACCTTCGAAACGGCGGCCCCGCTTGACGATATGGACCCCGACGTCGGCTTCCAACTTCCGAATGCCCGCCGACAGGCCCGGCTGGGAGACGCTGCACGCGGCAGCGGCCCGAGCGAAGTGCCGGGTGCGGGCCAGCGCGTCCAGGTACTCCAAGTGCCGCATCAACACTGGTCAACACCCCCAGCAAACACAAGCAACCACTTGATAATTCATGGTTATCAAACCATAGCAATTTGTGCAATTGACGAAAGATTTCGATTGGGTTGATAGTGGCTGATACCACAAAACAGCCGCCGGCCAGTCGTCAGCTCCCGATGCGTCGACACCCGGACCGATTTGGAGTCTCACCCATGACGCCCAGCCTTCTCGCCCGGGACAGGATTGTCGCGCGGCCCGGGTGGAGTCGCTGGTTGATCCCGCCCGCAGCGCTGTCCATCCACCTCGCTATCGGGTCGGTCTATGCCTGGAGCGTTTTCAAGAAGCCGCTGGAGAGCTCCCTGGGTATCTCCGGAACGGCGAGCGCGTTGCCGTTCATCCTGG
>CAYVQQ010000266.1:0-4354 GCA_964453085.1 uncultured Mycobacterium sp.
GACTGGTGATCCTGGCGGCGATCGCATTCGGCGCCGCGCTGCCCATCCTGCCCACCCAGATCCTGTGGATCAACATGACCACCGCCGTGGCGCTCGGCCTGATGCTCGCCTTCGAGCCCAAGGAGGCCGGGATAATGTCGCGGTCCCCCCGCGACCCGGGCCAACCATTGCTGACCCGCGGACTCCTCGCGCGCGTCCTGCTCGTCGCCACGTTGCTCGTCACCGGCGCCTGGTGGATGTTCGAGTGGGAACGCGCGAACGGCGCGGCGCTGCCGGAGGCGCGCACCGCCGCGCTGAACCTGTTCGTCGTCGTCGAGACCTTCTATTTGTTCAGCTGCCGCTCGTTGACGCGCTCGGCCTGGCGGATCGGCGTGTTCACCAACCGCTGGATCGTGGTCGGTGTGACCGCACAGCTTTTCGGACAGCTGGCCATCACCTATCTGCCCGCCATGAACTCGGTTTTCGCCACGGCGCCCATCTCCGCCGGTGCGTGGCTGCGCATCTGCGCCGTCGCAGGCGCCATCAGCGGTGTGGTCGCGGTCGACAAACTGTTGCGGCGTCGCCTCGCGGGCGGGCGCCGACCGGCCTTCGATGCCGGAACGTTCCGCCGCGGGGGCCGCGGCGTGCGGGATGGCTGACGGGGTTCGGCGAATCCCGGCTGGATCCGATCCGGCGGGATCGACCGCGCCTCCTTGCGTCGTTTGTTGAGCACACCGGATGATCGGGGGCCATGCGCACAGATCGCGGCGGCAACCGCTGGGAGTTGGTCACCTGCGGCCTCGGGGGGCATGCCACCTTCGTGCCGGACGACGAGGCCCTGGCCTCCCGCCTGCGCGGCGACACCGCCGTGGGACCGGTGTGGCGCTGCCTGCGCTGTGCGGAGTTCGTCGTCGGCGAGCCGCGCAGCCACGGCCGCACCGAGGACGCGCCGGACATCTTGCGCGGCAAGGCTTTGCGTCAGGCCATCATCGTTCGGGCGCTCGGGGCCGAACGCCTGTTCCGGGCGCTGCTGATCGGGCTGGCGGCCTACGTGGTGTGGAAGTTCCGCGGCGCACAGGGATCCATCCAGGCCGCGTTCGACCGCGACCTACCCGTGTTGCGGGCGAACGGTTTCCAGGTCGACCAGATGACGGCGGTACACGAACTGGAGAGGGCGCTGGCAACCAAGCCTGCCACGCTGACGCTGCTGACGGTGGCGTTGACCGCCTACGCCGTGGTGGAGGTCGTCGAAGGGGTGGGGCTGTGGTTGTTGAAGCGCTGGGGTGAGTATTTCGCGGTGGTGGCGACCTCGGTGTTCCTGCCGCTGGAGATCTCCGAGCTGGCCAAGGGGGTCACGACGACCCGGGCGGTGACCTTCACGATCAACGTGGCCGCCGTCGTGTACCTGGTCGTCTCCAAGCGACTGTTCGGGCTGCGGGGCGGCCGCGTGGCCTACGAAAAGGAACGCCGCGGCGAGCAGCTCCTCGACGTCGAGCGGGCCGCCGCCAGGGCGTGACCTGTCGCCCATGCAGACGCCGGCCTCGTGGTGGAATTGTCGGCATGAGTGAAGACGCACGCGTCGTGGCGTGCCCCCATTGCGGGCGGAAGAATCGTGTGCCCTCCGCGGCGACCGGCAAACCCCGCTGCGCACAGTGCCGGCAGTGGCTGCCGTGGATCGTCGATGCCCGCGACGACTCCTTTGCCGACGTCGCCGAGAAGTCGCCGGTGCCGGTGTTGGTCGACCTGTGGGCGACGTGGTGTGGCCCGTGCCGGACGGTCAGCCCGACTCTCGAGCAGCTGGCGCGGGAACGGGCCGGCGAGCTGAAACTGGTGAAGGTCGACGTCGACGCGGCCCCCGCGCTGTCTCAGCGGTTCGCGGTCCGCGCGGTGCCGACGCTGCTGCTGCTTCGGGACGGCCGGGTGCTGGCCCGGCAGTCCGGTGCGCTGCCGCTGCCGGCCCTGCGGAGCTGGATCGACGACGCGCTGAAGTGAGGCCGGTCGGGCCGCCGCGGCCCGTCGGGCATCCGGTGCGCGTGTGACGCGGCCCGCCGCCGTGACCCCGTTGTGGTCGATGCCACAACGGGCTTCTCGCGGCGTTTACCGGGCCGCCGTGCGACTGTAAAGCGACCGCGGTGCGATTCGGTGAGGATCAGTGGCCGAACTGACAAGGGGACACAACCCATGCTCACGCTGCAGAACTGGATCCCTCGGGGCCCCACCGCCCTCGATGTCGTCACTCCCCTCAAGGCACGGGCCTGCGACGCGTTGCTGGCAGTGCTCAAGAGCAGGCGGCGCCCGGTGGCGGCCGAATTGCGGTTGATGCGCCGGGGCGCTGAGCGCTGCTGACGGCGGGGTCGGGCCGCGGTCTTGTCAAGCGTGGTCGGCACCGAAGCCCACGTGTTTGGACAGCGAAACGTGTTTGGATGGCGATATGCCTGATATCGAGGAACGCATCGTCAGCGTCACCCGCGTCATTTCAGCCAGCGCCAACCGGATCTTCGAACTGATCGCCGACCCGTCACGCCAACCGAGCTGGGACGGCAACGGCAACCTCGCCTCGGCCGCACCCGGGCAGCGCGTGCGCCAAGTCGGTGACATCTTCAGGACCACGCTGACCGACGGCGCCGTCCGGGAGAACCACGTCGTGGAGTTCATCGAAGGCAGTCAGATCGCCTGGCTGCCGGCCGAAAAAGGGAAGCAGCCGCCCGGCCACCTGTGGCGCTGGCAGCTCGAGCCGCTCGCCGCCGACCTCACCAGCGTGACCCACACCTACGACTGGACCGCGCTGACCGACACGACGCGCCTCGCTCGGGCGCGGGCGACCACGCCCGAGAAGTTGCGGGCTTCGCTGGACCGGCTCGCCGAGCTGGCGCGGGACGCGTGAGCCCGGTTCAACCCTTCTTGGCGCGCACCCACTGCAGCGTCCCGAGGTTCGTAACGCGCACGCTGGCGAACCCGTGACCCTCCAGGATGTCGCCGATCTCGTCGTCGCCGAAGGCGTATGCCCCGATGTTGGGCAACATCTGCCACAGCCGGGCGGCCCGCCCGGCCGTCGGGACCATCACGGCCAGCCGGCCGCCGGGGCGCAGCACCCGGGCCATCTCGGCCAGGGCGGTCGACGGGTCCGGGATCAGCTGCAGCACGGCGATCGAGACGACCGCGTCGACAGTGTCGTCGCGCAACGGAAGTCGTTGGGCGTCGGCCCGGATGAAGCCGACCTGCGGGCCCGCCTCGTTGCGCACGGCGCGCGCCAGCATCGCCTCGGAGATGTCGACACCCAGGGCCAGCCCGTCCGGGCCGGCCGCGCGCGCCAGCGACGCGGTGACGGTGCCCGGGCCCGAGCCGACGTCGAGGGCCGTGCCCCCCGCCGGGATGTTCAGCCACTCCACGGGATGGCGCCAGGCGCTGATCAGCCGCCGACCTAGCGCTTGGGCGTTGTCGTAGAGCATCGACCCGATCGGTGATGCCCACGCGGCCTGGATCGAGCCGGTGTTCTTGGCGACGGCGGTGTCCTCAGCCGATGGGGAGCCGAGCAAATCGAGATATCCCCTGCTGACGTCGGGTTCCGCCGGGGGATCGGCGAGCAGTTCCATCGCGCGGCGCAACGCGGGCGGCAACGAGACGTGCACATCGGTCATGCGTCCTCCTTCGATCACATGCCAGGCGGGAGGCCAAAATTGGCGATCTCGGCCCAGGGGACCCTCCGTTGCAGCCTACGCCGGGCGGTGGTTGCGTGACTGGCCGGCGCATGTGGGGTGAGTAAACGCCTGGCGATGACCCACTCACGGGACGGGGCGTGGACGCGCCGCCGGCCTCGGCGGCCCGTGAGTGCCCGCGGAAGGTGGTCGCAGTACGCCCGAACGCGCCCGGCGGCCGCCTACGGCGCAGCGCCCGATGAAGGGAAGGGCGTTGCATTGCGCCGTGAAGTGCGCGGCCCAGCAGAGTGGACCTAGATACCGTCTGTCTGTGATGGTGGACCGAGGCGCTGATCCGCCAGACCTGCGCCCAAGAGCGCCCGAACCACCGACGATCCCCGAAACCTTGTGGACCAACCGGTCCCACCGATCAGAGCAGGGCACTCAGGAGATACCGCCCAACCGTGCCGTGTGCAGGTCGACAGATTCCGCGGACCGCGACATGAAGACCATCTGTGCACGAACCGGCTGGGATCCCATTCCGAAATGGCAGTAGAGAAGTAGGAGCGGCATGTTCGACGAAATGGAACGGGCGACCGCCGACGCGCCCGACCACCTGGCGCACGTCCGGGACAGCCGCGTGCTGCTCGACCTGCTCATCCTGCGGCGATGGGCGGCGTTCGGCAAACGTTTCTCCGGCGCCGGCTGTTCCGTGGAGACGCTCGCGGAACGGATCCTGC
>CAYVQQ010000267.1:0-4254 GCA_964453085.1 uncultured Mycobacterium sp.
GCTTATCGGCAAACGGCGCTGACGGCGGTCGACCCCGACCTACTGGTTGATTGTCCGATCCGGATCTAGTTGGGAGTAATCCAGGAAAACCTGAGAGTTGTCCGACTTCTCGCCCGGCGTTCCAGAACTGTCCGACGCGCGTGTCGTGACACTGACTGCTGGACCGGTAGCAGGATCGACTCCCGGTCTCGAAGCGGCGAGTGTGCTTCGACGGCGCAACGACGACTGGGCTACGTCGTTTCGTCACTGTGACATATCAGCGTGTGTGTGGTTGTCCGTCGTACGACGCGCTTACCCATGGCACATCGGGATCTTGCTCTTTTCGGACGTCGAGGAACTCGATGCGACCGCCAGCCACCACACACTGGGCATCGCTGGACCTGCTTGCTGAGATTGACCCCACCATCGATGTGCGCCGCGACGACCGGTTCGTCGATGACGGCGACATCATCACCGCCTCTGGAGTGTCGGCTGGAATCGACATGGCGCTTCATGCGCTTGGCCGGCGCAGAGCGTGCCCGCCAGGTGCGACGAGCCATCCAATACGACCCCGCGCCACCGGTGTAATCCCTAGCGCACTACAGCGTGCTTCGAAGGTGTCCGGCGCCGTCGCCGGTGATTGTTGACAGGGATCGGCGAAGCAGTACGATCGCGGCACAGTCCATCTATACATCAACATCGGTTAGGGCATTGGTATGGACGAGCCGCTGGATACGTGCGATCTGCTGTGTCTGGATGTCCCCCACGCCGAGTCAATCCGGGCAGCTCTGCCTGACCTTGCCGATCTGGACAACCGCGCTTCGGCTGCCCGCGCGCTGGCCGACCCGACCCGGCTGATGATCGCGGCGGCGCTGCGCGACGGCGACGAGCTGTGTGTGTGCGATATGGCGTGGGTTGTCGGGCAGGCCCAGAATTTGGTGTCGCATCACCTGCGCCAGCTCAAGACCGCCGGGATGGTGTCCTCCCGGCGGCAGGGGCGGCTGGTGATGTACCGGCTGACCGACCGGGGCCTCGCGCTGGCGGCGGCGGTCCTTGGCGATGCGGCCACGGCCGTCACCAGCAGGGAGGCTGACCGTGTCTGATATGTGCTGCGGTCCGCAAAGCGTTGAGCCGCACGAAGGTCCGGAGAAACTGCGGCAGGTCCGCGAGCTTCAGTTGGCGGCTTTGGCGGCGCTGCTGCTGCTGGCCGGCTGGATACTAGACCGCCACGGCTACGGCACCGCCTCACAGGGTGTGGAGCTGGCGGCGGCAGTCGCCGGTGGAGCGACTTTCGTGCCGGGCGCGCTGCGGAACATGCGGCGCCGCCGCATCGGGGTCGGGACCTTGATGACGATCGCAGCGATCGGCGCGGTCGCGCTCGGGCAGGTTTTCGAAGCGGCCATGCTCGGCGTGTTGTTCTCGGTCGCCGAAGGGCTCGAGCATTACGCGGTGACCCGCACCCGCCGGGGCCTCCGCGCACTCTTGTCGCTGGTTCCGCAGACCACGTCGGCGCTGCGGGACGGCCGAGAGATCACCGTGGCGCCAAGCGATTTGCGGATCGGTGATCTCATGCTGCTGCGCCCCGGTGAGCGCTGCGCCACCGACGGAGTGATCACGTCCGGGCGCACCAGCCTTGATCTGTCGGTCATCACCGGCGAATCGGTCCCCGTTGAAGCCGTCCCGGGCAGCTGTGTACACGCCGGTGCGATCAACGGCGGCGGGGCCATCGAAGTTCGCGTCACCGCCCTGGCCCAGGAGAGCTCACTGGCCAGGATCGTGCATATCGTCGAAGAAGCCCAGGAACGCAAAGGCGCCGGGCAACGGCTCGCCGACCGTGTCGCGCGCCCGCTGGTTCCCGGGATCATGATCCTGTCGGCGTCGATCGCCGGACTTGGTGCGCTGCTTGGGGATCCGCTGCTGTGGTTGCAGCGCGCACTGGTGGTTCTGGTGGCGGCCTCGCCGTGCGCGCTGGCGATTGCGGTGCCGTTGACGGTGGTGGCCGCGATCGGCGCGGCCAGTCGGGAAGGCGCACTGGTCAAAGGCGGTGCCGCGGTGGAGGGACTGGGCCGCATCAAGGTGATTGCGCTCGACAAGACCGGAACCCTGACCCGAAACAACCCTCAGGTCGTGGAGACCGTGACCGTGGGGGCCACCACCGAATCTGAAGCCTTGAGCATCGCGGCCGCGGTGGAGGCGCGCAGCGAACACCCGTTGGCACGCGCGATCGTCGCGGCCGCCGGCGGTGATGTCCCCGCGGCGGAGGACGTCGTGGCCGTGGCCGGACATGGCATCAGCGGCCGCGTCGGGGCGTCGGCTATCCGGCTCGGTAAACCGGGCTGGTTCCCGGACCATCCGCTCGCCGCGGATGTCGCCCGACTGCAAGATGCCGGCGCGACCGTTGTGCTGCTTGAACGCGACAATGCGGTGCTGGCTGCCATCGCGGTGCGCGACGAGCTGCGGCCCGAAGCATCCGAGGCCATCTCGATGCTCAACCGGTTGGGCGTCGAAACGGCGATGTTGACCGGCGATAACCAACGCACAGCCGAAGCGCTTGCGGCACAGGCCGCAATCACCACCGTCTACGCCGAATTGCTCCCCGAAGACAAGGCGCGGCTGCTACCGGCGCTTTCCCACGGGCGCCCCGTCGCCATGGTCGGCGACGGCGTCAACGATGCACCCGCGCTGGCCACCGCCGATATCGGCATTGCCATGGGAGCCATGGGAACCGACGTCGCCCTCGAAACCGCCGATGTTGCTCTTCTGGGTGAAGACCTACGTCACCTACCGCAGATCCTGGCGCACGCCAAACACGCCCGCCGAATCATGCTGCAGAACATAGGTTTCGCCCTGGCCATCATCGGCTCACTCGTCCCGCTGGCGGCGCTGGGCATCCTCGGACTGGCGATGGTCGTGCTCATCCACGAATCCGCGGAAGTCTTCGTGATCATCAACGCCATCCGCGCCGCCCGGACCCACCCGCTACCCGGCGTTGCCGCCATAACACTCACACGTGGCGCCACCCACCGCATCGGCGTCGGAGCGCCACGCGCTGAACCCGGCGTCTGCTGTGGCACCACCCGCGCAAGGGGCACTCGGCTAGAAGGGCCTCTGGCCGCGGCACCGACTCCCCTCTACGACGGCGGGCCCACCTGCCGATGCTGCCCACCACCGACCCCCTAGTGTGGCGGCGCCTGCACCGTCTTGCGACACCGCGTCGTCAGCGGCCACCGGCGCCAGAAAACACCCCGGCCAGCGCGTCCAGCGCGGCGGGCACTAACCGGTAATACGCCCACCTGCCGCGCTGCGTTCGTTCCAACAGACCGGCGTCGACCAGGACCTTGAGGTGGTGCGACACCGTCGGCTGAGACAGACCGACCGGGGCGGTCAGATCGCACACGCACGCCTCGGCGCCCTCCCGGCCCGCGATCAGCGACACCAGCCGCAACCGGGTCGGCTCGGCCAGCGCCTTGAGCACCCCGGCCAGCCGTTCGGCGGCCGCCACATCGAGCACCGTGTCGACAATCGGGCGACAACATGCGTCGAAGTCGGCAACCAGCAGCGATCCAGCAGGTTGTACCGAGGAGGCGGTCACGGCGGCCATCGACCCAGTATGACATACATTGACAGGCATCGATGGATCGTGCACCCTGTGGCATATAGACAATTATCGATGGAAGGGGTACCACCATGGCCGACACGTCAGACGGCGACCTACAAAATCAGATTCGTGCCTCCTACGGCGCGGCCGCCACTGCGATCAGCACCGGCGCCACCAACAGCGAGGTGCTCACCGCGGCGAGTTGCTGCGGGTCAAGTGATTCAGCCGACGTCGGCAACATCTTCGGGGCCGGCCTCTACGGCGCTGACGAACATTCTGAATTGCCCTCCGACGTCGTTGAGGCAAGCTTGGGTTGCGGCAACCCGACCGCGGTCGCCGACCTGCATCCCGGTGAACGAGTACTCGATCTGGGCTCCGGTGGCGGGATCGACGTGCTGCTCTCGGCCCGCCGGGTCGGGCCGACGGGGTTCGTCTACGGCGTCGACATGACCGACGAGATGCTGGCCCTGGCCGAGGCGAATAAGACCAAAGCCGGCGCGAGCAACGTCGAGTTCCGCAAGGGCACGATCGAAGACATCCCCCTGCCCGACGGCGCCGTTGACGTGGTGATCTCCAACTGCGTGATCAACCTCTCGGGCGACAAACCCTCCGTGCTCGCCGAAATGTTTCGAGTCCTGGTCCCCGGCGGGCGGATCGGGATCTCCGACGTCGTCGCC
>CAYVQQ010000268.1:0-4246 GCA_964453085.1 uncultured Mycobacterium sp.
GCGACGACGACTACGCCCGTATCGAGGCGCGCGGCGACCTTCGGGCTGCGATCTATCGGCGATTGCGGGCGCTACGTGACGACTTCGCCGACGACATCCGAGCAGGCTTTCCCGATATCCCCCGCCGCGTCTCGGGGTACAACTTGGATTCGCTTCTGCCCGAGCATGGTTTCGATGTGGCCGGGTTGCTGGTCGGCAGCGAATCCACCCTCGTCACCGTGCTGCGGGCCGAACTGGAGTTGATCGAGATACTGCCGAAGCGGTCCCTGGTGGTGCTGGGTTATCCCAGCATAGACAAGGCCGGTGACGCGGTCACTTCGGTGCTGCCCCATGCGCCGATCGCGCTGGAGGCCATGGACGCCAAGCTGATCTACGACGAGAAAATCAAACACCTCAACCGTGATGCGCTCACGGAACTGCCGCAAGGTTCGGCTTTCTTGATGGTGCAGTTCGGTGGCCACGACCAGCACGAGGTGGATGCCCGGGCCAAGCGCATGCTCGACGAGCTACGCGAGGGTGAACACGACCCGAGGGTGGCGTTCCTGGACGACCCAGCCCGGGAGGACGAGTTGTGGCATGTGCGTGAGTCTGGCCTGGGCGCCACCGCGCACGTGCCCGGTCACACCGAAACCTTTGAGGGCTGGGAAGATTCAGCGGTACCACCCCAGCGGCTCGGCGAATACCTGCGGCGCCTACAACAACTGTACGAGGAGTTCGGTTACAGCAGCGATGCCGGTCCGAGCCTGTATGGGCACTTCGGGCAAGGGTGCGTGCACACCCGGATCCCGTTCGACCTGTTCACCGCCGATGGTGTGGCCGCCTATCGCCGGTTCCTGCAGCGCGCCGCCGATCTGGTGGCCGAATTCGGCGGATCGCTCTCCGGTGAACATGGTGACGGACAATCGCGCGGCGAGTTGCTGTCGCGGATGTTCGGCGAACGACTGATGTCGGCCTTCGCCGAACTCAAGGCCATCTTCGACCCGCACAACCAGATGAACCCCGGCAAAGTCGTCGCACCGCACCCGCTCGACACCGACCTGCGCCTCGGTCCGGATTGGGCGCCGACGGCACCACAGCAGCTGCATTTTCGCTACCCACACGATGGCGGGTCGTTCGTGAATGCCGTGAACCGCTGCGTCGGGGTAGGCAAGTGCCGCCAACTCGACACCAGCACCGGACAGGTGATGTGTCCGTCGTATCAAGTCACGCGCGAAGAACATCACTCCACGCGGGGGCGAGCCCGGCTCCTGTTCGAGATGCTCAACGGCCACGGCGAGGGCCCCATCCGGAACCAGTGGCGCTCGACGGCAGTCAAAGACGCCCTCGACCTGTGCCTGGCCTGCAAGGGATGCAAGTCCGACTGCCCAGCCGATGTGGACATGGCCACCTACAAGGCTGAGTTCCTGGCCCACTACTACCAGCGGCCTTGGCACCGGCCGCGCGCGAACCTGTCGATGGGCTGGCTACCCCTAGCGGCAGGCACCGTCACCGACGCCCGGATGGGGTGGTTGGCCAACATACTCACCCGCGCCCCCGGCGTACGCAAGGCCGCCATCGCCGCGGCCGGCGTCGCCGACCGACAGATTCCGCGGTTCGCTCACCAGACTCTGCGGCAATGGTTCACCAAACGCACCAACAGCGCTGGCGGTGCGCGGGGCACCGTGATGCTGTGGCCCGATACCTTCACCAACTGTTTTCACCCGCACGTCGGGCGTGCCGCGGTAAGCGTGATCGAAGCGGCCGGGTGGGCCGTGATCTTGCCGCCACCACGGTTGTGTTGCGGCCTGACCTGGATCTCCACCGGCCAGCTCACCACCGCCAAGAAAGTGCTCGCCCGCAGCGTGGCGGCGCTGGCCGGGCATGTGCGTGCCGGCGGGCTGGTGGTTGGGCTCGAACCCAGTTGCACCACCGTTTTTCGTTCCGACGCCGCTGAACTGTTCCCCGACGACCGCGACGTGCTGCGGCTGCGGGATCAGACTGTCACCCTGGCCGAACTGCTGATGCACCATTCACCCGGATATGAGCCGCCGACGCCGCCAAACGCGAAGCTCGCCGCACTCGCGCAGGTCCACTGTCACCAACACGCCGTGCTCGGGTGGGATGCCGATGCGCGACTGTTAGACGACGCCGGGGTCGATGTGGAGGCGCTGGGCGCCGGGTGCTGCGGTCTGGCTGGCAATTTCGGGTTCGAGCCCGGCCACTTTGAGATCAGCCAGGCGTGCGCCGAGCGGGTCATGCTCCCCAAAATCCGTGCCGCTGACCCCGACACCGTGGTGCTCGCCGACGGATTCAGCTGCCGCACCCAAATTCACGAACTCGACAGTGGCGGCCGGGAAGCCGTGCACCTGGCGGAACTGCTGGCTGCGATGTTGCAGCGTTAGCGGCAGCAGAACCGATCCAGTGGTTGCCCCCGCCGTGTGCGGCCACTCGGTGACGCCGCCGCGTCGCGTCGATGGCGTAGCCACTTCGCGCAACCGGTCCAGGTCATCGGCGGACACCGGCTCTTCACACCCGCTGATCTCCAGGACCGCCGTCTTGCGCACCACCCCGAATCGGGGGTTTACGGCGATGTGAATCGCCCTGGACACCCCGGAGACTCCTGGCCGTGGAAGCGAGGACGCAGGGATGTCGAAGGACAGGTCAGCTTTACCGCAAACGCCCACCGTATCCACCACCACAGACCGGAAGAGTAAGCATCCGTAATCGGTAGCGGCACATCTGTATCCAATACCCACGGATCTGGATCAGAAGGGGCTGAAGGTCAGGATGTGCGGGCTAATTCGTCTGGGAGCGTGATCCGGCCGGATCGGGACCGCGGGCTTGCGCGCCCCGGATCTCGGCCCTTCTCACCGTCACGAATAGCAGCGCCGGACACGGGCGTGGTGCTCCATAGGGACGGGATGTGTTGGTCGACACCGGCCTGGGAATGGCAGCATCGATTTCACAGGCAACCTCGACGCAGCGTTGGAGCCATCTATGACCGACTTCGTCTTGATACACGGCACCACGCAGGACGCAATGGGCTGGAAGCATGTATCTGAGATACTGAAAGAACAAGGCCACGTTGCGCACACCGTGCACCTCGACGAGAGCCCCACGACGAGCACTCGCGAATACGCGGAGGCAGTCGCCTCGCAGGTACCGAACTCCTGTTCGCATCCCGTCGTGGTCGCCCATTCCGGATCTGGCCTGCTCTTACCGGATGCGGCACGCCGACTCGACGCCCGCCACCAAGTCTGGCTAGCGGCCATGATCCCATCGCCGTCTGGCGCCCCACTCGAGGAGGAATTGCGTCTTTGCGCGCACGAAATCTTCAACCCGGAATGGATCGGGCAAGATCCGACCCAAGATGCAGCAGCGGCTATCTACTTCCTGTTTCACGACTGCCGATGGTCTCGCGCACGCTGGGCCCTTGACACACTGCGCCGCTTCGTCCCCCAGCATGCCTACACCCATTCAGTAACCCTTGCCCCCGACATTCCCTCTACCTACGTTCTGTGTTCAGGCGATCGAACCCTCCGGCCCGAATGGAGCCGCAACGCCGCAGTAGAAAGACTTGGAACTGAGCCAACCACCATCAATACCGGGCACTGTCCGCATGTCAGTTCGCCGAGGTTGGTCGCCGAAATCCTCATCAGTGCGGCGAGTTAACGACGCATGACACGTCGGTAAAACCGGGATCCACCCCCCCACCCCCTTGCAGCCATGGAGGGCCGGGGCTAGCGTGGAACGGGACGGGTGGTTGTGCCATCCCGTATTCCATTGGCGGACAAGCGGTTTAGTCTGCCTTGTCAATTCAAATTCAGATCCACAAGATGAGCCTCGGCGAGGCGACGTGATTGGGCGCACCTTCCCGAGGATGATCGAAGTCCATTTGTCTGATCAAGGACCGGCGTTGGCGCGCTGGATCGGGAAGGTTGAATCCGAGCATCATTCTCCCGGATCGCAACCGCACCCGTCGCGGACGGAAATCGAATCCCCAGAACGTAAACGACGTGTGCGCGTACTCACCGCGCCGTCGCCCGTCCTTGCAGTACACGATTCTCGTCTTGCCCGAATGAAGTTCCAGCCCACCGTCGTTCATCCGCACCGTCAGCGCCGCCAAAACCGTCTCGGCCTCAGTGAGGCTGTCGCAATGCAGAATAGCGGCGTCGGCATAACGCTCAAACCGGACGCACGGGCGTTCCCGTGCCATCCAGGCATCAAACGCATAGTGCACAAACAGGTTAGCCAGCACGGGAGAAAC
>CAYVQQ010000269.1:0-4217 GCA_964453085.1 uncultured Mycobacterium sp.
GGTCGAGCTCGGCGATCCTGCGGGCGGCCACTTGTGCCTTGTTCAACCCGAGATCCAGCACAGTCGCCGGCACCCGGTTGAGATTGGACAGTTCCATATGGTCGAAGTCCGCCAGCCGAAGCTCGCCGCACAAACCCTGCGCCGCCAGTGTGTGCGCGATGACATGCCCGACGCTCAACCCGGCGACGCCGATGCGCAATGCACCGAGCCGCGCCTGTTCCTCGGTGGTGATCAAGTTCCTGTTGCGGTCGAGTCGCACCGCCCGGAAGCCGCGGGGACCGAGCACCGCGACGACCGCTCGACGCCAGGGGAAATACGCCCACCGCCAGGGTTCGGCGAGCAACTCCGGATCGGCCGGCGGACGAAGCCGCCGCAGGTTTTCGAGTTGCCCCTCGCGGTGATCGATGAATTCGATGACGGGATCGGCGCGCAACTCCTCCAGTGACGGTTTGTCGGCCGGGTCCGTGGGGTCGAGAACTCGAGCGCTGAAGAACGCGATGGCTATCTCCTTAGAACTCAGCCGCGGCGACGGATGCGGGCCCAGATCGGCCCGTCGGCGACCATGGTGAACGGCGCAGCCACCGGGAACTCGTCGTCCAGTGAACTGATCTCCGCGTGGCGGATGACCGTGGCCAGACCCAAAGTGGCCTCCAGCATCGCGAAATGATCCCCGATGCACGACCGTGGACCGCCACCGAATGGCAGGTACTGCCAGCGGTCGCGCTTTTTGACGTTGTCCTCGCTGAACCGGTCGGGGTCGAACTTCAAGGGGTCCTCCCACAACGTCGGGTCGCGTTGGACGGCGAGGCGCCCGATCACCAGCGCCGTACCGGCTTCAACTCGGTAGCCGGCGACTTCGACGTCTCGGATCGCCATCCGCGATCCGGTGGGAGTCGGGGGGCACAACCGTAGTGCTTCCTTCAACACCTGCACCGTATAGGGCAGATGCGGGACGTCGTCGGGAGTCAAGATGCGACTAGGTCTCCGGGCGACCTCGGCGGCGACCCGGTCTTGCACTTCGCGGTGGTGTCCGAGCTGCCACAACGCGTACGTCAGCGTTGTGGCAGTGGTGTCGTGGCCCGCGAACAAAAAGACGATGAGTTCCTCAGCGATTTCCCGGTCGGACAAAGTTTTGTGGGTCACCGGATCGGTGGCCTCGAGCAATGCCCGCACCAATGGGGCCTCCCTGGCCGGATCCGCCCGGCATTCCTGCAAGATGTCGTTGGCGAGGCGGTGAAGTATTGCGCTCGCCGCGCGGGCACGTCGGCGCGCGGGTGTCGGCAACCAGCCGGGGGCGCGCACCGGCCTGGTAGCCCGTTCGACGACATAGGTGAGCGCGACCCGCAATGGCTCGGTCACTTCCTCGGCGCGATCGCTCAAGTCGAGCCCAAGCACCGAACGTCCAAGCGCCCGCAGCGTCAGTGTGCGGCATTCCGCGTCAAGGTTGATGATCGCGCCGTCTTGCCAGGACGACGACACGGCTTCGGCGGCCTCTGCCATGTGCCCGCCGAACTGCCGGACCTGCTGTTTGGTGAACACCGGCTGCAGCGTGCGCCGGCGCGGTAGCCAGGGCTCATACGGCAGATCAAACAGATTTGCGCCGATGATCCGCCGGAATTCGGTGAACACTCGCGTGGTTTTGTCGACCGCGCCGTCCTTATTGCTCAAGATGTCGCGGATAGCCTCTGGCGAGGTGGCGACCACGATTGGCGGCATCAGCCATTTTGGCCCCAAGCGAAAGCGTGTCACCGGACCGCCCGCGTCGCGCAACTGATCCATCCCCGTGTGAAACGACCTCAGCGCCCTGGCCCGCTGCAGGAAAGGTAACGGGTTTCTGGGGGGCAGTGGCAGCGACGCAAGATCCCTCGCGGCGGTCTCGACCACACACACCCCCTCTGGCCAACCGGTGCGCGAGGTCGTTTCGCACCGGCTCTAAGCATAGGCACCGGCACCATCAGGCGGTTGAGGTGGTCGCTTCTCCACCGACTCGATCGCGCCAGGTCCGCTGCAACGCGCGTACACGGAACCGCCGGGTGATGTCGAGGTCAATGCCGTGCGAGTTGGCCGCTCGGGTTGGGAAAGTAATGTGACCCTCCCCCGCCTCGGGTTGATCGCACGCCGTGGCCGCCCCGCTCGGCGAAAGCGCGCGGTCGGTTCGCTGCGCATCTTCCCGAAGACGATCCTGTTTTCTGCGTTCGGTTAAAACTAGACGTTGGCCGCGTGGTTCTATTATCGTCCATTGGTATGCAAGCTGCCGGCTCAAGTACATGCTCGGTATACACGCACCTTCACGTTCAACCGTCGGCATAACAACCGTGGGTTGGCTGCTTCCGTTAGGAGGAGCACGTGTCGTTGGTGACCACAACGGCGGCGATGCCCGCGTGCAGGGTTGGCGCCGCCATGCCACCCGCCCGCGATTTTGTAGCCACGCGGTCGTCACTGTCCGAAATCGGCAGGACGGAACTGTGCTAGCCGTGACGCCGGATCGCTCCTTCACCAGCAATAACACGGCCGGCGGCGCACCGGAGATCGTCTCACCCGTTGCGGCAGGCAGCCTCCGGGCAGGCACCGCCCTACGGCACCGACGATTGGACCTTGAGTCACCAGGGTCACGGCCCCTTTTACCACGGCCGTTGGAAGTCGTCCATTTCGTCACCCGCTTCGCCACCACGACCCACGACGTCGACGGGCTGGTAGATGCGGTCCGTCGACTCGCCGCGGCCGCGATCGGGGACTCCCAGCCCAGACGGGTTCGAACGCAGCGACCATCCGGCCGCCGATCTGAAATTGCATGCATAGGAGGGATCCGATGATCGAGATGGCCATCGTAGGACTCGGCGCGTGGGGTCTGTGCGTGCTGGAGCGGACGGTGCGCCGAGCCTGGCGGGTGAAGACGCCGGTGCGGGTGCACGTGGTCGAGCCCGCTCAGCTCGGGGGCGGGGTTTACTCCGCCGACCAGCCGGACTTCCTCGTGCTCAACAACGCCTGCGGTCAGCTCTCCCTCTACGCCGCCCCCGACGGGGACGCCCTCCCCCCTTACTACGTGGGCCTGCACCAGTGGGCGGTGGGCTGCGGCTACCGCTGGGTGGGATACGAGTGCCGCATCGGCGCCGGGGGGGAGCCGATCCAGCCCACCGACTACCTGCCCCGACGGTTGATGGGCGAGTACCTGGCCTGGTTCTACGAGACACTGGTGGCCGACGCCCCACCCAACCTCGAGATCGTGCGGCACTACGCGGCGGCCGCCGACATCTCGCCGGCGCTGGCGGGGCGCGAGGCGGTGCTGCTCGACAACGGCACCACCCTCACCGTCGACCACGTGGTGCTGACCTCGGGGCACACCTGGAACGACGAGCCCGCGGCAGAAGACGGCGTGCAATACCAGCGCGCCTACCCCGTCGAGGGTTTGGACCTGAGCGCTCCGTCCGGATCGTCGGTCGCTGTGGCGGGCATGGGACTGGTCGGCTTCGACATCCTCGCCGCGCTCACCATCGGACGGGGCGGGACCTTCGAGGACCGGAGCGACCGGGCCGACCGTTTGCGGTACGTGCCCTCGGGCCGGGAGCCGACCATCACCCTGTACTCGCGTTCCGGCGCACCGTACTGCGCCAAGTCGGCCACCGGCGTCGACCCCTACGGCCAGTACGAGCCGGTGGTGTGCACCCCCGAGGAGTTGACGGCGCTCACCAATCCGGGTGGGTCGTCGGTGCGGCGGCACGTTGACTTCCGGGCCGAGCTCCTCCCGCTGGTCTTCGCCGAGATGCAGGCGCGCTACTACATTCACGCCGCATCGCTGGCCGGGGGTGACGTCGAGTCGACCGCAGTCCGCACCGTGCTTCGCCAAGGCTGGGCCGACGGGCACTACGAGAAGATCATCGACGGTCTCGAACCGCGCTACGGGCGCTTCGACCCGGCCAGCCATCTCTTCGCGGGGGCGGACCGCCACTACACGTCGAGCCGCGACTACCAAGGTCAGGCCTACGACATGATCGAAACCGACCTCACCGAGGCCCTGCAACCCGGGGGGAGCCCGGTCAAGGCGGCCCAGGAGGTGCTGCGCATCCTCCGGGACCAGCTGCGTTCGGTGATCGAGTTCGGAGGTCTCTCCCTCGATTCCTACATCGACTTCCAGTCCAACATCCGGAGCCGCATCAACCGGCTGGAGGCGGGCGTACCGCCCATGCGCTCCCAGCAGCTGCTGGCGCTGCTCGACGCCG
>CAYVQQ010000270.1:0-4200 GCA_964453085.1 uncultured Mycobacterium sp.
CATCGTTGTCCACGTACTCATCGCCGACCGGCCAGCCCCGGTCAGCGGCGAGCTTGCGGCAGTCCTGCAACTGTCGCGCCACCCCCAACCCGGTGCCCTCGGCATCCGCTGAAATCCGGGCGTAAATCGCCGCCGACCCGACCCCAACACGCTGACCAGTGGTTTTCCTCGCAGTCGTGGGGGTAGTTTACCGATATTTGACCTCTCCCATGTCGGCTGGACCTCAGCCGAGCAGGTCGCGCAGCCGCCGCATCGTCTCGCTGCTTCTCGCGTGCGGCCTGGTCTGAGGAAGTCGGGACCGGGCGACGCCGTCCGGCCAGGGCAGGCGCCACGCCCGCGAGTCCAGGCCCGCCGCCAGGATGACCACCTGGCGGACGGCGCCGGCGGCGGCGTCGAGGAACACCCGGGCAAACCGGTCGCTGATCAGCGGGGTCTCACTCTCGGTTGCGGCGGCGCGGGCCGCCGCGACGCCCAGCGCCGTAGCCCCCACGCTTTGGTGATCTCCCAGCTGTCGTTGTCGGTCCTGGCCACGGTCGACCCCTCCATGGCGCTGGCATACCCCCCTCGTCACGAGCCGACGCGCGCCACCGGCGTCGCTGCTGTCCGACGTCGTCGGGTACGGAGGCGGCCGGCACAGCGCGACCACCCGGCGCGGGCCGCGTCCCGGAGGAGTCCTGCCCCCGGCGGTCCGGTTTGCGGGGCGGGTCAAGTCGACGCCGGGTCGCCGCGCGTGCGGCGCCGATCTGAGGGACCGTCAAGGGACACTGGGAGCATGCGAGTCGACGGGCGCGACATCGGTGTCTCCGGCGACTTGCTGCAACCGCTGATCCGGCGCACCAACGACATCCTGCGACTGGTTCTGGCCGCGCTGTTCCTTGCCACCGTGATCACGAGTTCGCTGATCACGCGCCCCGACTGGGTCTCGCTGGAGAGGTCGGTCTCCCAGATCGTCGGCGTGCTGTCGCCCACGCAGTCCGACGCGGTCTACCTGGTGTACGGGTTCGCGATCGTGGCGCTGCCGTTCGTGATCCTGATGGGGCTGATCGTGTCCCGGCAATGGAAGCTGCTCGGCGCGTACGCGGGCGCCGGGATCGTCTCCGTCGTGCTGTTGTCGATCAGCAGCAACCACATCGCGGCACCTCGCTGGCACTTCGATTTGTCCGACCGGCTCACCACGATGCCCGCCCAGTTTCTCGACGACCCCCGGTGGATCGCGATGCTGGCGGCCGTGCTGACGGTGTCGGGCCCGTGGCTGCCGGCGCGCTGGCGGCATTGGTGGTGGGCACTGCTGCTCGCCTTCGTGCCGATCCACCTCGTCATCAGCGCCATCGTGCCGGCCCGCTCGCTGCTGGGGCTGGCCGTCGGGTGGCTGGTCGGAGCGTTGGTCGTCCTGATCGTCGGCACGCCGGCCCTCGAGGTGCCGCTGGACAGCGCGGTCCGGGCGATGGCCAGGCGCGGATTCTTCGTGTCGCAGCTGACCGTGGTCCGGCCGGCCAGCGCGGGGCCGTTGGTGCTGCGGGCCGCGTCGGCCAACCCCGACTCGTCGGCGGTGATGGAGTTGTACGGGCCCCACCAACGCAGCGGCGGCGCCCTGCGCCAGATCTGGCGCAAGGTGCGGTTACGCGACAACGAAACCGCGCCGCTGGTGGCCTCCATGCGTCGCGCGGTGGAGCATCGCGCGCTGATGGCCATCGCCATCGGCGACGCGGGCGTCGCCAACACCTCCACGATCGCCGTGACGCCGTTGGCGCGGGACTGGATGCTGTACGCCCACCATCCGGTTCGCGGTCGACCGCTCGACCAGTGCGCGAACGAGGTCCCCGTCGCGCGGGTGTGGGGGGCGCTACGCACGCTGCACGACCACCAGATCTCCCACGGGGACCTGCGGGAACGCGAGATCACGGTCGCCGACGGCGCCGTGCTGTTCGGCGGGTTCGGCGTCGCCGAGTACGGCGCCACGGACGCGCAGTTCCAATCCGACCTCGCCCAGCTCCTGGTGACGACGACGGCGCTGTACGGCGCCCGGGCCGCCGTCGGCGCGGCGATCGACGCGTTCGGCGAGGACGCCATCCTGACGGCCTCGAGTCGGCTCACCAAAATCGCTGTGCCCAAACGGCTCCGGAAGTCACTGCCGAACTCCGGCGCCGTCATCGCCGGCGCACGCGCTGAGGTCAAGCGGCAAACGGGCGCCGATCAGATCAAACCCGAGACGATCACCCGGTTCACCCGCGGCCAGATCGTCCAACTGGTGCTGTTCGGGGCGCTCGTCTACGTCGCCTACCCCTTCATCAGCACCGTGCCGACGTTTTTCTCCGAGCTGCGGACCGCGAACTGGTGGTGGGCGCTGCTGGGGCTGCTGATATCGGCGCTGACCTACGTGGGTGCGGCGGCCGCGTTGTGGGCGAGCGCCGACGAATCGGTGAATTTCTGGAAGCTGTCGGTCGCGCAGGTGGCCAACACGTTCGCCGCGACCACCACGCCCGCCGGCGTCGGCGGACTGGCGCTCAGCACCCGGTACCTGCAGAGGGGCGGAGGGCTGTCGGCGGTGCGAGCCACCACGGCGGTGGCGCTGCAGCAGTCGGTGCAGGTGATCATGCACCTGATGTTGCTGATCCTGTTCAGCACCCTGGCCGGCGCGTCGACGGACCTTTCCCACTTCGTCCCGACCGCCACCGTGCTGTACCTGATCGCCGGCGTGGCACTGGGCATCGCGGGCGCCCTTCTGTTCGCGCCCAGGCTACGGCGCTGGCTGGCGACGGACCTGCGCCCGAAGTTGCAGGAGGTGGGCAGCGACCTGGTCGAGGTCGCCCGCGAACCCAAACGCTTGGGGTTGATCGTACTCGGCTGTGCCGGAACGACACTCGGGGCCGCGTTGGCGCTGTGGGCCAGCACCGAAGCCTTCGGCGGTGGCGCGTCCTTCGTCAGCGTCACCGTGGTGACGATGGTCGGTGGGACGTTGGCCTCCGCGGCCCCGACACCTGGCGGTGTCGGGGCGGTGGAGGCGGCGTTGATCGGTGGCCTGGCCGCGTTCGGCGTACCCGCCGCCATCGGCGTGCCGTCGGTGCTGCTGTACCGGGTGCTCACCTGCTGGCTACCGGTGTTCGTCGGCTGGCCGGTGATGCGCTGGCTGACGAACCACGAGCTGATCTAAGGTCATCGAATCACCTGGGCCGCAGATTATTCCGGGGCAGCGGCCACCACGAGCACCGCCGAACGCCGCACGCTGCCGCCGACCGTGGTGGCGAGAAAGACCGGGTAGTAGTCTTCGGGCACCGACGGCGCCAGCGTGATCGCGACGTTGACGGTGGCCGATCCGCCGGGGCCGAACTCCCCGACCGACCGCGCCGGTGCGATTCCCGGCTGGGGCGAGACGCCGGTGACGGTGTAGCCGCCGGGGCCGTCGGTCATGCGCTGCAGGTCGATCTTCACCGTGCCCGTTCCCCCGGGCGCGATCGTGACGGCCGGCCGCGGAAGGTTGACCGTCACCGCCGAAGCACCCGCACCGAACGACGGGCCGGCACTGGATTCGCTTGTTCCCCAATGCTTGTCGGGATACTTGGCGAGCGAGAACGCCAGGTCCGCGCCGGTGCGGACGATCGACTCCGCGAGGAACGTGTGGTCGGTGGGCCCGCCGTCCACGCTCAGTCCGCTGACGTACCTCAGGTGGCCGGGCCCGGAGGCGCCCGGGGCGGTCATCCGGATGGACTTGCCTCCCGGAAGCGCGATCACGACCCGGTCGAACAGCGGCGAGCCCACGCTGAGCACCGGCACCGCCGGGATACCCGGATACAGGCCGAGTGCGGCCCACACGTACCAGCTGGACAGCGCGCCGAGATCGTCGTTGCCCGGCTCGCCGTCGGGAGTCGGCCCGTACAGCCCGCGCACGCGGTCGACCGTGAGCTGGGTCTTCCACGGCTGGCCGACGTAGTTGTACAGCCACGGCACGCCGAAACTCGGTTCGTTACCGGCCCACAGATACGGCTCGTTGGGGCCCTCGTTGAGCTTCCTGGTGAACCGGTCGAGCCGGGCGGCCACCCGGTTCCGGCCGCCCAGTGCCGTCACCAGGCCGGCGACGTTGTGCGGCACCGACCATACGTACTGTTCGGCGTTGCCCTCGTCGTAGCCGTCCTGACCGAACCCCGCGGAGTCGACGAATCCTGGTCCGCTGCTGAAGTAGCCCATCGTGCTGCGCGGCGAGAT
>CAYVQQ010000271.1:0-4198 GCA_964453085.1 uncultured Mycobacterium sp.
AGATTCGCAAGGAGGGCAAGATCGGCCGGGTCTACTACCCGGCCCCGTACATGACCAACGACAACCTGGAGTACTACCAGGATGCGTACGAGATCGGTTACGAGAAGATCATCGACACCTACGCCGCGGCCACCCAGCACGTGGACCAGGGGCTGAGCCTGACGTTGTTCTTCAAGGACACCGCCACCACCCGGGACGTGAACAAGGCGCAGATCTACGCCTGGCGCAAGGGCATCAAAACGCTCTACTACATCCGGCTGCGGCAGATGGCGTTGGAGGGCACCGAGGTCGAGGGCTGCGTGAGCTGCATGCTGTAGGGACGTTGACCGGTTCCCGGGTTGGTGGCGCCCGGCGTTGACGTTCGGATTGCGTCGACGTCTTCGACCCGGGTCATGATCGACCAGCGTTGCCCGTACGGGTCGGTGATGGACCCGAATTGGTCACCGGTGACGAAGGTCTGGACAGGCTCCCTCAGCGTGGCGCCCCCATCGCGGGCCCGCGCCGATACGTCGTCGACGTCCGCACAGTAGAACGCGATCGAGTGGGTCACTCATCCGGAACGGCCCGGGCTTCCAGCCGATACGCGGGATTCGGATCGGACAGCTGACGTCGGTGAAGAACTCGATGGCGGCTGCGGCGCCGTCGACAACCCGGCGTCAAACTGGTGTAGCCCTGGGGGACCGGTGTGGGCGTCATGCCCCCCAGTTTGGCCCGATTCGTTCCGTGCAGGCTTGGAAAAGAGCGCCATCGGCGAATGCGGCGGAGCCCGGGGTGGTCGCGCGGGCGACCACCGGGTCGGTTTTCGCACTCGACCGCCCGGCGCCTTCGGAGGCGGCTGCCGCGTTCGTCGGGCATTTCTGGTCGGTGCGTTGGGATCTGACCGGGCGCGACCCGCGGGAGAGCCTGGTTGTCGTCTTCCCGTCGACCAATCTCACCCACGGGGCACCGACTCAATCACATGCTGTGCTCGCTGCACGGCGGCGTCGTCATGTGGTCCAGCAGCGCAGTAAGAGCCGCATAGGTCGGGCCCGTCAGGGCGCTCACATCGCGTCCGGACCGTGCGGTGGCGTGCTCGCCGTGGAGCGCGCGAACCACCCAGCGGGTGTTCCGCCGCTAGGTCGGTGTGCCGAATGGGTTCTGTGCCGTACCGCCTGCAGCAGGCGCCGCCGGCCATCGCGACCGATCGAGGCGTCGATTTCGCCGATCTCGCCGTTCGACTGGGCTGGTACGACCAGGCCCACTTCACCAACGACTTCCGGTCGATGCTCGGCTGCAGCCCCGGCGAGTACGCCCAGAGAGACGGCTGAGCGGGCCCCCTAGGTGACGCCCGCGCCGCCCGAACGCAGTTTCCCCAGGTCAGCCGCCGCAACGCGGTATGGTTCTTGACGTGGTGAGAATGCCTCGACCTTCTCGACCCCACCCCAGCGTGAAGCCCGGGGGCAAAGTCGACGCGCGCAGCGAACGTTGGCGCGAACACCGCAAGAAGGTGCGCGGCGAGATCGTCGACGCCGCATTCCGCGCCATCGACCGCCTGGGCCCCGAGCTGAGCGTAAGAGAGATCGCCGAGGAGGCCGGCACCGCCAAACCGAAGATCTACCGGCATTTTCACGACAAGTCCGACCTTTTCCAGGCGATCGGGGAACGCCTGCGCGACATGCTGTGGGCGGCGATCGTCTCCTCGATCGACCTGAAAACCGACTCGGCCCGCGAGGTGATCCGGCGCGCCGTCGAGGAGTACGTCAACCTCGTCGACCAGCACCCCAACGTACTGAGGGTCTTCATCCAGGGCCGTTCGGCGGCCAGCCCCCAGATCCTCGACGAGGGCCGCGGCATCACGCTGGCCGTGGCCGACATGTTCGACAACGAGCTGCGCGAGATGGAACTGGACCACGCGGCGGTGGAACTCGCCGGGCACGCGGCCTTCGGGTCGGCCGCCTCGGCCACCGAGTGGTGGTTGGGCCCCGACGTGGACACCCCCCGACGCATGCCGCGCGGCCAATTCGTCGCACACCTGACCACGATCATGGTGGGGGTCATCGTCGGCACCGCCGAGGTGCTCGGCATCGCGATGGATCCCGACCGGCCGATCCACGACGCGGTGCCCGCCAAGTCCGCCGCCGGCTGAGCGCCGCTATCGCACCGCTATCCCGGTTTGGGCGTTCCCGCCGCGGCCCGCGGAGATGGCCGCCATCGCGCCGACGGCCCCGGACGGCGGCGCCGATGCGCGGGCGCGACCGGAGCGTCAGAGGTTATCCAGGCCTGCGTTGACAGCCCCCCGCCCGCCCGACAGACTGGATTCACCAAGTATCCGGTACCGGCGTTCCCAGGAAGGATCGCAGCATGACCATTGCCGAGCCCTCGCCGGCGGCGCAGGCGCAGGAGCCGGTGCACACCCGCGCCCTGATCATCGGAACCGGTTTCTCCGGTCTGGGAATGGCAATCAAGCTGCAGCAGCGGGGCGTGGACTTCGTCATCCTGGAGAAGGCCGACGACGTCGGCGGCACCTGGCGGGACAACAGTTACCCCGGGTGCGCCTGCGACATCGCGTCGCTGCTGTACTCGTTCTCCTTCGAGCCCAAGCCGGACTGGAAGAACCCGTTCGCCTACCAGCCCGAGATCTGGGACTACCTCAGGGAAGTCACCGACAAATACGGGCTACGCCGCCACATCGTGTTCAATTCGCGGGTAGAGCGCGGCCACTGGGACGATGCCGAGTACCGCTGGCACGTGTTCACGTCCGACGGCCGCGAATACGTCGCGCAGTTCCTGATCTCGGGCGCGGGTGCGCTGCACATCCCGTCCATCCCCGACTTCGAGGGCCGCGACGAATTCGTGAAGGCCGGTGGCTCCGCTTTCCATTCCGCGCAGTGGGACCACGGCGTCGACCTGACCGGCAAGCGGGTGGCGATCATCGGGACCGGCGCGAGCGCAATCCAGATCGTGCCGGAGATCGTCGGCCAGGTCGCCGAGCTGCAGCTCTACCAACGCACCCCGCCCTGGGTGGTGCCGCGCTCCAACCCCGAGTTCCCGCCGGCGCTGCGCTGGGCCCTGGTGAACGTGCCCGGGCTGCGGGCCCTGGCCCGCGCCGGTATCTACTGGGCCCAAGAGGCACTCGCCATCGGCATGACCAAGCGCCCGAATCTGTTGAGGGTCATCGAGGCCTACGCCGATTACAACATTCGCCGCTCGGTCAAGGATCGCGAACTGCGCCGCAAACTGCGCCCGCACTACCGCATCGGATGCAAGCGGATCCTGAACTCCTCCACCTACTATCGCGCGGTCGCCGATCCCAGGACCGAGCTGATCACCGACCACATCACGCGGATCACGCCGGGCGGCATCGTCACGGCCGACGGCATCGAACGCAAGGCCGACGTGATCGTCTTCGCCACCGGCTTCCACGTCACCGACTCCTACACCTACGTCCAGATCAAGGGGCACAACGGCGAGGACCTGGTGGAGCGCTGGAACCGGGAGGGGATCGCCGCGCACCGCGGGATCACCGTCGCCGGCATGCCGAACCTTTTCCTCCTGTTGGGGCCGAACACCGGGTTGGGGCACAACTCGGTGGTGTTCATGATCGAGGCCCAGATCCGCTACGTCGCCGCCGCGATCGCGGTCTGCGACAAGCGCGGCGCGCAGGCGCTGGCGCCGACGCGCGCCGCCCAGGACGCGTTCAACGACGAGCTGCAGCGCAAGCTGGCGCCGTCGGTGTGGAACAGCGGTGGCTGCAGTAGCTGGTATCTGGACGAACACGGCAAGAACGCGGTGCTGTGGGGCGGCTACACATGGCAGTACTGGCGCGACACCCGTTCGGTCAGGCCCGAGGAGTATGAGTTCTTCGGGGACGGCGCGCCGGACCGGGATTCCGCGGCCCCGCTGCGGGCTGCGGTCGAGGGCTGAGGCGAACGCCGGCGTTCCTATGACCGTCGACCTCGCGCACCGTTCGCGCCCCGTCCGCGGTGATCGTGTACCGCTATGGCGCATCCGCCCAGGTGCCGGCGCAGCGGTCGGGCGACGGCGGGTCGCCGCCGACGCACGCCGCCACGCGGGCGACACGCAGACACAACGTCTTGTGCTACCCCGGCTTGTCGTACCCCAGGGGTAGTGTTTGGGCTCTAGGTAACAGCACGCAAACCGTCTGGTGAAGTGGAGTTCTGGTGACCGACAACATGAAGCTGATCGACCGCGCCTCGGC
>CAYVQQ010000272.1:0-4184 GCA_964453085.1 uncultured Mycobacterium sp.
GCCAGCAATTCCAGACCGGCGACTACAAAGACGTCCTCGTGCTCGGCTGGCCGGGCGCGCGGTGGTGGCGGCGCACGCTGGCGCTGCTGTCGGTGCCCCTGTGCGCCCTGTGCGCCGCGTTGGCGCTGAACAGCTGGGTCGGCTACTTCCCCACCGCGCTCGCCGCGTGGAATCAGCTCACCGGGGTGCCGTTGCCCGACCAGATCGACCGGCTGCGGGTGACCGAGATGCAGATCGCCCGGACCCGGCCGGCCAAGGGTGTCGTGGTGCCCGTGATGACCGGCTCGGACGTGTCCCACTTCCCGCACCGCCAGGAGCTCGTGTACCTGCCGCCGGCCTGGTTCGGCAGCAATCCCCCACCGCGGCTGCCGGCGGTGCTGATGATCAGTTCGGCCTTCAACACACCGGCCGACTGGCTGCGCACCGGCAACGCGTTCAACACCGTCGACGACTTCGCGGCCCGTCACCACGGGTTCGCCCCGGCCCTGGTCTTCGTCGATGCCACCGGCTCGTTCGACAACGACACCGAGTGCGTCAACGGCCGGCGCGGCAACGCCGCCGACCATCTGACCAAAGAGGTGGTTCCGTTCGTGGTCTCCAACTTCGGCGTGAGCCCCGACCGCGCCAATTGGGGCGTCGCGGGCTGGTCGATGGGCGGGACGTGCGCTGTCGATCTGACCGCGATGCACCCGGACATGTTCAGCGCGTTCGTCGACATCGCAGGCGACCGCGGACCCGACATCGGTGGCCGGGAGCAAACCATCGCGCGGTTGTTCGGCGGCGATACCGCCGCCTGGGCATCGTTTGACCCGGCGACCGTCATCGCCCGGCACGGTCGCTACACGGGGGTGTCGGGATGGTTCGACGTGCCGTCGTCGCGGACCCAAAACCTCGCCGAGGCGGGCCCCACCCTGGCTGCCGCCGGCGTCGACCCCGCCGCCAACCCCGAGGGCCAGGACGCCGCCGCACGGGCGCTGTGCGAGATCGCCGCCGCGCACGGAATCGACTGTGCGGTGGTCACCCAGCCGGGCCGGCACGACTGGCCGTTCGCCGCCCAGGCTTTCGCCGCGTCGCTGCCGTGGTTGGCCGCGAAACTGAACACCCCGGAGACCGAACCGTTCCCGTTCCAGCGGTGATCGCGCATCCCCGAGCGGTGAGCGGCCGCGACCGGTTGCGCACGGTGACGAAACGTTGCCGTTTCGATGCGCAGTTCACATCTGCCCATCCCGTCATGTATCCGGTGCATTTGCTGTGACGGTGCTAGCGTTCGCTGCTGTGTCATCGAAGTCGGACAATGGGGGCGGTCGGCGAGCGGGCCGAACCCGGGCTGGCGCCGCGGTTTGTCCACCCGCCCGGTCCGGGCCTGAGATGAACCGCCGACGCTTCCTCGGGTCGCTCGCCGCGTCGGTGGTCGCCGGTGTCGGCGCAGCCCGCCTCCTCGTCGACCCGCAGCCCCAGACATTCGCGCAGGCCCCGGCCGGCTCCGTGCCCGCCTCCGGCCCCCCCGCCCCGGATGCACTGTTGGCGCCCCCGCCGCCGATCGCCCGCGTCCCCCTGCCGGGGGGAGGCGCGCTGACCACGCTGCCCGGCGAGGGCGACTTGCTGGCGCTGACCCTCGACGACGGCGTCAACGGCGACGTGGTGCGCGCCTACACCCAACTCGCCCGGGACACCGGTGTGCGGATGACGTTCTTCGTCAACGGGATCTACGATCCCTGGACCGAGAACCGCGACATGCTGCTGCCGTTGGTCGAATCGGGACAGATTCAGCTCGGCAACCACACCTGGTCGCACCCGGACCTGACGGCGTTGTCCCACACCCGGATCTCCGAGGAACTGATCCGCAACGACGAGTTCCTGAAGAAGACCTACGGCGTCGGGGCGAAACCGTATTACCGGCCCCCCTACGCGAAGCGCAACGCTGCCGTCGACAAGGTAGCGGCCGACCTCGGCTACACCGCCCCCACGTTGTGGTCGGGCTCGTTGTCGGATTCGACGTTGATCACCGAGGATTACATCGTGCAGATGGCCGAACGGTACTTCACCCCGCAAGCCATCGTGATCGGACATCTCAACCACCTACCCGTCACGCATGTCTACCCGCAGCTGATCGATATCATCCGGTCACGGAACCTGCGCACCGTCACGCTCAACGACGTCTTCCTCAGGACCCCGTAACGGCGAGCTGATCAGCCCCCTGCCCTTCTTTCACCCGATGCGGTACGGGCCCTTCGCCCGCGTCCATGCCGGACAGCGGCGGCCCCTGTCGTCGATGACGAGGACCCCGGCGTGCCCCATCGTGCCGGAGGCTGCGGCGACGGGGATTAGCGGCCGCGCGTAAGTAGGCGTTCGGCGCACAGCCCGCGCCAGGTGTCGCGCAGAGTTGTCACCGCACCGTGACGTGCCCCGAGACCACCGTTCGGCCGCTGCAGAAGGGTCAGGTTCGCGGCGATCGTCGAGGGCCACCGCATCGGCATTTCCAGCGCGGCGGCAATCGCCAACCCTCCCCACAACGCGCCGACCGTCGTCGCTTGAGAATCGGGGCGCACCCGAACTCCTACCGCCGAATCCTCGCAGTCGCGTAGGAAACCACCGACCGCGCGGATGTCCACGGGTATGTCACCGGCACGGCGGGCCAAGTCCACCGCCAGCGCGGTGGTTTCGATGTCCGCACCCGGACGCGCCCAGCCGCCGTAGGGGTCGACCGAGGCGGCGAGCAGGCGGGCCACCTCCGTCTGCTCCGCTGCGCCCAGGTCGATCAGTTCAGCCAGTCGTAGCAGGCCTTCGATCGCCGCGCCCGCGTCCTTCGGCACCGTCTGCCTCGGGGCCAACAACCGCCGTGCCCATCCCGCCAACCATGTCTCCGGTGACCGCAGCGGCGCCAGCTCCAAGATTGCCAGCGCCCGCAGCGCCGCCCAGCCGATCGTCAGGCTGGAGAAGCCACCCTCGTCGTCCTGCATGTGTCGCAGCCAGTGGCCGGTCACTTCGGGCGCTGGTGGGTCGACGCCGAGCAGCCGCAATGACGCCAATGCAGCCAGGGTGTCCGGCGCGTTCGGTTCCTCGACGCCCCACTGCGGTGTGCGATAGAAGCAATAGCCCCCGACCGGTGTGTACCGGCTGAGCACGTACTCTGCGGCGGCCCAGTGATCGAGCACTGGGGTGCCGGTGGGGTCGCCGCGCTCCTGCCCGTGCGAGGTACAGGGGAAGGAATGCCGCGGCATGGTCGCATCCAATGTCTGAATCGGCAGCGGCGGCTAGGGCCCAATGTCACAGGGCGCCGAATCCTGCGGGCAGCTGATCGTCGAGCCGGTCCACAGCTCCAGACGTCGCCGCCCTCATCATCCTGTCAGGCGAGAGAACGCGAAAGGTTCCGACCGGCGCCACCGCCCGATTCACCATCGGCAAGTAGGGCAGCATCCGCCAGTCGGAACCCGTCCACTATTGAATTATGTTCGCGATTTCCGAAGCTCAATTCGAGGACGGAGCGGAATGCACCACGACCCCGCGCTCCGCCCGCAACTGCTCTTCCGACATCACGTTGAAACCGATAACCCGGTTCTTCTGCAGCGCCTCCGCGATGTCGCGCTCGGCCGGCATGAACAGGTTCGTCGGCATGACCGGTGGCTTGTACTTCGACCGGAACTCATCGTTGATGCGCTCGATCTCCTTGAAGTCCGAGCCCGCAGCAGCGACCCGCGCGAGAGTGTCGGCGCAGACCTTGGCCGCGTCCTCACCGAGAAGGGTCTTCGTCCGAAAATCCTCGTCGGACTGCGATTGCATCCGCAGCACCGCGACGCGCTCTTCCAGACGCGCCTCGATCCACACCGCGTCCTGGTCGAGGAAGCCCCAGTGGTCCGCCCGCCACTTGACGAGCGTCTGCACCGCCTCGTTCAGGTCCGTCAGCTTGTCGGCGCGAGCGGCCCACTCGTTACGCAACGTGGTGTTGCCGTAGGGCGACGGATCGGTACGGAAATCGGCGCCGACGGGTCCTTCATCCCGCGTGCGCCGGGGTCGTTTCACTTCAGCCATCACTTTCCTCCATTCTGCTGGGCACGAAATCTTCGTGATGGCGCAATTCACGCGCCACTCCCGCTGCTTCGAGCATTTCTGTTGTTGCTTCGATCATTTTCGGCGGACCGCAGTAATAATACTCGAACTGCGACCGATCAGTCGACGAAATATAT
>CAYVQQ010000273.1:0-4148 GCA_964453085.1 uncultured Mycobacterium sp.
TTCCAGGAAGACCGGATGAAGTCACTGGTCGCCGACGTCGATGCCAGGTTCGCCGCCGTGGCCCAGCAGAATCCGCGGTGGAAGGACAAGAAGGTCCTCCTGATGCACGGCAAGCTCTGGCGCGGCACCGTGATCGCCACGATGCCGGGTTGGCGGACCGATTTTTTGACCGCCATGGGGCTGTCCGTTGCTGACAGCATCACACCGTTCGGCAACGGCTACCGCGCGGTGATCCCGCGCGACCACATCAAAGCGGTGCTCGACGCCGCCGACGTGGTGATTTGGACGACGGAAGGACCGGAGGACCAACAGGCGATCCTGGCCGACCCCGAGGTGGCCGCCTGTCAGGCGACCGCACAGCACCGCCACGTCTTCACGTCCGGGGAGGAAGCCGCCGCGATCGCCTTCGCCTCGCCGCTCAGCTACCCGGTCGTCGCCGAGCGGTTGCCCCCGCAGATCGGCAAGGTCCTCGGATGAACCGCCCCCGGCTCCTCGTGTGAGTGTTCGCTAAGGCCACTCTGGCAGTGTTCGAAAATCGCTCGCCCGCAGGTGGATGCGGGAGTTACTGTCGAGTAATGAGCGTGACGGACCTCCCCGCGACCCTGGCCGGCGCCACGGTTCTCGACTACGGCGACCGCGCGCTGATGGTGCAGTGCGGCAGCACCGCCGACGTCCTGGCATGGGTCGCGGCGCTGCAGGCCGCGGCGCTGCCGGGAGTAACCGAGATCATCCCCGCGGCGCGCACGGTGCTGGTGAGAGTCGACGCGCCCCGCCGACAGGGGGTCGTGCGTCGGCGACTGCGCACGATGCGGGTCGACGCCGACGCGGCCGCCCCGGCGGATCCTGGTCCCGACGTGGTGATCGGCGTGGTCTACGACGGCCCGGATCTCGACGAGGTCGCTTCCCACACCGGACTGAGCACCGCCGCGGTGGTCGAGGCACACACCTCCACCGTATGGCGGGTCGGATTCAGTGGTTTCGCCCCGGGGTTCGCCTATCTGGTCGGCGGCGACCCGCGCCTGCGGGTGCCCCGGCGCCCGGAACCGCGCACCACTGTGCCGGCCGGCGCCGTCGCCCTGGCCGGCGAATTCAGCGCGGTTTACCCGCGGCGGTCGCCCGGCGGCTGGCAGCTGATCGGCCGCACCGACGCCCCTCTGTGGGACGTCGACCGGCCCAGTCCGGCATTGCTGACACCGGGCATGCTGGTTCAATTCCGGGCCGTGTGAGGAGGGACCGTGATCACGCTGGAAATCCTGCGCCCCGGACCGTTCGCCGTCGTCCAGGACCTCGGCCGTACCGGACTGGCCCACCTCGGTGTCAGCGGTTCCGGGGCTGCCGACCGCCGGGCGCACAGGCTGGCCAATCGGCTGGTCGCCAATCCCGACGACCGTGCCACCGTCGAGGTGACGTTCGGCGGATTCTCGGCCCGCGTCCGCGGCGGCGACGTCGACATCGCAGTGACGGGCGCCGACACCGACCCGACCGTCAACGGAACCAAGTTCGGCACCAACAGCATTCATCGCGTACGGGACGGCCAGGTGATCGCGCTGGGCGCGCCGTGCGCGGGCCTGCGCACCTACGTCGCGGTGCGCGGCGGCGTCTGCGTGGACCCTGTGCTGGGCTCCCGCAGCTATGACGTGTTGTCGGCGATCGGGCCATCCCCGCTGCGGCCGGGGGATCGTCTGCCGGTCGGCGAGCACACCGCCGCATATCCCGAAATCGACCAGGCCCCCGTCGCGCCCATCACCGCAGGGGTGGTCGAACTGTCCGTGGTGCCCGGACCACGTGACGACTGGTTCGTCGATCCCGACGTCCTGGTCCACGGCGACTGGGTGATGTCCGATCGCAGCGACCGGGTCGGGATGCGGCTGCTCGGCCGCCCGCTGCAACACCGATACCCGGACCGGCAGCTACCCAGCGAGGGCACCACTCGCGGCGCAATTCAGGTGCCGCCCAACGGCTTACCCGTGATCCTAGGGCCCGACCATCCGGTCACGGGCGGTTACCCCGTCGTCGGCGTGGTCACCGACGAGGACATCGACAAGACCGCCCAGGTGCGGCCCGGCCAGCGCGTGCGGCTGCACTGGGCGCGGCCCCGGTCGCCTCTGGGCGCCGACTCACCCGCGAGCCTTGCTCACCTTTCGTAGGCTTCTCGGCTGTGCACGCCCAGGTCCACACCGCAAGGCTTGGTCCATACCACCGATCTTGACAAGGAAACCCGCCAGCGGCTTCGTGAAATGGTCACCGCCGAGCTTCCGTTCTCAGGGTGAGCAGCGAAAGGCAGGCATGCATCGTCTTCGGGACGCCCACACGGGGACCGCCGGAGGATGCGGCAGCGTTGCTCCCGCATACGGATCGCCCACCATCGCCGTCCACGAAAGGTGATGAGCGCATGGGCCGCAACCATCGGGTCGCGGACGGGAATCCGAAGGACCCGGCGGCCCGGGAAATCCGGCGACAACGGAATCGCCCGCCGCACCCTGCTCCCGGATGACCGCCGAGGACCACGTCACCGTCGGAAGCGGCGTTCGATCGGCGCGAACCGGACATGGCGGTGCTCGCGCTCGGTGACCGGCCCGGGCAACGCATCGGCCTACCGCACGATCCCCGCGGTCTTCGAGGCGTGCAGCCAGCGGCTGGGACGCGCCGAGGACGACCGTCGCCGCCGGCCGCAGACCACGGAACCGTGATCCACACCGAACCAGCCCGGGTGTGAGCACGTGGAGGTGCGCAGGCTCCGCGCCCCTGACCGGTTACCGGATCGCGGTGACCTCGGCCAACCGCGCCGAGGAACTCGGCGCTCTACTGCGCCGCACCGGTCGCGGACGTCTGCAACGCCGCCGCCATCGACATGATCGCCCTGCCCGGCGACGATGAATTACACCGCAATACGGTGGCCGTTGCCGCCCGGCCGCCCGACATCCTGGTCGCACACACCGGAATCGGCTTCCGCGGCTGGATGGCCGCGGCCGAAAGCTGGGAGTTGCAGACCAGCTGGTGGCCGCGCTGTCGCGGGCATGCATCATCGCCCGTGGCCCGAAGGCGTCCGGGGCGCTGCGCCTGGCCGGTCTGCCCGAGGAGTGGTCACCGAAATCCGAGTCGTCGTGCGAGGTCTTGAAATAGCTGCCCCAGTACGTCGCGGGCGTGGCCGCGCCGGCCGGCGGCGACCGCCGACCCGTAGTTCGCATCCGGGAAGGACCAAGGCATGCACACGAAATACCGGTACTATCCCCGGCTTTGAACACACAGGCGGTGAATTCCGTTCTGTTGCCCCGCGTTACGCGTAAACAACGGAACGCCCGCGCGAGAATCCGATCGCCGCCGTTCGCTCACGGCGAACCCGCAGGTGGAATCAAGCGTGGTCGGCTCATGTTGGTAGCGGTAACCGACCGGTAAAGCGCCGGTCGCAGCCAACTCAGAAGGAAGAGTAGACGTCAATGAGTAGCCTCGCATTGTGGTCGCGACCGGCCTGGGACGCCGACCGGTGGTTTCGCGACTTCTTCGGCCCGGCCGCTGCGATGGACTGGCACAATCCTGGGAACGGGCAGACCAGCAGTGCCTTCCGCCCGGCCGCCGAGGTCGTCAAGGACGGCGACGACGCAGTGATCCGCGTCGAGTTGCCCGGCGTCGACGTCGAGAAGGACGTCAACGTCGAGCTGGAGCGCGGTCGCCTGGTGATCCGCGGCGAACACCGCGACGAGCGCGCGGACGAACAGGAAGGGCGCACGTTGCGTGAGATTCGTTACGGCGCGTTCCGCCGAACATTCCAACTGCCCGCGCACGTCACGAGCGAGGCCGTGTCCGCGTCGTACGATGCCGGTGTGCTGACCGTGCGAGTCGCCGGTGCCCACGCCGGGACTCAGCCGCAGCGCATCGCAATCGCGAAATAATCCCAGGCATCCCGGATTCCCAGACGTCCCGGGTGATCCGAGACTTGGGTGATCCGAGACGTCCCGGAGCGGCACCGATGACCCCGGCGAGGCCCTTTAGCCTCGCCGGGGTCATCGCATTGGGACGCCGGCGCTGCACCGTGGCCGGCATCGAGGTCATCGAGGTCACAATGTGAGCCGCAACACCGTCTGCCCGATCGTCTTCCTGGAATCCGTCGTCATCCCCGACCCCAGTAGGGCGGTGAATTCTGCCGCGAT
>CAYVQQ010000274.1:0-4144 GCA_964453085.1 uncultured Mycobacterium sp.
ATGCCCACCTACCTGCTGCAATGGGAGGCGATCCGCTGGGCGCGGGCGCGCGGCCCGTCGTGCAGGACCCGACGTTCGGGGTACGGCTGCTGAACCTGCCGTCCCGGATTCAGACCGTGTCGCTGACGATGACGACGACCGGGGCGGTGATGATGGCGCTGGCCTGGCTGATGCTGGGCCGGTTCGCCCTGGGTGGCAGGACGATGTCACGCGGCGAGCTGGACCGCACCCTGCTGTTGTGGATCCTGCCGCTGCTGCTCGCGCCGCCGATGTACAGCAAGGACGTCTACTCCTACCTCGCCCAGAGCCAGATCTCCCTGGAGGGGCTCGACCCGTACCGGGTGGGCCCGGCCTCCGGGCTCGGGCTGTCGCACGTGTTCACGCTGTCGGTGCCCAGCCTGTGGCGGGAGACGCCGGCGCCCTATGGCCCGCTGTTCCTGTGGATCGGGCGCGGGATCTCGTCGCTGACCGGGGAGAACATCGTCGCCGCCGTGCTCTGCCACCGGGTCGTGGTGCTGCTCGGTGTGGGGCTCATCGTGTGGGCGACGCCGCGGTTGGCGCGGCGCTGCGGGGTGGCCGAGGTCAGCGCGCTGTGGCTGGGCGCCGCCAATCCGCTGCTGATCATGCATCTGGTGGCCGGCATCCACAACGAGGCGCTGATGCTCGGGCTGATGCTGACCGGCGCCGAGGTCGCGCTGCGCGGCCTGGACACAGCGCGCTTCCCGCGCCTGTCGCCCCCCTCCTGGCGGCAGCCCGCCGATTGGGAGCCCCTGGGGCTGCTGCTCGCCGGGGCCGTCCTGATCACGCTCTCGTCGCAGGTCAAACTGCCCTCACTGCTCGCGCTCGGGTTCGTCACCATGGCCCTGGCCAACCGCTGCGGCGGCAGCCTGCGCGCGCTGCTGGTCTCCGGCGGTGCGATGGCCGGCCTGTCGCTGGCGGTGATGGCCGTCGTGGGCCGGGCCAGCGGGCTGGGGTTCGGTTGGGTCTACACGCTGGGCACCGCCAACGTGGTGCGCAGCTGGATGTCGCCACCGACGCTGCTCGCCCTGGGCACCGGGCGGGTGGGCGTCCTGCTCGGGTTGGGTGACCACACCACCGCGGTGTTGGCGCTCACCCGTGCCATCGGTGTGCTGATCATCACGGTGATGGTGGGCTGGCTGCTGGTGTCGGTCCTGCGCGGCCGGCTGCACCCGATCGGCGGCCTGGGTGTCGCGCTGGGCGTGACGGTGCTGCTGTTCCCGGTCGTTCAGCCCTGGTATCTGCTGTGGGCCATCATCCCCCTGGCCGCCTGGGCGACCCGCGCCGGTTTCCGGATGGCCGCCATCGTCATCACCCTGGTGGTGGGCATCTTCGGCCCGACGGCCAACGGCGACCGCTTCGCGCTGTTCCAGATCGTCGACGCCACCTTGGCCAGCACCGTCATCGTGCTGGGACTGATCGCGGCGACCTACACCCGGCTGCCGTGGCGGGGTTCCCCGCCCGAGGGCCCGGAGCCGGCCGGCTCGGCGCCGGACGCGCCCGACGCCGGGTCTGTCGAGACCCCGCGGCAGGCCGCGGCACCGGACGCCTACGCTGACTCCACGTGAGTTCGCCCCCCCACCCCCCCGCCACCGTGATTCGGCTGCGCGGGGTGAGCAAGCGGTACGGGTCCGGCGCGGCCGCCGTGGAGGCCGTCGCCAACCTCGATCTGGACGTGCACGCCGGCGAGGTGTTCGCGCTGCTGGGCCCCAACGGCGCCGGGAAGACGACGACGGTCGAGATGTGCGAGGGCTTCGTACGCCCCGACGCCGGCTCGATCGAGGTGCTGGGCCTGGACCCGGTCGCCGACAACGCGCGCCTGCGCACACGCATCGGGGTGATGTTGCAGGGCGGCGGCGGCTACCCCGCGGCCCGCGCCGGGGAGATGCTCAACCTGGTGGCCTCCTACGCCGCCGACCCCCTGGACCCGGCGTGGCTTCTGAACACTCTGGGCCTGACCGACGCCGCGCACACCGCCTACCGGCGGCTCTCCGGCGGCCAGCAGCAACGGCTCGCGCTGGCGTGCGCGTTGGTGGGCCGCCCGGAACTGGTGTTCCTCGACGAACCCACCGCCGGGCTTGACGCACACGCCCGGCTGCTGGTGTGGGAGCTGATCGACGCTCTGCGCCGCGACGGCGTGACCGTGGTGCTGACCACCCACCACCTCAAGGAGGCCGAGGAACTCGCCGATCGGCTGGTCATCATCGACCACGGCACGCCGGTGGCCGCCGGCACCCCGGCGGAGCTGATGCGCACCGGCGCCCAGGGCCAGTTGCGGTTCACCGCGCCGCCGCGGCTCGACCTGTCGTCGCTGACCTCCGCCCTGCCGGAAGAGTACCGGGTCAGCGAGACGACACCGGGCGACTACCTGGTGGAGGGACGAGTCGACCCGCAGGTGCTGGCGACCGTCACCGCATGGTGCGCGCAGATCGACGTGCTCGCCACCGACATGCGGGTCGAACGACGCAGCCTGGAGGACGTGTTCTTGGATCTCACCGGCAGGGAGCTGCGCTCATGAGCGAATCTCCTTTTCCCGCAGGCACTTTCACTCCCGACCCGCGGCCCAACAGCGTGCCGCGGATGCTCGCCGCGCAGTTCGGCCTGGAGCTGAAGCTGCTTCTGCGCAACGGCGAGCAGTTGCTGCTGACGATGTTCATCCCGATCACGCTGCTGGTGGGGCTCACGCTGTTGCCGCTGGGCTCCTTCGGCGCCAACCGGGCCGCCGCGTTCGTCCCGGCCATCATGGCGCTCGCGGTGATCTCGACCGCATTCACCGGGCAGGCGATCGCGGTCGCGTTCGACCGCCGCTACGGGGCCCTCAAGAGGCTGGGGGCCACCCCGCTGCCGGTGTGGGGAATCATCGCCGGCAAGTCTCTGGCGGTGGTCGCAGTGGTGTTTCTGCAGGCGCTCATCCTGGGCACCATCGGGTTCGCGCTGGGCTGGCGGCCCGCGTTGGCCGGCCTGGTCCTCGGCGGGGCGATCATCGCGCTGGGCACCGCCGCCTTCGCCGCCCTGGGCCTGCTGCTGGGTGGCACGCTGCGGGCCGAGATCGTCCTCGCGGTGGCCAACCTCCTGTGGTTCGTCTTCGCCGGTCTCGGCGCACTGACCATCGAGACGGGGATGATCCCGGCAGCGGCCAGGTGGCTGTCCCGACTGACGCCGTCCGGCGCGTTCACCGAGGCGTTGTCGCAGGCGATGAGCGTGTCGGTGGACTGGTTCGGGATCGCCGTGCTGGCGGCATGGGGTGCAGCAGCAGCGCTGGCGGCGCTGCGCTGGTTCCGGTTCACCTGACCCGTTTCCGGCTCACGGAACCCCCGGGCGTACTACAAATCGTAGTTGTCGTTGGCTTACGATCGGGCGGTGCTGATGCGCTTGATGGACCTGCTCCCGTGTCCTAGCCTGCGCGGTCAGCGTGTCATCGCCGCGCTGGTGATCCTCACCCAGGGCGGCATCGCCGTCACCGGCGCGATCGTCCGCGTCACGGCGTCCGGGCTGGGCTGCCCCACCTGGCCGCAGTGCTTTCCGGGCAGCTTCACCCCGGTGGCCCGCGCCGAGGTTCCGCGCGTCCACCAGGCGGTCGAGTTCGGCAACCGGATGATCACATTCGCGGTGGTCATCACGGCGGTGCTGGCCGTGCTGGCGGTGACCCGCGCCCGCCGGCGCCGGGAGGTCCTGGTGTATGCGTGGCTGATGCCGGTGTCCACGGTGGTGCAGGCGGTCATCGGCGGTATCACCGTGCGGACCGGCCTGCTGTGGTGGACGGTGGCGGTCCACCTGCTGACCTCCATGACGATGGTGTGGCTGGCGGTGCTGCTCTACGTCAAGATCGGCGAGCCGGACGACGGTGTGCCGCACCCGCGGGTGGCCCGGCCGCTGCGCGCGCTCACCGCCCTGATCGGAGCGGACCTGGCCGCGGTGCTGGTCACCGGCACGCTGGTGACGGCCGCCGGTCCCCACGCGGGCGACCGCAGCCCGAGCCGGACGGTGCCGCGCCTGAAAGTGGAGATCGACACTTTGGTGCACGCACACTCGTCGCTGCAGGTCGCCTACCTGGCGCTGCTGGTCGGCCTGGGCGGCGGCCTGCTGGCCGTCGGCGCGTCGCGGCCCATCCTGCTGCGGCTCGGTG
>CAYVQQ010000275.1:0-4130 GCA_964453085.1 uncultured Mycobacterium sp.
CTTCGGCAGTATCGTCGGCATGTCCCCGTCGAAATAGCACACCGGGATGTCGTAGCAGTGCTTCTCCCAGTAGAGGTAGCTGCGGATCGGCCGGAAGAAGTCCTCGAAATCGGCCATGTTGTCCCGCAATTGGGCAACGTCCATGGTCATCTCGTGCATCTTTTTGACCATGACGTGCATGTTGTCGGCCATCTGCGAGGTGATGCCCAGCATCGTGGTCATGTCGTTGATGGTCGTCTGCATCATGTCGGCCTGACGGAGCATGTCGGCCATCTGGTCTGCCTGATACTTCTGGTTCATCTGCTGGGTGACACCCTGCATGCTGATCTGGAACGGGATCGAGGTGTGCTCGATCGGCGTGCCCTCCGGCCGGGTGATGGCCTGCACGCGGCCGATCCCGGGTAACCGGAAGACCGCCTTGGCGATCTTGTCGATGACCAGGAAGTCGGCCGAGTTGCGCAGATCGTGGTCGGTTTCGATCATCAGCACTTCGGGATTCATCCGCGCCTTGGAGAAGTGCCGGTCCGCGGCGGCGTAACCCTCGTTCGCGGGCAGGTCCGCGGGCATGTAGTTGCGGTCGTTGTAGTTGGTGCGGTAGCCCGGCAGGGTCAGCAGGCCCACCAGTGCGACCATGAGCGTCATCACCAGGATGGGTCCGGGCCACCGGACGACGAGGGCTCCGACTTTGCGCCAGCCGCGGATGCGTTGCGCCCGCCTGGGTTCCAGGATTTTGCGGAAGCGCGTCACCACCGAGATGACCGCGGGACCGAGCGTCAGTGCCGCCCCGACGACGACCACCATGCCGATCGCCAGCGGAATGCCCAGCGTCTGGAAGTACGGCAGGTTGGTGAAGTGCAGGCAGAACGTGGCACCGGCGATGGTCAGGCCCGAACCGAGCACGACGTGCGCGGTGCCCTTGTACATGGTGTAGTACGCGTCTTCTCGGGTCTCGCCGACCGAGCGGGCCTCCTGATAGCGGCCGAAAAAGAAGATCGAGTAGTCGGTGGCCGCCGCGATCGCCAACGTGACCAGCAGGTTCGTGGCGAAGGTGGAGAGTCCGATGATGTTGTAGTAGCCGAGGAAGGCGACCACACCGCGCGCGGCCGAAAGCTCGAACACCACCATCAACAACGTGAGCAGCACCGTGACGATCGAGCGATAGACCAGCAGCAGCATCGCGATGATCACCGTGAACGTCACCGCCGTGATGAGCCGCAGGCTGCGGTCGCCGGCGTCGTGCTGGTCCGCCAACAACGCCGCCGGCCCGGTGACGTACGCCTTGACCCCCGGCGGGGCGGGGACGCTCTTGACGATGTTCTGGACGGACTCGACCGACTCGTTGGCCAAGGCTTCGCCCTGGTTGCCGGCCAGGTAAACCTGCACGTAGGCGGCCTTGCCGTCGTTGCTCTGCGCGCCCGCCCCGGTCAGCGGATCGCTCCACATATCCTGGACGTGCTCAACGTGTTTGGTATCTGCGTCGAGTTTCTTGACGATCTGGTCGTAGTAGGCGTGGGCCGCGTCCGCGAGGGGCTGCTGGCCCTCCAGCACGATCATCACCGAGCTGTTCGACGTGTACTCGTGGAACACCGCGCCCATGCGCTTCGTCGCGACGATCGACTGCGCGATGTCGGGAGCCATCGACACCGACCGCATCTTGCCCACCTCATCGAGCTGGGGGACGACGGTGTTGAGGACCGCGATGACGGCGATCCAGCCGAGGATCACGGGTACGGCGAACTTGCGAACGAGGCGCGGGATCGTGGGCCGCTGCTTTTGCGGCGCGATGGGGGCCGTGTCGTCGAGGTCTCTGCTCATGCCGACTTCACCAGACAGAAGGTCAGGGCATGCACGCCGGTGGTTATGTTCTCGTCCTTGACTTCGTCGTCGATGGTGATGCGGCAACCCAGCTGGTCACCGTCGCTCTGTGCGGAGATGCTGGGGAAGACGGACGGGGCGGTGGTGCTGAGAACCAGGGTCCACGGCAGCGGTGCGCCGTCGACCCGCTGTGGGTCGGCGGACAGATCCAGATAGTTGACGTTGGCGCGACGGGCCGAGCCGAAGATCTCGTATTTGACGACCTTGGGTTTGAACGGCGTAGATTCGCCGAGCCGGGGGCTGGTCAACACGCCGGCATCTTCGGCGCTGAAGAACGTCTTCACCCGCGCCACGGTGAAGCCCCCGACCACGACGACCGCCGTGATCACCAGCGGTAGCCACGCGTTGCGCGCAATCTTCACGATCTGCACCCGGGCGCTTTCCTTCCGCGTCGTGCAGCAGTGGTGGTGTGGACGTCGTCGGGGACGCCCCGAGCGCGAGACCGGGATGGTCGCTGATCCATTGCACTACAAGAGAATTCGCAAGCGCTTGGCATGACCTGCGATGGCTCCGCGTCCCCGGGCCCGTTCACGGCACCGCGATCAAACCATAGTACATATGGTGCATATTTTGCAGACTATGCAACGTAATCGGCGGTGATTTCCGTCATTCCGTGAAGATGCTGTGGACCAGTGCGGCGGCGCGTTCGACGTAGGGCATCGGCGTGTCGTCGGCGTCCTCGGGCTTGCCGGAGGACCAACGCTCGATGCCCGAGCGCACGGCCGTCAACGCCAGTGCGGAGATCATCGCGGGCACCTCGTCGTCGGGCTGCATCCCCTGTCGGCGCGCGACGATGTCGGTGAGGTGGGTTTGGAACCGCTCCAGGTCGGCGAGGAAGGCGGCCAGCACCGCCGGGGTGGTCTTGGCGAGTTGCATCATGCATACGGCCTGCTCGCGCTTGGGCGGGGCGTCGCGGAGGTGGTGGGCGGCCAGCGTGATCAGTTCCGCCAGCACCACCGAGTAGGGAGCGGGCCCGGCCGCGACGAATTCGGCAACCAGTTCAGGGGGTATGTCGGAAGGGCCGTAGGCGATCGCGGACTCTTTGTTGGGGAAGTAGTTGAAGAAGGTGCGGGGTGAGATGCCGACCTCGAGGCAGATCTCGTCGATGGTCACCCTGTCGAAGCTGCGTTCGCTGGCCAGGCGCACGACGGCGTCCCGAATGTCCATGCTGGTCTGGCGGCGGCGGCGTTCGCGGAGACCCATCTGATTGGCCATAGCTCCCCATAGTTGCACAAACTATAAACTTTGCAGTCGAAACGTGACGGGTTGCGTGCGCAGCCCGGTCTCGCACTACACCGGTGCGCTCCCGGTTGGGCCCCGCGGCGCCTCCGCGTCGCCTACGTCAGTGTCGTGCTCTGGCGGGGGCTACGGCGTCGCCGTTGGGCGGTCCGAAAAGACCGGGTTTTCGACCGGCTTCCCGGAGGCCTCGCCCGAGACGACGTATTCCGGCGCCTCGGGGTGGGAAAACAGCTTCGACTCGTCCATGTGTGTCCTTACGAAAGGGGAAGTCTGCCGAGCCGATTCGTGGTGACCGGCGGCGCGCGATTCGTCCTCAACCGTACAGGCGGCCAGCGGGAGCGGCGCGCAGGTCTTGGACGGGCGCGCACCCGGCCGGTATGCGCTATGCTGGCGACAACGCCGGCCGTCGCAGTGGCGGCCGGCACGTCGTGAAACGTATCTTCATCCTTCCGGCGTCCGCCCCGATCGTGTGGCTGGCGTGCTGAATCCGGCGCAGTTCGTATCGCGGCGATCGATTTTGCCCACCGGCAATCTCGCCAACTTGTGCTGACCGAACGCGCGCAATTCGCCGCCAACTCGGCACCACCGATGCTGAAAGACATCCAGTGACCACAGGCGTGACATTTGCCGATCTCGGCGTGCGTAAACCACTCATCGACGTGCTCGCCACCCGCGGGATCAGCCAGCCGTTTCCCATCCAGGTCGAAACCCTTCCCGACACACTGCGCGGCCGAGACGTCCTCGGTCGCGGCAAGACCGGCAGCGGCAAGACGCTCGCCTTCTCGATTCCGCTGGTCAGCAGGCTGGCTGGACGCCGTCGCCGTCCGTCACATCCGGCGGGTCTGGTTCTGGCCCCGACCCGGGAACTGGCCACCCAGATCACCACGACCCTGGAGCCGCTGGCCGCTGTCAACGGGCTGCGAGTGACGACGATCTTCGGCGGCGTGTCGCAGAGCAGGCAGGTGGCGGCGCTGAAGTCCGGCGTCGACGTCGTCGTGGCCTGCCCGGGCCGGCTC
>CAYVQQ010000276.1:0-4124 GCA_964453085.1 uncultured Mycobacterium sp.
AGGCCAGCCCGTCGCGTAGGGCGTGGGCAAGTCGGTAGTCGACCCGCGCGGTGCGTGGATCGTCGGGATTGGCAAACTCGACGCGTGCTGCTGGCCGGGTAACCGCAACGACGTCGTCGTCGCCCGCGCAACAGCCGCACATCTGCTCGCCGGCCAGCACCAGATCCTCGGTGACGGCGGCTACCGCGGCATCACCACCATCACCGGCCCCCACCGCGACCACACCAGCCGCATCATCGGCGACGACCACTACCGGGAGCACCGGCGCATCCGCGCCCGCGTCGAACACGTCATCGCCAGAATCAAAGACCGGCAAATACTTGCGTCAGTGCCGCCGAGGCGGCGACGCCACAAACCACAGCCTCCAGATCCTCGCCGGACTCTGGAACCTCAAGGCACCTCAATTACGGGTCAACTCTTAGCAGAAGAAACGCTCCCCCGGGAGGACTCGAACCTCCAACCGTTCGGTTAACAGCCGAATGCTCTGCCAGTTGAGCTACAGGGGACTGGCCGCGGGACGACTCTAGCGTACTGGCACGCCCGCGCCCAACTACAGGGCGCAACCCACGGGTTGCTCGGCCAAGGAGATCACTCGCGCGGGCATCCCGCGGGTGAGGCAGGATGGAGGAGTCCGTACGTTGTCGGGAGGAACGCTTTGATCCGGTATGCCGTGGTACTCGGCCTGGGCTACGTGCTGGGCACGAAGGCAGGACGTCGTCGCTACGAACAGATTACCGGCACGTATCGCGCACTGACCGGCAGTCCCGTCGTCAGATCGATGATCGAGGGCGGACGGCGCAAGGTCGCCAACCGCATCTCACCGGATGCTGGATTCGTGACGCTGACCGAGATCGACACCGAGACCACCGTCGTACAGCGCGGGGCGCAGCGGCCGGACGACGAGGCGCTCACACCGTCTGATCGTCGCCGCTAGCCTGTTCCAGCAGGCTGCGCCGGTAGGCCTCCAGGGCGACCAGGTCGCCGAACAGGGCGTGGTATTCGTCGGCCTGCTCCTTGGGCGACATGCGTTGTAGCCGGGACTTCACGTCGGCGATCTGGCTGCCCATCCAGACGGCCTGCAGGCGGGCCAGCACCCCGGCGATATAGCGCGGCAGCTTCTCCTCGTCGACCTGGACGGCCTCCACGCCGAGCTCGCTGATCAGGCCCGCGGTCAGGGCCGACGTGGTTTTCTGCCGGACCATGTCGATCCACTCCGCCCCGCTGAGGCCGGTCGAGGTTCCGCCGGCCTCCTCGACGGCCGCGCGGACCGCCGCGTAACCGGGGTGGGTGAAGCTCTCGGCGGTCAGGGTGTCGAACACCGGGCCGGCCAGCGCCGGGTATTGCAGCGCCGCCTTGAGCGCCTCGCGCTGGGGCCACAGGCTGGGATCGCGCGGGTCGGGGCGCCCGGCCATCGTTTCGGGCTCGGCCGGTGCCACGGGGGCGGCGGGCCTCCGCCGGGCACCGCGGGCCGGGACCGGGGGCCGCTTGGCCTGACGCCGGACCCGGTCGACGACCTGGGCGACGTCGTCCCAACCAACCCAGCCGGCGAGCTGGCGGGCGTACTCGTCACGCAGCGTGGGGTCCTTGATCTGGGCCACCATCGGCACGCAGCGGCGCAGCGCGGCGACCCTGCCCTCGGCGCTGTCGAGGTCCGTCTCGGCGAGCACGGCGCGGATCGCGAACTCGAACAGTGGCGTGCGCCGGGCAACCAGGTCGCGCAGCGCGCTGTCGCCGGACTTCAGCCGCAGGTCGCAGGGGTCCATGCCGTTGGGGGCCACGGCGACGAACGACTGCCCGGCCAGGTTCTGCTCGCCGTCGAACGCCTTGAGCGCGGCGGCCCGGCCGGCCGCGTCGCCGTCGAACACATAGATCAGCTCGCCGCGGAAGAAGCTGTCGTCCATCATCAGCCGGCGCAGCATGCCCAGGTGCTCGTCGCCGAACGCGGTGCCGCACGACGCCACGGCGGTGGTGACCCCGGACAGGTGCATCGCCATGACGTCGGTGTAGCCCTCGACGACGACCGCCTGGTGCCCCTTGGCGATGTCCCCCTTGGCCAGGTCGATGCCGAACAACGCCGACGACTTCTTGTACAGCAGTGTCTCGGGGGTGTTGATGTACTTGGCTTCCATCGGATCGTCGTCGAAGATCCGACGGGCGCCGAACGCGATGACCTCGCCGGCCGAGCTGCGGATGGGCCACAGCAGCCGACGGTGGAATCGGTCCATCGGCCCGCGCCGCCCCTGCCGGGACAGGCCCGCGGCCTCCAACTCCTTGAAGTCGAAGCCCTTGCGCTGTAAATGGTGTGTCAGCGAGTCCCAGCCGGACGGGGCAAACCCGCAGCCGAAACGGCGGGCCGCCTCGGCGTCGAAGTTGCGTTCCGCCAGGTAGCGGCGCGCCGGCGCGGCCTCGTCGGACTCCAGCGCCGCGGCGTAGAACTCTGCGGCGGCCGCGTTGGCCCCAACGAGCCTGCTGCGGGTGCCGCGGTCGCGCTGCACGCTGGTGGCCGGGCCGGTGTAGCTGATCGTGAACCCGACGCGGTCGGCGAGCAGTTCGACCGCCTCCACGAAGCTGACGTGTTCGATCTTCTGCACGAACGCGAACACATCGCCGCCCTCTCCGCAGCCGAAGCAGTGGAAGTGGCCGTGGTTGGGGCGCACGTGAAACGACGGCGATTTCTCGTTGTGGAACGGGCACAGGCCCTTCAGTGAATCGGCACCGGCATTGCGCAGCTGGACGTAGTCACCGACGACCTCCTCGATGTGGACCCGTTCGCGGATGGCGGCGATGTCACGGTCGGGAATCCGGGCCCGGCGCCCGGGGCGGCCTGCATTCCCCGAACCCGCAGGACTGGACATTCGGCCAGTTTAAGGCCGCTAGCTGGCTTGAGGCTCACTCCGCGGCGCCGAGGCCGTCAACCAGCGAGGCCGGGCCGATCACGCCGTTTGCGACCCGCTGCGTCGCCCGGCTACGAACCGATCCGGCCGGTGTCGATGCGCTCCAGCCGCCCCTCGGTGTAGGACGCGATCTGGTCGACGATGACACGGAACCGGGCGCGGTCATCGGCAGCGGCGGTGAACGCGGCGGCAAAGATCGGGTCGAGGGTGCGCGGCGCCCCCGAATACAGCCAGTGCGCCACCCGCTGGATGCGTTCGCGCTGCCGGGCCTGGGCGGCCAGATGCCGCGGGTCGGACAAGATGAACTGCAGCGCCAGGATCTTCAGCAGGGCGACCTCGGCGCGCACCACGTCGGGCACCTGAAGGTCGGCCCGGTAGCGCACCAGCGGTCCGGGACCCGCCGCGGCCCGCGTAGCCGCGATCGCGGCCGAGACGAACCGCCCCACCAGTTCACTGGTCAGCCGCTTGAGGGCGACCGCGGCCGCCAGCGAGGCGTCGTACTTGCCGACCGCGGCGACCACCGGCAGCGCCGACAGCCTGCGGGCGGCCGCCATGAAGTCGTCGGCGCTCACCCGCGAGAACTCGCTCTCGCCCAGCTCTGCCAGCGCGGCGGCCTCGTCGTCGTCGGCGAGCACGCGCAGGTCGATACGCTGGGAGACGACGCCGTCCTCGATGTCGTGCACGGAATAGGCGACGTCGTCAGCCCAGTCCATGACCTGGGCTTCCAGGCATACCCGGTCCACGGGTGCGCGGGCCCGCACCCAGTCCGCCAGTTCGCGGTCCTCGTCGTAGAAGCCGTACTTGCGCCGTCCCGTCGCACGCGTCCACGGGTATTTCGTCACGGCGTCCAGGGCCGCCCGGGTCAGGTTGAGCCCCGCGCTTTCACCTCGCGCATCAAGCACTTTGGGCTCGAGCCTGGTCAGGATGCGGAAGTTCTGGGCGTTGCCTTCGAAGCCGCCGCAGGCGGCGGCCAGCTCGTCGAGCGCGCGCTCGCCGTTGTGGCCGTAGGGCGGATGCCCGATGTCGTGAGCCAGGCCGGCCAACTCCACCAGCTCGGGGTCGCAGCCCAGCCCGACCGCCATCCCCCGCCCGATCTGAGCCACTTCCAGCGAGTGCGTCAGCCGGGTCCGCGGAGTGTCGCCTTCACGGGGTCCGACGACCTGCGTCTTGTCGGCAAGCCGGCGTAACGCCGCGCTGTGCAGCACGCGGGCCCGGTCGCGGGCGAAGTCG
>CAYVQQ010000277.1:0-4092 GCA_964453085.1 uncultured Mycobacterium sp.
CGCGGTCTGGGTGCCCGGCGCCGACCTGCGCCCGCCCCGGGCCCTGCCCGTGCTGGTGATCGCCGGCCGCGACGAGCAAAGCTTGCGCGCCGAGATCGCGGCGGTGGCCGAGGACCTCGCCGACGCCGAGATACGGGTGGCGCAGCGGGCGCCGTCGGGGATGGGTCCCAGCGAAGACCGTACGGTCGCGGTGCTCAACCGCGGAGTGCCCGGCTTCGCCGTCGACACCGATGGCACGCTGCACACCGCGTTGCTGCGGTCCTGCACCGGCTGGCCGTCCGGCGTCTGGACCGACGAGCCGCGTCGCACCGCGCCCGACGGATCGAACTTTCAGCTCCAGCACTGGACGCACGCCTTCGATTACGCGCTGGCCTGCGGCGACGGCGACTGGCGGCGCGCCGGGATCCCGGCGCGCAGCGCGGAGTTCTCCCATCCGCTGCATGCCGTCGTCGTCCCCGGCCGGCGCCGGCTGCTGCCGAAGACCGGGTCGCTGTTGCACGCCGAGCCCGCCGACGCGGTCACGGTGGCGGCCCTCAAGGCGGCGGGCAACCCGCTGGCGGCGGGCAGCGCCCGGCCGGTCGACCCCGGCGCCGTGGCGTTGCGGTTGGTGCAGACGACGGGGGTGCCCACCCGCGTGGTGCTGGGCTCGTCGATCGCCGCGATCACCGGCCTGCGCGGCGCCGACTTGCTGGAAGAGGCGGGCGAACCCGTCGAGGCGGTGCACCTGCACGGATACCAGGTGGCCACCGTGCTGGCGCGACTCAAAACGCCAAGGGCAACAGGGGATTCCGTCGATCTCGCGCCGCACGCCGAGGCCGCCCAGCCGCTCTACGCACGTTACTGGCTGCACAACCGGGGGCCGGCGCCGCTCGGCGGGTTGCCCGCGGTCGTCCACCTGCACCCCGCGGGCGTGTCCGCCGAACCCGGCACCGAGGTGCTGTTGCGGCTGACCGCGGCCAGTGACTGCGGCGATGCCGCGCTGGACGGCGCGGTGACGCTGGTGTGCCCGGACGGCTGGTCGGTCATGCCGGGCTCGCTGCCCGTGGACCTGGATCCCGGCGGGCACCGGGAAGCCGAGGTGGCGGTGGCGATCCCGTCGTGCGCGCGGCCCGGGCGTTATCCCGTCCGCGCGCAGCTTCGCCTGGGTGGCGGCGAAATCCCCGCGGCGTGGCGCCAGGTGGTCGAGGATGTATGCGTGGTGACGGTGGGCGGCGACACGGACCCCGGCGGACTGGCCTACCTCGTTGACGGGCCCGCCGACGTCACGCTGCGCGCCGGCGATGCCGCTCGGCTGGCTGTGCGGGTCGGCACGCGCGCCCGGGCTGACGTGGCGGTGGAGGCGCATCTGATCAGCCCGTGGGGCACCTGGGAGTGGATCGGCCCGGCCGCGCGCGGTGCCGTGCTGCCCGCCGGCGGCACCGTCGAGCTGGGGTTCGAGGTGACCCCGCCGGCGTGGCTGGAGCCGGGCCACTGGTGGGCTCTGGTCCGGGTGGGCTGTGCGGGTCGGCTGATCTACTCGCCGGCGGTGCGGGTGACCGTGGCATGAACCTCCAGCCGGTCGCCACCGTCGGCGGCGCGCCCGTCGCGCTCGCCGAGGTCGACGCGCGGGAGGCGCGGTTGCGCGGCGGACCGCTGGCAGCGGCGCTGCCGGCCGCCGGCACCGGCGAGGGGCGGCAGCTGCGGCGCTGGCTGACCCAGCTGATCGTCACCGAGCGGGTGGTGGCCGCCGAGGCGGCCGCGCGCGGGCTCACCGCGGGCAGCGCCCCGACCGAGGCCGAGGTGCTGCCCGACGGCACGGCCCGGCTCGAGATCGGCAGCGTCGCCGCCGCGGTGCTGGGCGATCCGCGCGCCCGGGTGCTGTTCGTCGCGGTCACCGCCGGGATCGCGGTGACCGACGAGGAGATCGCCGCCTACCACCTGCGCAATCCGCTGCGGTTCGCCGAGCCGATCCCGGCCGGGCACGGCTGGCGGGCCCCCCCGAGGTTCGCCCCACCGCTGGCGGAGGTGCGGTGCGCGGTCGCCGAGCACCTGCTGGGCGCCGCGCGGCGCCGCGCCTTCCGGATGTGGCTGGACGAGCGCCTGGAGGCGCTGGTCCGGCTGGCCCCCGGGTACGAGCATCCCGGGGATCCGCGCCAACCCGACAACACCCACCGGCACTGAGCGCCATGTACACCCTCTGCCTGGACATCGGGGGTACCAAGATCGCCGCCGGGCTGGCCGACGCCACGGGCGCGCTGGTGCACACCGCGGTGCGCCCCACCCCCACCGACGGCGTCCCCGAGGGGGTGTGGGATGCCGTCGCCGCTGCGATCGCCGACGCGCAACGGGTGGCCGATGCGCCCATCGGCGCCGTCGGCATCGCGGCGGCCGGCCCCATCGACCTGCGCCACGGAACCGTCAGCCCGATCAACATCACGTGCTGGCAGCGCTTCCCGCTGCGGGACAGGGTCGCGGCCCTGATACCGGCCGCGCCGGTGCGGTTGGCCGGCGACGGCATCTGCATGGCCCTGGGCGAGCACTGGCGGGGAGCGGGGCGCGGGGCGCGTTTCATGCTGGGCATGGTGGTCTCCACCGGCGTGGGCGGCGGGCTGGTGCTCGATGGCGTGCCTTACCTCGGGCGCACCGGCAATGCCGGGCACGTCGGCCACGTGGTGGTCGAACAGGACGGGCGGCCCTGCACGTGCGGCGGCCACGGCTGCGTCGAGACGGTGGCGTCGGGACCCTCGATGGTGCGCTGGGCGCGGGCCCACGGGTGGTCCGCACCGCATGGCACCGGAGCTCGGGGCCTGTCCGCCGCGGCGGCGGCCGGTGACCCGGTGGCGCAGCGGGCATTCCACCGGGGCGCCACCGCGCTGGCGGCGACGATCGCCTCGGTGGCCGCGGTCTGCGACCTGGACCTGGTCGTCGTCGGGGGAGGGGTCGCGAGGTCGGGTCCCCTGCTGTTCGACCCGCTGCGCGCGGCGCTGGCCGACTACGCCGGGCTGGCGTTCCTGGCCGGCCTGCGGGTGGTGCCCGCAGAGCTCGGAGGGGAGGCCGGCCTGGTCGGCGCGGCCAGGCTCGCCACGCTGGATCCTGCCGTGGCGTGAATGTCGTCGTCGGCTCGGGGCGGCGGTCCTCGATGTCGCGTCGTTTTGGCCGACCGCGGGTGGTCGGGCTATCCTGATCGTCGATCCACCGAAGACCGTCGGTCACCGAGAAATCGGTCGAAGGTCCGGGAGCAGCCCGGCGGCCCGCGCAGGAGGACGAGGCATCATCGCCGGCGCACGCCGGCGCCCCCCTTGACGCCCCGGCCGTTTCTGCGCCGGGGCGTTCGTCGTTCCTGTGTGGGTCACATCGACACGACCACACCAGGAGGTATGCATGGCCAGGGCTGACAAGGCCACCGCCGTTGCAGACATCGCCGAGCAGTTCAAGGGCTCGACTGCCACCCTGATCACCGAATATCGCGGCTTGACGGTGACCAACCTGGCCGAGTTGCGCCGGTCGCTGGGGGCGTCGGCCACCTACTCGGTCGCCAAGAACACGCTGATAAAGCGGGCCGCGGCGGAGGCCGGAATCGAGGGGCTCGACGAGCTGTTCGTGGGCCCGACGGCCATCGCGTTCGTCAACGGCGAGCCCGTCGACGCCGCCAAGGCCATCAAGACCTTCGCCAAGGAGCACAAGGCGCTGGTCATCAAGGGCGGCTACATGGACGGCCGCGCCCTGACGGTCGCCGAGGTGGAGCGCATCGCCGATCTCGAATCCCGCGAGGTGCTGCTGGCCAAGCTGGCCGGCGCCATGAAGGGCAACCTCGCCAAGGCGGCCGGGCTGTTCAATGCGCCGGTCTCGCAATTCGCCCGGCTGGCGGCGGCGCTGCAGGAGAAGAAGGCCTCCGAGCCGACTGCCGAGCCGGCCTCACCATCAGCTGCGGAAGCCCCCACGGAATCTGCTGAGACCCCGGCCGAAGCCGAATAAACCCCACACCGAAACCAGGAAGGACCCACACCATGGCAAAGATGTCCAGCGACGAACTGCTCGACGCGTTCAAGGAAATGACCTTGTTGGAGCTGTCGGACTTCGTCAAGAAGTTCGAGGAGACCTTCGAGGTCACCG
>CAYVQQ010000278.1:0-4031 GCA_964453085.1 uncultured Mycobacterium sp.
GCCAAGGCATCCTGGGCCCACATCTCAGCGTACTGTGCCTCGGTGGCCATGATCGCCGGCGTGTTCTGGCCCAGGAAGTTGGTCGCCACCAGCGTCGCCAACCGAACCCGGTTGTCCACGACCACCGGAGGCGGCACCGTCATCGCATGGGCCGTCTCGTAGGCGGCGGCCGCGGAGGTGGCCTGGGTGGCGGCGAGCCGGCATTGCTCGGCGGTGGTCCGCATCCACGTCACATAGGGGGCTGCGGCGTCCGCCATCGCCATCGACGTCGGGCCCGTCCACGACTCGTCGATCAGACCTGTGATCACGGACTGGTACCCGGTGGCGGCATCCTGCAATTCGGCGGCCAGCGACTCCCAGGCCGCCGACGCGGCCAGCATCGTTCCCGCTCCCGGTCCCGCATACATCCGGATCGAGTTGATTTCCGGCGGCAGCGCACCGAAATCCATTCATTCTCCCCTCGCTCGTTCCCGACGGTTGTTCGCCGGCTACGGCACGCACCTGTTCGAGTGGGCGCGTTCCGCCGCCGGCTGCCCCGCCCGGCCGCGACCGGGACGGCGGCCCGGCGCCGAGATCCGATCCCGCCGGGGTGGCTGTGGGACTGTGCGGTGGGACGGTCATGCCGCCATCCCCGACGTGCCGCGTTGTTGGCAACTGCCGGCTTCACCGCTTGGCGGCATGCGCGAGAGGTGTCGCCGTTACCAGCCTCATCAGGAAACACACTGGGATCTACCGACGTTCGTCACGAAACGAAACCATTTGTTCGACGAAAGTCAGGACCGCGTTGTCCCCTGCCGTCGGCTGCACATGGGGCGATTGTCAATGAAATCAGTTTTCATATCGTTGATTTGGCCAGCCTCGCCCCAAAGAGGTTCAGTTCCGTGAGGTTCGGTTCTGTCGGGCCAACGACCACGCATCCCAGTATTTTTCGGTACGCAGCGAATCTCAAGCGCTCCGACGCAACACATATGGAACACATATTTGTCCGGCCGGTCCGGTCCACTCGCCGACCACGATTTCATTTGAGAACCCTATGAACTTCGTGACAACCGCGTGTGTGGTTTGTGAAAATGGGGGAACATGACGGCAATGTCGCAACACGCAGGCGGCCAGCACCCGCGCCAGGCAGTGCTCGGCCAGCTGCCGCGGATCTACCGAGCGGACGGCTCATCGATCCGGGTTTTGCTGGTGGACGACGAGCCCGCGCTGACCAACTTGGTGAAGATGGCGCTGCACTACGAGGGTTGGGTCGTAGAAGTCGCCCACAACGGGCGCGAGGCCATCGCGAAATTCGCCACCGTCAACCCCGACGTGCTGGTCCTCGACATCATGCTGCCCGACGTGGACGGGTTGCGTATCCTGGAGCGCATCCGCGAGTCGGACGCCTATACCCCGACACTGTTTCTGACCGCGCGTGACTCGGTGATGGATCGGGTCACCGGCCTGACGGCGGGCGCCGACGACTACATGACCAAACCGTTCAGCCTCGAGGAGTTGGTCGCCCGGCTGCGCGGATTGCTGCGCCGTTCCAGCCACCAACCCGCACCGACCGCGGACATGCTCGAGGTCGGCGACCTGCGTGTCGACACCGCCAGCCGCGAGGTCACCCGCGACGGCGCGACGGTGTCGCTGTCATCGACCGAGTTCGAGCTGCTCAGGTTCCTCATGCGCCATCCGCGCCGGGTGGTCAGCCGCGCCGAGATCCTCGACCACGTCTGGAACTACGACTTCGCCGGCCGCACCAGCATCGTCGACCTGTACATCTCCTACCTCAGGAAAAAGATCGACTCCGGCAGGGAGCCGATGATCCACACCGTCCGCGGCGTCGGGTACGTGCTGCGGCCACCGGAATGACCCGCCAGCGCAACACGCCTCGGTGGCTCCCCCGTTCGCTCCGCCACCAGCTGCTGCTGGGGGTGCTGGCCGTGGTCAGCGTGGTGCTGGTGGCCGTCGGCGTCGTCTCGGTGCTCAGCCTGCGCGGCTATGTCACCGCGATGAACGACGAAGACATCGCCGAGTCCCTGGAGGCATTGAGCAACTCCTACAACAGGTACCGCCACGGCGAACACACCTCCGAGCAGGCCGCCACCCCGCCGCTGGGGCAGGCCATGCTGCACTTCACCGACCAGACGCCCGGCAACCTCATCGCCGTGCTGCGCGACGGGACCGTTGTCGGGTCGGCGCTATTCTCCCAGGCTGAGGCGCGGCCGGCGCCGCCCGACGTGGTGCGCGCCCTGGAACTGCGGTCGCAGGCCGACGGGCGGCCCCGGACGGAACACCTGGGCAGCCTGGGCACCTACCGAGTGGCCAGCCACCTTGACGGGCGCGACCGGCTTCTCGTCGGGCTCTCGCTGCAGCGTGCCGACAAGATCATCACCCGCAAACAGATCACCACCGCGGTGCTGGTCGCCGCCGCCCTCGCGGTGACCGCGGCGCTCACGGTCTGGGTGGTCGGCTACACACTCCGCCCGCTGCGCCGCCTGGCCGCCACGGCAGCCGAGGTCGCCGCGATGCCGCTGACGGACGGCGACCAGCGCATCAGCGTGCGGGTGCCGCCAGAGGACACCGACCCCGACAACGAAGTCGGGGTGGTCGGAAACACGCTGAACCGGTTGCTGGACAACGTCGACAGTGCCCTGGCGCATCGCGCCGAATCCGATTTGCGGATGCGCCAGTTCATCACCGACGCCAGCCACGAGTTGCGTACGCCGCTGGCGGCGATCCAGGGCTATGCCGAGTTGACCCGCCAGGACAGTTCGAAGCTGCCGCCGACCACCGAATACGCGCTGGCCCGCATCGAGTCGGAAGCGCAGCGGATGGCGGTGCTCGTCGAGGAGCTACTGCTGTTGTCACGGCTCGGGGAAGGCGTGGACCTGCATCCCGAAGACGTCGACCTGGGGGGCCTGGTGACCGACGCGGTGAACGACGCGGCGGTCGCGGCACCGAACCACCATTGGGTCACGAAACTGCCGGACGGCCCGGTGTGGGTGCGCGCTGACCCCGCCCGCCTGCACCAGCTGGTCAGCAACTTACTCCGTAATGCCAGGGTGCACACGCCGCCCGGCGTCACCGTCACGACCGCGATCAGCTGCCACGTCGCCTCCGACGGCGGCCGGGGCGCGCCCTATGCCGAACTGAGCGTGGCAGACGACGGGCCCGGGATCGACCCAGCGCTGCTCCCCCGGTTGTTCGAGCGGTTCGCCCGCGGCGACACCTCCAGATCGAGCGGGCCGGACATCGGCCTCGGGCTCGGACTGGCCATCGTCAGTTCGATCGTCAAGGCACACAAGGGCTCTGTCACCGCCGAATCCGCCGACGGCCGAACGGTGTTTCGAGTGCGTCTCCCGATGATCGAACCGCCCCGACCGGGATTCCGCCCCGGGGACGGTGTGGACGCCCCACTGAGCGGGCGGGCCTGACGTTGGCGCGATCCGGGAGGATTTGGGCCGCAACCGGCGCGCGCACCACGAGGCGGAAGTTTTCCCTACCCAGGCGCACTGACACCTGCGCGTGGGGCCGCCAGGTACGCTTCGTCGCCGACCACCAAGCCGCCCCTGCCGGGGCGTGTCGAATCGCGGTCGCCCTCGCTGAATCGAGCATCGGGCTCGGAGTTTGCAAGCGATGGGTATGACGGTGTGCTCCGCAAAGTCCCGCGGCATCGATGAACGGTCTGAGCCCCGACGTCGCTCCCAGCGTGTCGGCACGCGGGACAGCGCGGCCGGCCGCGCACGGAGCCATAGACTGTGCGATTGACTCGCACGGCCGCCATGCTCACGAGCAGGCCGAACAGCCGAGGCCAGCGAAAGGAGGTGTGGCGCACTGGACTTTGCGCTGTTGCCGCCGGAGGTCAACTCCGGGCGTATGTACACCGGCCCCGGGTCGGGGTCCTTGCTGGCCGCTGCCGCGGCCTGGGACAAACTGGCCGCCGACCTGCACCTGACCGCGGCGTCGTACCGATCCGTCATCTCCGGGCTGACCTCCGGGCCGTGGTCGGGTCCGGCGTCGGTGTCGATGGCGAGCGCGGCCGCCTC
>CAYVQQ010000279.1:0-3386 GCA_964453085.1 uncultured Mycobacterium sp.
GGGGCACCTACGAGACGGTTCAGACCGACAAGCTGACCAAGGCTGGTCGCCCGATCCGCCACTTCCAGCGCATCCCGATCGAGGAACCCCGCACCATCCGGTTGGCCGGGCTGAAAACCGGTCAAACAACGACGATCCCGCTGCGCGACACCATCTGCCTGCGGGTCGACCGCTACGATGACGCGGCCTGGGGGCGAGTGCTTGTCGAGATCGCACTGTGCAACGACCGCGAGACACCCACACCGATCCCCATCGGGATGTGGATGTTTCAAACCAAACTCTATGTCGATGCCGGTGGCGCTGAGGTGTTCCTGCCCGTCTCCGATGTGCTGGAACGGGGTTGGCCCGAGCCGGATCCCGAGGTGCGGCAGCTGAACCTGCAGTACCGCAACCGACTCGAATACGCGATCGGGCGGACCTGCTCGGTCGACTGGGCGGTCAAGGAGGGGTCGCGCCGCGCCTCGGCGGTGTGGACCACCTGGCTGCCGGTCGCCGAGACACCGCAGACCCAAGCCCGGGAAGTGGAAGGCGCGCTGCTGTCCATGCACGCGCTGGCGACGGCCACCGGAGAGCAGCTCCGGTCCGGGTTGGAGCCGCTGGTGGCCGGCTATGGGCGGTGGATCGACGAGCAGGAGGCGGCTGCTAAAGCGCTTCCTGAGCACTTGCACGAAGCCGCCGACCTGGCGGTGCTGGATGCGCGACGCGCGCTCAGGCGACTCCAGAGGGGACTGGACCACGTCGTTACCGACACCGAAGCGCTGCGCTGCTTTCAGTTCATGAACGCGGTGATGCGCGATCAGCGCATCGCCTCCCAAGTGGCGGCGCTGCGGGCCTCGAATCCGGTGATGTCGATCGCCGACGCACGCAGTGAAGTCGCTAGCCGGGCCGAGGAAGCCGCGTCCTGGCGGCCATTCCAGTTAGCGTTCATCCTGATCCAGCTCGGGGCGCTGTCAGACCCGGCGGCGCCGCTGCGCAGCGCCGAGCACCTTTCCCGGGTGGAACTTTTGTTCTTCCCGACCGGCGGCGGCAAGACCGAGGCCTACCTGGGGCTGGCTGCTTTCACGTTCGCGATTCGCCGCCGCCAGGGTGTCGTTGACTCCGCGGATGGTCCGCTGGACGGCCGCGACGGGGTGGCCGTGCTGATGCGCTACACCTTGCGGCTCTTGACCGCCCAACAGTTCCAGCGGGCCACCGCTTTAGTGTGTGCGGCCGAGCTCGCACGGCAAGCCGATGAAACCATCTGGGGCAGCGAGTCTTTCCGGATCGGGTTGTGGGTGGGCACCGATGTCAGCCCGAAGCGGTTCGAAGAAGCCGACGAGCAGCTAACCAAAGCCAACGAATATGGGGCGCACCGACTGACGGTGCTGCAGGTGCAGCGTTGTCCGTGGTGCGGCACGCCGATCACCGCGGCACAGGTCAAAGCCGACGCCACGCTGCGGCGGGTGTTCGTCTACTGCGGCGACGATCTGGCCCGCTGCCCGTTCGCCAAGGGCGGCCAGGTCAGCGAGGGCTTGCCGATCCTGACCGTGGACGAGGAGATCTACCGGCTCACCCCGGTGTTCGTCATCGCCACCGTCGACAAGTTCGCCCGCCTGGCCCGCGAGGCTGAAGCCGCTGCACTGTTCGGTTACGTCAGTCGGCGTTGCGCCCGCCACGGCTACGTACACCCCGACTCCACGGCGTGCACCATCTCGACCGCGCATCCCGCGGTGAACGGATACCCCACGGCCACGGTGCACCCGGTGGGCCGGCTGCGGCCGCCGGATCTGATCATCCAGGATGAGCTGCACCTGATCACCGGCGCGCTGGGCACCTCAGTCGGCTTGTTCGAGGTGGCGGTGGAAACCCTCGCCTCCTGGGAGCGGCCGGACGGCACGCCGGTGCGACCGGTGATCGTCGCGTCGACGGCCACTGTGCGCAACGCCGCAGACCAGGTGCGCGGCCTCTACGGCCGGCGGGTCGAGATCTTCCCGCCGCAGGTGCTCGACGTCGCCGACACCTTCTTTTCCCGCGAGATCCCGATCACCACAGCCACTCCCGGCCGCCGCTACATCGGGGTGAGCGCCCACGGGGTCCGACTGGCCAGCGCCGAGATCCGGGTATCAGAGGTGCTGCTGTCGGCCGGTCAGCTGCTGTTCGACCGCAGCGGGATCGCCGCTGACCCCTACATGACCCTGGTCGGCTACTTCAACGCCACCAGGGAACTGGCGGGCATGTCCCGCTACCTGGGTGATGACGTGCAGAACCGAGTGAAGCGGCCCCGCAAGGATTCCGGGTTCCCGCCGCGACTCGGCGCCGAGTTCGGTCTGCTGAACACCGGCGAGCTGACCGCCCGGATCGCCTCCTCGGAGATCGGCCGCACCCTGGATCGGCTGGGGCTGGAGTTCGACCCCGACTACGACACCACCGCGGCGTTCCAGGCCCGCATGGCGGCTCAGCGCGAGAACAAGAAGGTCCCAAACCGTAAAGAACCGCCTTTTGATGTCGTCTTGGCCACCTCGATGCTGCAGGTCGGGGTGGACGTGCAGCGCCTCGGGTTGATGCTCGTGGTCGGCCAGCCCAAGAACACCGCCGAATACATCCAGGCTTCATCGCGGGTGGGCCGCGACCCGCAGCGACCAGGTCTGGTTGTCACGGTGGGCAATTGGGCGCGCCCGCGCGATCTGGCCCATTACGAGCAGTTCCGCCACTACCACGAGACCTTCTACTCGCAAGTGGAAGCGCTGTCGGTGACGCCGTATTCGCCGACGTCGCTGGAACGGGGGCTGGACGGCCTGCTGGTCAGCGCGGTTCGGGTGATGCAGGCGCCGGTGGCAGAAGGGCTGTCAGGCGAGCGTGACGCATGGCGGATCAAACAGCAGCGCGCGTCGGTGGAGCGGATCGCTGAACGGCTCAAGACGCGGATCGCCGCGGCGGCCCAGGACGAGGCAGCGGTGAAGCACGCCAGTGATCTGCTGGTGAATCGGATCGACCGGTGGGTGGACCGGGCCGGACGCGCCAGTGAGCAGCACAAGACGCTGGTCTATGAGCGGGTCGGCGAAGGAGACAAGTACCTGCCGCTGATCATAAGCCCGGAGAACGCCAAAGTCGATGCCGGCTCGTCGGCGCAGCCGCCGTTCGTGGTGGCGAACTCGATGCGCGAGGTGCAGCCAGAGATCAACATTCTGGTCAGCCCGATCCCGGAGCGCCTCTTCGCTCATGTTCCCGACGGCGCACCCCGGTGGACGCTGCCAGTGGGGGAGGACGACTGATGGCTCAGACAGCCACTGACGAGGTGATGCTGCACGATCCGGCCGAAACGCTGGACCCGCTGGCCGACGCCGAAGACGCGGTGGTGAAAAACCGCGCCAAGGTGGGCTCGGCGCGCCCGTCATCGCTGCTGTACA
>CAYVQQ010000279.1:3396-4004 GCA_964453085.1 uncultured Mycobacterium sp.
GCCCAGGCGCCATCATGGACCTGCCGGGATTCTCGGTGATGCCTGCCGGCCTCGACGACTGGGAGCCCATCTGGAAACGGCGCCAACACATTCCGACGATCATCGAGCCGCGGCTGCTCAATGTCGTTCGGATGCACCTGGGCCATCAGGTGGAGGCGCTGCGGCGCTACCCCTGGCAACCCAAGCAGAACGCGTTCGCCAAAGACGGCGCAGACCTGGGCATCCCGGCTCGGGTCTTCCCGCAATGGTTGCGCTGCACCGGCTGCGACTATCTGGGTCCGCTACCGCGGTTCACCTACACCAACGCCCACCCCTTCCGTCCGGATCTGGCGCAGTTCACCCACAAGAGCTGCCCGGGCCGGGGCGCCCAGCGATCGGGCGTGAAGTCCCGCAGACGGGAGAGCCCCGCGGTGCCCGCCCAGCACCTGCTGACTTGCACCAACGGCCACCTCGACGAGTTCCCCTACGACCTGTGGGTGCATCGCGGCGCGCCGTGCCCTAAAGCCGAGCGGCCTGACCTCAGGATGCACGACCCCAACGTCGGGCAGAGCGTCGGCTCGATGATTACCTGCGCGGCGTGCGGCGCCAGACGCGGCATGGCCGAGGCG
>CAYVQQ010000280.1:0-3969 GCA_964453085.1 uncultured Mycobacterium sp.
TGGGGCGCTCGCCGATCAGGTCGCGGATCGTCAGCGCCGTGCCCATGAAGACGGCGCCGATGTTGAGCAGCACCATGATGTACTGCGGCTGCGTGGGCGCGGAGCCGAGCGGATTGGCCGGCCCGAGGCCGGGGTTGGACCCCTTCACCGTCAGCGACAAGCCGCCGATGAGGAACGGCAGCACCGCCAGGAAGATCGTGTATCCCCGGTCGGATATGACCAGCCGGACCTGCCGGCGGGCGATCGTGGACAGCTGCCGCCACAGGTCAACCTTGGGGGGCTCGCCCAGGTCTGCCGGGCTCTGCGGGGACGGTGGCCGCTCCGCGTGGCCCTCGCGCTCCTTGAAGCGGCGGTTGGCCTCGTCGGGGTCGGCGCCCACCTTGGCGAAGATGTCCGCCCAGTTGCGGGTGCCCATGGCGGCCTCGACCTGGTCGGGGGGGCCGCAGAACGCGGTCTTGCCGCCGGGTGCGATCAGCAGGATCTGGTCGCAGACTTCCAGGTAGGACACCGAATGGGTGACCACCAGCACCACGCGGCCCGCGTCGGCGAGCTGGCGCAGCATCAGCATGACCTGGCGGTCCAGCGCCGGGTCCAGGCCCGAGGTGGGTTCGTCGAGCAGCAGCAGCGACGGTTGTGTGAGCAGCTCGAGCGCCACCGAGGCGCGCTTGCGCTGGCCGCCCGACAGCTTGTCGACCCGGGTGTCGGCGTGCTTGGTCATGTCGAGTTCTTCGAGGACCTGCGCGACGATCTGCGCCCGCTCCTCTTTGCTGGTGTCGGGCGGCAGGCGCAGCTCGGCGGCGTAGTTGAGGGCCTGGTTGACAGTCAGCTGGCGGTGCACGACGTCGTCCTGCGGGACCATGCCGATCCGGCTGCGCATGGACGCGTATTCCTTGTGGATGTCGTGCCCCTCGAAGCACACCGAGCCCGAGCTGGGGCTGGTGTACCCGACGATCAGCCGCGACAGCGTGGTCTTACCGGCGCCGGACCCGCCGATGATGGCCGTCAGCGTCCCGGGACGGGCGGTCATCGAGATGTGGTCGATCAGTTGCTTGCCGTGCTCGACGGTGAAGCAGACCGAGTTCACCTCCAGACCGCCGGTTCGGGTCGCGGCCTCGGTCCGCCGGACCAGGGTCCCGCGGGTGAACACCAGGTCGACGTTGCCGATGGTGACCACGTCGCCCTCGGTGAGCACCGCCGACCCGACGCGCACACCGTTGACGAACGTGCCGTTGACGCTGTGCGCGTCGCGGATCTCCATGCCCAACGGGGTCTGGATCATGAACGCGTGATGGCGCGACGCCAGGACGTCCTGGATGACGATCTCGTTGTCGGTGGCACGGCCGATCGTGATCGCGCCGGCCGGCTTCTGCAGCGCCCCGGACCGGGACGGCATCAGCGCCTGCATCATCTTCGTCGCCAGGTTCGCCGCCTCCGGTTCCCCGCCGGCGCTGGGTGCCGCCATCTGGGTCGGCGGTGCGGACTGCGAGGACACCCGCGGGCCCGGCGCGGGGATGTTCGGGTGCGGTTGGTAGTTGCCGGGCGGGGGCGGTGGGCTCGCGGGATGCGGGAGCGGTCGCGGTCCCACCGTGACCGCGGGGCGCACCGGTTGGCCGTGCGGCGGCGGGCTCGGGCGCGGTCGCGGCGGGGGGCCCGGCGGCCAGCCGTGCGGCGGGCCGGGCGGGGCGGGGGGAGCGGGAGGGGCGGCGGGCGACGCGGACCAGGCCGGGCCCGGGGATTGGGCCGTTCCCGACGAGAGGCGCATCGATTCGGTCTCGGGGGGACGCCCGGCCATGCCCCGGTGCCGGCCAACTTCGAAGCTCAGTCGCGGCCCGTCGGGGTTTCCGATGTTGACGGACTGACCGTCGTAGATGTCGACGATGGGAACGCGTCGGCCGTTGACGAAGGTCCCGTTGAGCGAACCGTTGTCGATCGCCAACCACCGGCCCTGGTCGAAACGGAGCAGCAGGTGGGCCCGCGAGATCAGCGGGTGGGTGATCCGCACGTCGGCGCGTAGGTCGCGCCCGACCACCACGTCGTGGCCCGCCGCGAAGGTGCGTTCTCCACCCTCGTAGCGGACGGTCAGGACGGGCGGGGCGGGTGCACTCATCGAAACAACTTTATCCGGTGCAACGAAGCTTCCCCTCCAGCCCGATCGCCCGTGGCGTGCATCGTCAGCGGGCTGGGCTGGATGGCCCGGCGACGCGCCGTGCGAGGAGCTTGAACCTGGCGCGTGCCAGACTGTGAGGTGTGGGCGCAATCGCACTGGACGGCAAGACCACCCGCGACGAAATATTCGTCGACCTGAAACAGCGGGTGGCCGCGTTGACCGCTTCGGGGCGCACCCCCGGACTGGGCACCATCCTGGTCGGTGACGATCCCGGCTCGCAGGCCTACGTGCGCGGCAAGCACGCCGACTGCGCCAAGGTCGGCATCACGTCGATCCGACGGGAGCTGCCCGCCGACGTCAGCACCGCCGCGCTGAACGAGGTCATCGACGAACTCAACGCCAACCCCGAGTGCACCGGCTACATCGTGCAGTTACCGCTGCCCGGCCATCTCGACGAGAACGCGGCGCTGGAACGGATCGACCCGGACAAGGACGCCGACGGGCTGCACCCGACCAATCTCGGTCGGCTCGTGCTCGGCACGCCGGGGCCGTTGCCGTGCACTCCGCGCGGAATCGTGCATCTGTTGCGGCGCTACGGCGTCGAGATCGCCGGGGCGCACGTGGTCGTCCTGGGCCGCGGCGTGACGGTCGGCCGGCCGTTGGGGCTGCTGCTGACCCGCCGCTCCGAAAACGCCACGGTGGCGCTGTGCCACACCGGAACTCGCGATCTGCCGGCGCTGACCCGCCAGGCGGACATCATCGTGGCCGCTGTCGGGGTGCCCCACATGCTGACCGCCGACATGGTGCGCCCCGGTGCCGCGGTGATCGACGTGGGCGTCAGCCGCACCGAGGACGGCCTGGTGGGCGACGTGCATCCGGACGTGTGGGACGTCGCCGGTCACGTCTCGCCCAACCCCGGCGGTGTCGGACCCTTGACGCGCGCGTTCCTGCTGACCAACGTCGTCGAGCGCGCCGAGCGGCAATGAGCGCACGGGCCCTGCTGCGGTCCCAGTGGCCGATTCTGCTGGTCGGGCTGATCTTCGCCGCGGCTTTCGTGTTGGCGGGGGCCAACTTCTGGCGTCGCGGCTCGCTGCTGCTGGGCGTCGGCGTCGGCGTCGGCGCGCTGCTGCGACTGGCGCTGCCCGAGGACCGGGCCGGTCTGCTGGTGGTACGCAGCAAGGGCGTCGACTTCATGACCACCGCGACGGCGGGGGCCGCGATGGTCTACATCGCCTGGACCATCGACCCGCTGGGTACCGGCTAAACCCGCGCGGGCTCCTTCTCCACCGGGCCCAGCCGCCAGTCACCGCCGCCGAGCAGGTGCAGCTTTCTTTCGTGGTGCTGTTCGACGGCGGGCCGATGACTGACGCTGACCAGCACGCATTCGGGCAACTCGGCGCGCACCAGCTGGTACAGCGCGAACTCCAGCCCCTCGTCGAGCGCGGAGGTCGCCTCGTCGAGAAAGACCGCCTTGGGCTTGGTCAGCAGGATGCGGGCAAAGGCGACGCGCTGCTGTTCGCCGGGGGAGAGCACCTTGGCCCAGTCCTGCTCCTCGTCGAGGCGGCCGATCAGCGGGCTCAGGGCGACCTTGCCCAGCACGTCGCGCAACTCGGCATCGGAGACCTTCTCGGGCGTGTTCGGGTAACACACCACACTGCGCAGGTCGCCCAGCGGCACATACGGTAACTGGGACAAGAACATCGTCGCGTTGTCCCCTTCGGGGCGGCAGAGCGTACCGGATGCGTACGGCCACAACTCGGCCAGGCTGCGCAGCAACGTGGTCTTGCCGGACCCCGAGCGCCCGGTGATCACCAGCGACTCGCCCCGGTCCAGCTGCACGTCGAGGGGGTCGATCAGCTGAT
>CAYVQQ010000281.1:0-2707 GCA_964453085.1 uncultured Mycobacterium sp.
GAGGAGGTCAACGCGGTGGCCCGCAGGGTGTTAAACCAATGCTACGGCGCGGCCGTTGTTGGTCCGTATACTGCGAAACGCCAGCTGCCCCAACAACTTCGGGCGATGGTAGTTTAGCGCAGATGGTACTGGGCTTTTGGGACATCGCGGTGCCCATCGTGGGTGCGCCGATGGCCGGCGGTCCCGGGACTCCGGCGCTGGCTGCGGCAGTGTCCAACGCCGGAGGGCTGGGCTTCATCCCCGGGGGGTACCGCACCGCTGACCAGCTCGCCGCTGACATCGCCGCGGCGCGTGCGGAAACCACCGGCCCACTCGGCGTCAACATCTTCGTGCCCCAACCCAGCGTCGCGGACTGGCTGCAGCTGGAGTACTATGCCGAAGAGCTCGCCGAGATCGCCGAGCACTACCAGGTGGAGGTCGGCCGACCCCAATACGGCGACGACGACGACTGGGAGCGCAAGCTCGAGGTGGTCGCCGACATGCGTCCCGAGCTGGTGTCGTTCACCTTCGGTGTACCCGCACCTGACGTCATCCACCGGTTGGGGGCGCTGGGGCTGTTGGTGATGGTCACGGTGACCTCGACCTACGAGGCCGGCGTGGCCGTCGCCGCCGGTGCCGACAGCCTGGTCGTGCAGGGACCCGCCGCCGGTGGGCACCGCGGCACGTTCGCCCCCGACATGGAGCCCGCCGAGGAGTCACTGCACCAGCTGCTCGCCCGTATCCGCAGCGCCCATGACGTCCCGCTCGTCGCGGCCGGCGGCCTCGGCACCGCGCGGGACGTCACCGACGTGCTGAAGCGGGGGGTGGTGGCCGCGCAGGTCGGCACCGCGCTGCTGCTGGCCGACGAGGCGGGCACCAACCCGGCGCACCGCACGGCCTTGAAGAACCCGCTGTTCGCCACCACCGTTGTCACGCGTGCGTTCTCGGGGCGCTACGCCCGCGGGCTGGAGAACGACTTCACCCGGACGCTCGACAACGTGGCGCCGCTGGGCTACCCGGAGGTCAACCAGATGACCTTGCCCATCCGGAAAGCCGCGGCCGCCTTGGAGGACCCGAACGGGTTTCCGCTGTGGGCCGGAACGGCGTTCCAGCACGCGCAGACCGGACCAGCGGCCGACATCATCGCCGGCCTGCTGGACTAGCTGTCAGGCCAGCAGGCTCGCCGGTTCGGTGTACGGCAGGCCCAGATCGGCGGCGACACGTTCGGACAGCAGCGCACCGTCGTGCGTCGAAAGCCCTTTGGCCAGAGCCGGATCCGACCGGCAGGCCCCCCGCCAACCCTGGTCGGCGAGCTGGAGCACATATGGCATTGTGGCGTTGGTGAGCGCGTAAGTCGACGTCTTGGGCACTGCGCTGGGCATGTTGGCCACGCAGTAGAACAGCGTGTCGTGCACGGCGAACGTCGGGCTGTCGTGGGTGGTCGGGCGTGAGTCCTCGAAACAGCCGCCCTGGTCGATGGAGATGTCCACCAGCACGGCGCCCGGTTTCATCTGTGCGACAAGCGAGTTCGGGATCAGTTTGGGCGCCTTGGCGCCGGGTACGAGAACGGCCCCGATCACCAGGTCGGCGTGCTTGACCGCGCCGTGCAGCTCGTACTTCGAGGAGTGGCGGGTGCCGATGCGGCCGCCGAACTCCGCATCGAGCAGTCTCAGCTTGTTGACGTTGACGTCCAGGACCCGGACGGAGGCGCCCATCCCGCCCGCGACGCGGGCGGCGTTATAGCCGGCGGTTCCTGCGCCGATCACCACGACATCGGCGGCCTTGACGCCCGGCACCCCTCCCATCAGCACGCCGCGGCCACCGTGGATCCGCATCAGGTGGTAGGCCCCCACCTGAGCCGACAGACGCCCGGCGACCTCACTCATGGGCGCCAGCAACGGCAGCGCGCCGTCGGCCGTCTGAACGGTCTCGTAGGCGATCGACGTCGTGCCGGAGGCCAGCAGCGCATCGGTACAGGAGCGGGACGCGGCCAGATGGAGATAGGTGAAGAGCACCTGTTCCCGCCGCAGGAGGCCGTACTCGGCGGGCAGCGGTTCCTTGACCTTGAGCAGTAGGTCCGCCTCGGCCCACACCTGTTCCGCGGTGTCGGCGAGTTGGGCTCCGGCCTCCTTGAAAGTCGCGTCGGCGATTGCGGAGCCCTCGCCGGCGCCGGCCTGCACCAGCACCTCGTGGCCGCGGTGAGTCAATTCGGCGACACCGGCAGGGGTGATGCCCACCCTGAACTCGTTGTTCTTGATCTCGGTTGGAACACCGACGCGCATACTCGCCCCCTGACACGGGATTTCGGACCAATAGCTCCGAGTGTGAAGAAAGTTCGATTGCTTTGCAAACGCGATACTAATGATTCAGTAATGTCGTGGAATGACTGAAGAAAGAACTGTCATGGATGGTGGAGCGGGTGGCCCGCCGAAGGATGTTCGGCCAGCCGATCTCGATGACGTGGACCGCGGAATCCTGACCCTGTTGCACGCCGACGCGCGGATCACCAACACCGCACTGGCCGAGACGGTCGGCATCGCCCCGTCGACGTGCCACGGCCGGGTGCGGCGGTTGGTGGAGCTCGGCGTGATCCGGGGTTTCTACGCCGACGTCGACCCAGTGGCCGTGGGACTGCCGCTGCAGGCGATGATCTCGGTCCGCCTGCGGTCCCACGCTCGGGGCAAGATCCGCAGCTTCACCCACCGGATCAGCAACAAGCCACAGGTGC
>CAYVQQ010000281.1:2717-3962 GCA_964453085.1 uncultured Mycobacterium sp.
GGTGCGCGACGTCTACTTCCTGGCCGGTGCCGACGACTTCCTGCTGCATGTCGCCGCGCGCGACACCGAGGACCTGCGCTCCTTCGTGGTGGAGCACCTCAACGCCGACGCCGACGTCGCGGGGACCGAGACGGCGCTGATCTTCGAGCATCTGCGCGGGGCCGCACCGATATGATCGGGGCGACCGAGCCCGCAAACCGCTCGCGGCGGCCACCGTGCGCGTCGCTGCCGCGACCGAGGTGGCGGTGGCGACCGCATGCCGGCCGGCCGGTGCACCGCTAGCTAAGCTAAGAGTTGACCCGTAATGGGTCATGCAGCGCGGGGGCACCGGTGCATCCGCGCCCGCGTCGAACACGTCATCGCCAGAATCAAAGACCGGCGAATACTTGCGTCAGTGCCGCCGACGAGGCGACGCCACAAACCACAGCCTCCAGATCGTCGCGGGACTCTGGAACCTCAAGACATCTCAATTACGGGTCAACTCTTAGGGTCAGAACGGCAGCGTCGTCAGCCACGCCGCAGCGTGTAGCCCACGTGCGGCACCCGAACGCCGGGAAGCGGCTCCCAGTCGAGGGTGCGGCCGTCGCGTCGGAAGTTCTTTTTCTCGTAGAAACGGTGCGCCTTGTCGTTGCGCTCGGCACACCACAACGCCGCGTCGCCCACGGGGAGCGTGCTCAGTGCCGTATCGAGCAGGTGGCCGCCGAGGCCGCGGCGTTGGCAGTCCTCGGCTATGTAGAGCGCGTCGATCTGCAGCCGGCCGGGGTCGGCGGGATCGGGCCCCAGGATCGTCACGCCGGCCACCCGGTCGCCGGACTCGGCGATCCACATGCGCCATCCGGGCCGGCTCAGGTTCTGAGGGTAGATGTCGGCCGCCCAGCGCCGGGCCGGGCCGAGGATCTCGAGCAGGGGCTCCGTGAGGATGCCGCTCCACGACCGGCGCCATGCCAGGTAGTGCATGTCCGCTACACCCGCGAAATCGCCCGGCGTCGCTTCTCGGATCGTGGTGTTGCTGACGTTCATGCCAGTCGGGGCTGTTCCGGATAGGCCACCGGCACCGATACCGGTCCGTGGATGGGGATGGCGATTTCGCGGACCCGCTCAGGGTGGTCCAGGGTCCCGGGGCAGTGCCGCCCGCAGGCTTTCGATCGCCCGCCGATCCGGGGACGCGAATCCCCGGCGGGGGGCGTCGGCGACCTCGGCGACGCGCTTACACATCGGTACCTCGGGCTGGACGGCCATAGCCGG
>CAYVQQ010000282.1:0-3949 GCA_964453085.1 uncultured Mycobacterium sp.
CGCGGTGCGCGGTCTCGGAGTAACCGGCGTCCTGGGGCGCTTGCGGGGGGTATCCGCCGCCCGGAAAGCTTTCGGCGTATTGCGTGTAGTCGGCTTGGCCGTAGTCAGGGCGGCCGTACGCCTGGCCGCCCTGCTGGTAACCCGGATCGTAACCGCCCTGGTCGGGATAGGCCGGCCGTTGTTGCTGAGGGCCCGGTGGGGGCGGGTAGCCGGCGCCTTCGTCCGGGCGGCCCGGACCGCGACCGTAGTCGCCATAGTCTCCCAGGCCCTGCTGACCACCGCCCGGTTGACCGCCACCGGGAGGGCTGTAGCCGCCCTGACGAGCGCTTTGGTCGTAGCCCTGGCCGCCGTAACCGGGAGGGCGTTGCTCGTAGGATTGCGGGTACCCGCCCTGATCCTGGTATCCGCGCTGATCCGGGTACCCGCCCTGCTCGGGATACCCGCCGCGCTGGTGTTCTGGGTACCCGCCCTGGTCCGGGTACCCGCCATGCTCGGGCGGGCGCGGCGGCGCATAGCCGCCCTGCGGGGGGTAGCCGCCCTGTGGCGGGTAACCAACCCGGGGGTCCGGCGCACCGGGCCGGTCCGGGACACCCTGCGAATCGTCTTGCGAACGCCCGTAGCGGTCGTCGTAGTACTCCTCGCCGGGCCGTTCTCGCCCCTGATCTCCGCGGTAGCTGGAATTGTCAGTCATTGCTGCTACTCCTCGTTCTGCGCCGAACGCGTGATTCGATTGTGGCCGGAACGGATCGTCGGCCGTCGGGCGGGGCTTGGCGTCGGGGTTGACAGCACCGCGGGCGCGGAACTGGCCGGTGTGCAGGTTCGGTGCCTGCTCGAACCGGACGACCACCTCACCATACGTTTGCCACCCCTGTTCAGCGATGTAGTCAGCCAAATACCGCGCGAAAGCGTTTGCCGTAAGGCCCGGATCGGCGCCCACGTTCTCGAAGTCGTGCATACCGAGGGTAATGATGTATTCGTTGGGCGCCAAAAGGCGGTTACCCGGCAACGGTCGGACGCCGTCGTCGGCCTCACGGCGCAGCAGGGCTTCCACTTCTTGCGGAACGATCGATCCGCCGAACATCCGGGCGAACGCATCGCTGACGGTCGCCTCGAGCTTGCGCTCAATCCGCTGCACCAAGCTTCGGTGGCTACGCACAACTCAGCACCCGCTCCCACATGACCGCGCCTTCGGCTGGTGCACGGCAAACGACTCGTCGGCGTGTCGCGTCATCCAAGCATGGTATCGGCACAACCCGAGGATGCGGCACCTCGGAAATTCTGAGAGAATTGCATCCGCGCAGCTCAAGGCGGCTGCGGTGGGCCGATGCTCCGGCGAACCGCCCCGCCCGCCGGACGGCAGTTGGGTCTGCGGTCGTTACAGTGGTATGTTCCAGCGGTTGATTTTCGGGCGAGTGGCGGAATGGCAGACGCGCTGGCTTCAGGTGCCAGTGTCCTTCGGGACGTGGGGGTTCAAGTCCCCCTTCGCCCACCACGACGAGCGGCGGCGCCGCAGTGGTGACTGTGACTGCCCCGGGGCATCTCCAATCAGTCGGGAGTTGCTGCAACACCGGGCAGACCCCTTCCGCGAGAACCGCCTTCCCTTCTGCCCAACGTGAGGCCGCGGGTCGTAGGGGAATGACCGATTGGCGAGAGCGAGCTCGAACCTGAAGGTATTCAAGTTGTGGCAGTTGCGATCTGCGTGGGCTGTGCCGGAGCAAGGGATGAACCGCCAAGTCTGTGCGGATTCTCGCGGCGTGACCTGTCGAGTTCTGCTGGATTGATTCCGACGATGCGGCGAGATGCGGCGAGAAAGGTCGTTGGCATGAGTGATTCCGAAGATGGCGAATCCGCCGAACAGGCGGTCGCCGAATCTCTCAGCGCCGAGGAGTTTTTGAATACAGTCAAGTATAAGCAGCCGCAAGAAGTGTCAGTCCGCGACTTCTTGGGCTACTGGGGGTACAAACGGCGTGGGTCTTCGATTGTGCAGCAGATCGAGAGGTCGCTGGCCGATCGGGGCCTTAAGTCTGTGCCCGAGATTGCGAAGGCCGACTACTACGGCAGCATCAAGATTCTGGATCAGAAAGATGATCTATCTGACGACGCAGATCGTGAAATCGGATGGCCAATCTCCTCCGTGCTCGATGACGAGAAGGAACTGATTGCAGTCGGTCCGGATGATTCGGTACGGGCGGTGGAAACGCTCATGATCATGTACGATTTCTCACAGATTCCGGTGCTGAACAAAACCAAAAGGGAGCTGTATGGCTCGGTGACCTGGCAATCAATCGCGCGGTGGCACGGCGATCGAACAAAAGCAACCGCACGTGAGGTCATGGATGCAAACAATCAGACGGCGCCATCAAGCGACAACCTTCTCGATCACATCGCCCGTATCATCGAGCACCAGTTCATCTATATCTACGAGCGGTCCAGGGTCTACGTCGGAATCGTCACTGCCACGGACTTGGCGGAGAGCTTCTTGGCCACGTCCGGGCCTTTTATCAAGATTGGCGAGATTGAGCATCGACTTCGCACACTCGTGAATAGATTACCGCTACCGGTAATTCAACAGGCCAAGCAACCGGGCGACTCGTCACGCCAGGTGAACAGCGCATCGGACCTGACTTTTGGAGAGTACATTCGAGTACTTGAAAATCCGGAGAATTGGGATCAACTGGGGTTATCTTTCGACCGGAGGACAGTGCTCCAGAACTTGCACGCGGTAAATGACACCCGAAATGATGTCATGCATTTTAGGCCAAGTCCGTTTGATTCAGAGATGACCGAAGATATCGATAGGTGCCTCAATTGGCTGCGCGCCGCCGGCGCACGATGATCCGTCGTCCAGTCGGTGCCTGACGCGAGGCGGAGGTCGGCTCGTGCAATTTTCCGCCAGGAGCTCCCTGATGCGGCGTGCTTGTCATAAGCCGAGGCGCTCGGCGAGTTCCCTCGTCCGGCTCCTGCACCGGGGTTTGCGTACCCGCAAGTGTCCCGCTCCTGACAGTGGTACCTCCTGCCCCGCGCCGGGGGCGGCCAGGAACACGTGCATCGAACCAGCCAGCGATGGACCCCTCATTCCGCCGGTGCTACCGGTGGATGAGGGGACAGCCTCTAAGGGATTGAGCCGCCGGGGTTTTCGGTCGAAGCGCCGCCCGATCCGCTGTTCCGCAGGGTTCCTTCGCGAAGGAGCGCGGTGACCGATTCATTCCACCGGTGTATCTGAGCGGGCGTGGAGAACGGTTGCGGGAGGTGACGGTCGAGATGAGGGCGCAGGATCAGGGCGCCCAGTGCCAGGATCAGCGGGTTCAGCGGCGCCCATAGCGGATCGAGGTCGGGCCGTGTCAGTCCGAGGTCGCTGCGTTCCTGCCACCGATCGGCGCCGCGGGCGGCCAGTGCGTCGAAAACGACATTTCCCAGGGCCCGCCGACTGACCAAGGCATCGACAAGGTAGTCGACGACTTCGGGCTGTTCGGTGAGGAACGCGGTTATTTTGCGGCCGATCTCGGCTATCGAGTCGGCGGGTGGAGGGACGGGCTGCGCCATCACCCCCGTGACCACTTCGAGTACGTGGGCGTCCACGGCGCTGATGAGGTCGGCTTTGGTGGCGAAATAATGCTGCACCAACCCGAGGGAAACCTCTGCCGCGGCAGCGATCGCGCGCAACGAGGTTCGAGACGTGCCTTGTGCCGCGAAGAGCCGAAGTGCGGCGGCCTGGATCCGCATCACGCTCGGTGAGGTCGGCGGATCAGTATTGTCGGGCTCCGCTGGGGTTGGTGTCATCTCCGCCACTCTACGAACCAACGGTCACGCCCACGCAAATACAGATGTATTATAGCTGTCGTGATGGGGCTACCCGGCTCTGGGGTGAGGATCAGATTCATCCGGGACTTTCAAAACCCGGATGGGTCGGTCAGCTATACCAAGGGCTCCGAGTTTGTCGTCGACGCCG
>CAYVQQ010000283.1:0-3948 GCA_964453085.1 uncultured Mycobacterium sp.
GTCAGGATCGACTCGACGGCGCCCACCGCGCCGACCGAGTGGCCCAGTGCGGCCTTGGGCGCATACACCGCCGCATGGTTGCTGCTGCCCAGGGCGTTGTTGATGGCCTTGCTCTCGGCCAGGTCGCCGACCTGGGTGCCGGTCGCATGGGCGTTGACGTGGTCGATGTCGCCGGGAGTCAGGTCCGCCAGTTGGATGGCCCGGCTCATCGCATGCCCGGCGCGTTCCCCGTTGGGGTCGGGGGCGACCATATGGAACCCATCGGAGGTGATGCTGGCGCCCATGATGCGGGCCAGGATGTTGGCCCCGCGCGCCTTGGCGTGCTCCTCGGTTTCAATCGTCATGAGCGCGCCGGCCTCGCCGAACACGAAGCCGTCGCGGTCGCGGTCGAAGGGGCGGCAGGCCCCGGGCGGGTTGTCGTTGTTGGTCGACATCACGATGCGCATCGCGGCGAAGGCCGCGATCGGCACCGCCTCGATCCTGGTCTCCACACCGCCGCAGATCGCCATGTCAGCCTCGCCGAGCACGATCTGCTGCCAGGCGCGCGCGATGGCCTCGCATCCGGACGCACACGCCGACACCGGCGTCATCACACCCGCCTTGGCGTGCCGTTCCAGGCCGACCGCCGCGGCCGCACCGTTGGGCATGTACTTCTGCACACCCAACGGCGAGACCGCCTTGCTGCCGCGGGCACGCATGTCGTCGTAACTGAACACCATCTCTTCCGACGACCCCAGGCCGGTGCCGATGGAGACGGCCAACCGGTTGGTGTCGACCTCCGGATTGCCGGCGTTCTCCCACACCCGGCGGCCCAGGACGGTGGACATCCTCTGCAGGTAGCCCGTGCGGCGCAACTCGACACGGGTCAGCTGGCTGTCGAACTCCTCTACGAGATGCCCGCCGATACGGACCGGCAGATCGAACTCCTCGACGAAGGGGTCCTCGAGAGTGCGGATTCCGCTTTGGCTGTCCTGCAACAGCTTCCACGTGGTTTCAGCGTCGGGCGCCAACGCGGTCGTCATGGCAACGCCGGTGACGACCACATGGGGAAAGGCTTTCCCGGTAACCAGCTCGGTCATGGGTCTTGCGAACTGTCCTTCCGTGCTTGTCAGACTCCTCCGCGGGCCGTCTGTGGCCCGCAGCGTCGCCGGACACCGTGCTCAGTAGCGCCCGAATGCGAGGGCCACGTTGTGGCCGCCGAATCCGAACGAGTTGTTGATCGCGTAACGGAACTCGCCGGTGCGGGGTTCGCCCGCGACAATATCGAGGTCGATCTCGGGATCGGGGGTCTCGTAGTTGAGGGTTGGGGGTATGACGCCGTCCCGGAGGCTCAGTACCGTGAGAATCGACTCGAGGGCACCGACCGCGCCGATGGAGTGACCCAGCGCCGACTTGGGCGCATAGACCGCCGCATGCTCGCAGCCGGCGACCCGCAATGCGTTGGCCTCCGCGGCGTCGCCGATCGGGGTCGCGGTCCCGTGCGCGTTGACGTGGTCGATGTCCGCCGGCGACAAGCCCGCCAGCTCCATCGACCGTGTCATCGCCCGGCCGGCACGCACGCCGTCGGCCGCGGGCGCCACCATGTGGAAGGCATCAGAGGTGATGCCGGCACCGAGCAACCGGGCCAGCGGCTTGGCGCCGCGGGCCTTGGCGTGCTCCTCGGTCTCGATCAGCATGAGCGCCCCGGCCTCGCCGAAGACGAAGCCGTCGCGGTCCTTGTCGAATGGGCGGGAGGCACGCTCGGGTTCGTCGTTGCGGGTCGACATGGCCCGCATCATCGAGAATGCCGCGATCGGCAGCGCCTCGATGGGGCCTTCGACACCGCCGCAGACGACGACGTCGGCATCGCCCATGACGATCTGGCGCCACGCGTGCGCGATCGCCTCCGACCCCGACGAGCACGCCGATACCGGGGTCATCACCCCGGCGCGGGCCCCGAGCTGCAGCCCCACGGTCGCTGCGGCGCCGTTGGGCATGATCATCTGAACCGCGAGCGGGGACACCTTGCGGGGGCCGCCCTCGTTCATCAGGTCGTAGCTCTCGACGATCCGCTCGGCGCCGCCCAGGCCGGTGCCGACCACGACGCTGAACCGGTCCGGGTCGAGTTCGGGGTTGCCGGCGGACTCCCACAGGCGTCCGCTCAGCAACTTGGCCATCCGCTGGACGTACGACATGCGCCGCAAGTCCAGCCTGCCCATGTGAGCGTCGATCGGCTCCTTGAGGTGGCCACCGATCTTGACGGGCAGGTCCCACTTGGCGACGAACTCGTCCTCGAGTACCCGGATGCCACTCTCGCCGGCCAACAAACCCTTCCACGTGCCCTCGATGTCCGGCGCGATGGACGTCGTCGCCGCGACGGCGGTCACCACAACGCTGGGGTAACCGCCATTAGCAGTGGAAGGCTTGGTCACTTGCTGTCCGCTTCCATCCTCGCCTGGACGTTGGCCACGGCGTCGGGGTTCTCCGACACGATCTTGGCGCGCAGCGCCTCGGCGGCCTCGGGGTTCTCTTCCTCGAGCTTCTGGATGTAGGCGACGACATCGCCGACGGTGCGCAGGCCGGCGAGGTCCTCGTCCGGGATCTTCACGCCGTATTTGTCCTCGGTCTGCACGGCGATCTCGACCATCGACAGCGAGTCGATGTCGAGGTCGTCGACGAACGACTTCTCCGGGGTGACCTCGGACGGCTCGATGCCGGTCACCTCTTCGATGATCTCGGCTATCCCCGCGATGATTTCTTCCTGAGTGACGGCCACAGCCTGTTCCCTTCGTAATGTGTTGTGTAGTAATAAAATTGACGGGTTATGTGGGTGAATCGGCGCGGCTGGCCTCAGAGTTCCGCCAACGCGTCGAGGTCCGCGGGCGATTTGACGGCGTAGGCCGTCACTCCCCGAAGTTCACGCTTGGCGATGCCGGTCAGAGTGCCCGCGGGCGGGAACTCCACGATCGCCTGTACGTCGTGTTCACGCAGCGTCTGGGTGCACTTGTCCCAGCGCACCGGCCGGGTGAGCTGGGCGACCAGGGTCTCCATGGCGGCGGCCGCCGTCCGTACCGGCTGCCCGTCGTAATTGGACAGCAACGTGGCGGTGGGTTCGGCCGTGGCGATCGCGGCCGCCGCGGCGGCGTAGCCGTCGAGGGCCGACGCCATGTACTTGGTGTGGAATGCGCCGGCCACCCCGAGGGCGCGGACTCGGGCCTTGGCGGGCGGGTCCTCTGCGAGTTGCTCCAGCGCGGTCAGCGCGCCGGCGGCCACGATCTGCCCCGCCGCGTTGCGATTGGCGGGGGACAGGTCGAGCTGCTGGAGACGGGCCAGCACCTCGGTCTCGTCCCCGCCCAGCACCGCCGACATCCCGGTGGGCTCGGCGGCGCACGCCTTGGCCATCTCGGCGCCCCGCGTGGCGGCCAGCGACACGGCGTCGTCCCCGCTCATCACCCCGGCGATCGCGTAGGCCGCGATCTCCCCGACGGAGTGACCGGCCACGATGAGATCTGCACCGGTGAGCAGCCCGCGCCGGGTCAGTTCCTGGTGGGCCAGCAGCGTGGCCGCGACGATCAACGGTTGCGCGACCGCGGTGTCGGTGATCTCCTCGGTCGAGGCGGTGGTGCCCATCCGCACCAGATCCAAGCCGCTGGCCTTCGACCACAGCGTCATCTGGTCGGCGGCGCCGGGCAACTCCAGCCACGGCACCAGCATCCCCTCGACCTGTGCACCCTGCCCGGGTGCGAGTAATGCGATCACGTGTCTAAGAGAACACTGTGGAAACGGTTTTGGCGGGTGTAACAGATTATGAACCTCGTCTTAGCTTTTTGTGCAGATCCTACAAAACCGCTTCTAACGCTACCTGTTCGACATCACTCCGAGACCTGTTGTCTGAGTCACTTATCCCCTGGGCGCCGGTCTCGCACCCGTCCGGACCGGCGGCGGAACCCGCGTCACGGCGCGACCGGC
>CAYVQQ010000284.1:0-3945 GCA_964453085.1 uncultured Mycobacterium sp.
TGCCGGTAAGCCCTTTGGGATCCATGCAGTTTGTCTGGGTATTTGCGAGTCGGGGGGCTTTTGCGGTCTTGCCCGCTGACGCCGCAGCAGATGGTACCGGGGTAATCGAGATGGCCGACTCTGAGGATGGCCGGGACGGTGAAGACGGCCGTGACGGCGCGACGCCATCGGTGCTTCCCGAACCCGAACCGGAGACCGACGAAGAACTGACCGCGCGGTTCGAACGCGATGCGATCCCCTTGCTGGACCAGCTCTACGGTGGCGCACTGCGCATGACGCGCAACCCGGCCGACGCCGAGGACCTCGTGCAGGAGACGATGGTGAAGGCGTATGCGGGTTTCCGCTCGTTCCGGGCCGGAACCAACCTCAAGGCGTGGCTCTACCGCATCCTGACCAACACGTACATCAACAGCTACCGCAAGAGGCAGCGACAGCCGGCGGAGTACCCGACAGAGGAGATCACTGACTGGCAGTTGGCGTCCGACGCCGAGCATTCCTCGACCGGTCTGCGTTCTGCCGAGGTCGAAGCCCTCGAATCGCTGCCGGACACCGAGATCAAAGAGGCGCTTCAAGCATTGCCGGAAGAATTCCGGATGGCGGTCTACTACGCCGACGTCGAGGGTTTCCCTTACAAGGAAATCGCCGAGATCATGGACACGCCCATCGGCACCGTCATGTCACGGCTGCACCGTGGCAGACGTCAACTGCGCGGTCTTTTGGCCGACGTGGCCAAGGAGCGTGGCTTCGATCGCGGTCGACGGGCGCACGAGGAGGTGTCGTCGTGAGCGAGTTGTCAGGCAAGGGCGGCCTGTGCCCCAATGACCATGCCCACGGCGGCGTCGGCTGTGCCGAAGTGATCGCCGAGGTATGGACCCTGCTCGACGGCGAGTGCACACCGGAGGCTCGCGCGCGGCTGCGCCGGCACCTCGACGAGTGCCCCGGCTGCCTCAAGCACTACGGGCTCGAAGAGCGGATCAAGGCGCTGATCGCCTCGAAATGCCAGGGTGAGAAGGCGCCGGACGCCCTGCGGGAGCGGCTTCGGCTGGAGATCCGCAGCACGGCCATCATCCGGGATGTACACATCACCCGGGAGATGCCGTAGCGGCACCGGCGCTCAGGTGTTGGGCCGCTTGCCGTGGTTGGCCTTGCTGTACTTGCGGTCGCGCTTCTTACGGCCACGTTTGGCCATCTGGGAACCTCCGTCATCGGGTCGAAAGCCGGGCGTCCGGCGCCCGACACGTTGTCCGACAGTCTCTCACGAACCTCCCCCTGCGGTGCAACGGCCCGTCCGCCCGGCCGGTGAGCGCACCGTGCAGGACTCTGAGCGCGGCGCGCAGACGCCCAATGCGCTGGACCCGGGCGTGCACCGCCGGTCCGGCGGCGGAGCCCCGCACACCGCGGGCGTTGTGGTTCGATATACATGAGCTTGTGACAGAGGCTTGCCGGATCGGCAGCCAGCATGCGTCGACGGCCCGAACGGATGAGGTGAAGATGGCGGAGGATGTTCGTGCCGAAATCGTGGCCAGTGTGCTTGAAGTCGTCGTCAACGAGGGCGACCAGATCGGCAAGGGCGACGTCGTCGTGCTGCTGGAGTCGATGAAGATGGAGATTCCCGTGCTGGCCGAGGTCGACGGCACGGTCAGCAAGGTGAGTGTCTCGGTGGGCGACGTCATCCAGGCCGGTGACCTCATCGCCGTCATCAGCTAGTCGTTGGACCCGCGCATTCACCCGCCGGGACGCCTCGGGAGCCTATAGATGTCGACTCTCGGTGATCTGCTCGCCGAACACACGATGCTGCCCGGCAACGCGGTGGACCACCTGCACGCCGTTGTGGGGGAATGGCAACTGCTGGCCGACCTGTCGTTCGCCGACTACCTGATGTGGGTACGCCGCGACGACGGCATGCTGGTCTGTGTTGCACAATGCCGGCCGAACACCGCGCCCACGGTCATGCATGCCGATGAGGTGGGGGGCGTCGTCGACGCCGAGAAGATGCCGCTGGTCGCCGAGAGCTTTGCCTCCGGCGCCGCCATCTGCGAACCCGTCGCGGGTCCGCAGACGTCCTGGCAGCTCCCGGGACCGCAGGTCGAAGCGTCCCCGGTCCGCTACGGCAACCAGGTGGTCGCGGTGCTCACGCAGCACCAGAACACCCTGGCGAGCCGCCGCAAGTCGGGCCAGCTCGAGACCGCCTACCGCGAATGCGCGACGAGCCTCGTCCAGATGCTGTCGGAGGGAACATTTCCCGACGTGGGCGACGTGGCCATGTCACGCTCGACACCCCGGGCCGGCGACGGCTTCATCCGGTTGGACGTCGACGGTGTCGTCGTCTACGCCAGCCCCAATGCGCTGTCGGCCTACCACCGGATGGGCCTGACGACGAAGCTGGAGGGCTGCAATCTGATCGAGGTGACGCGGCCGCTGATCTCGGACCCCTTCGAGGCCGAGGAGGTGGCCGAGCACATTCGCGACCTGGTGGCCGGCGGGCTGAGCATGCGGATGGAGGTCGACGCCGGCGGCGCCACGGTGCTGTTGCGGACGCTACCGCTGCTGGCGCAGGGCGCCAGCACGGGGGCGGCGGTGCTGATCCGCGACGTCACCGAGGTGAAACGCCGCGACCGTGCCCTGATCTCCAAGGACGCCACGATCCGGGAGATCCATCACCGGGTCAAGAACAACCTGCAGACCGTGGCGGCGCTGCTGCGATTGCAGGCCCGCCGGACGGGCAACGCCGAGGGACGGGAAGCGCTGATGGAGTCGGTGCGCCGCGTGTCCTCGATCGCGCTGGTGCACGATGCGCTGTCGATGTCGGTGGATGAGCAGGTCAACCTCGACGAGGTCATCGACAGGATCTTGCCGATCATGAATGACGTCGCATCGGTGGACAGACCGATCCGGATCAACCGGGTCGGCGACCTCGGGGTGCTGGATTCCGACCGTGCGACGGCGTTGATCATGGTGATCACCGAACTCGTGCAGAACGCGATAGAGCATGCGTTCGACCCCGGCGCTCCGGGGGGCTCGTTGACGATTCGGGCTGAGCGCTCGGCGCGCTGGCTCGACGTCGTGGTGCACGACGACGGGCGCGGGCTACCCGAAGGATTCAGCCTGGAGAAGTCCGACAGTCTCGGCCTGCAGATCGTGCGCACCCTGGTGTCCGCAGAACTGGACGGCACGCTGGGCATGTGGGACGCGCCCGAGCGCGGCACCGATGTGGTGCTTCGGGTGCCGATCGGCAGACGGGGACGGCTGCCACCGTAGCCTCGCACGACAGTGCGGCCCTGACGAACGCCGAGGCCGCACTGTTGCGCGAGTTGCGCGAGGCTGGATCAAACTCCGCTGCGGGCCTTCGTCCGAGCGCTGCGACGCTTCAGGGCACGCCGTTCGTCTTCGCTCATCCCACCCCAGACGCCCGAGTCCTGACCCGTGTTCAGGGCCCAGGCGAGGCATTCGGTGGTTACCGGGCACCGGTTGCAGATCAGTTTCGCTTCAGCAACCTGCGCGAGCGCCGGGCCACTGCTCCCTACCGGGAAGAACAGCTCCGGGTCCTCGTCACGGCAGACCGCCTTGTGGCGCCAATCCATACGTTGTTACTCCTCACTGAGTGCGCAGCAAGACGCACGGCAATTTCTTCGGCCGTCAAGCGTGCCGAAGAAACAGGATCCATGCCCCTACGAAATTTTCTGCATGCAACCTTCTGATCGTTTCACAGGCTCAGCAGAAGTCAATAGCGCGCATTCACGCGTGGGCAATCTCACTTTAGCGAACTCTTCGCCGACGCCTTCGCTGCGTTGTACTATACTCGCCGCTTCCCCTTCTCGGGTCCTCTCAGCCCAGATCAGGGTGGATCTTGGCGGGAGGGGCGACGACCGAGAGCGCGTCGGCTACGGCCCGGAAGGTCATGGTCTCGCGGGTGCCGAGGTAGTCCCCATCGAACTGGCAGGCGAC
>CAYVQQ010000285.1:0-3945 GCA_964453085.1 uncultured Mycobacterium sp.
CCGCCGAGGTCCACATGCTGGAGCGGGCGATCTTCGAGGTGAAGCGGATCATCGTCGGCCAGGACCAGCTGGTGGAGCGGATGCTGGTCGGCCTGCTGTCCAAGGGGCACGTGTTGCTCGAGGGAGTTCCCGGCGTGGCCAAGACGCTGGCCGTGGAGACATTCGCCAAGGTCGTGGGCGGCACGTTCGCGCGGATCCAGTTCACTCCCGACCTGGTGCCCACCGACATCATCGGTACCCGCATCTACCGGCAGGGCCGCGAGGAGTTCGACACCGAGCTCGGCCCCGTGGTGGTCAACTTCCTGCTCGCCGACGAGATCAACCGCGCCCCGGCCAAGGTGCAGTCGGCGCTGCTGGAGGTCATGCAGGAACGCCATGTCTCGATCGGGGGCAAGACGTTCGACCTGCCCAACCCGTTCCTGGTGATGGCGACGCAGAACCCCATCGAGCACGAAGGTGTCTACCCGCTGCCCGAGGCGCAGCTCGACCGCTTCCTGTTCAAGATCAACGTCGGCTACCCCTCGCCCGAGGAGGAGCGGGAGATCATCTACCGGATGGGCGTCAAGCCGCCGCAGCCCAAGCAGATCATGAACCCGGGCGACCTGCTGCGACTGCAGGACATCGCGGCCAACAACTTCGTCCACCACGCGCTGGTCGACTACGTGGTGCGCGTGGTCACCGCCACCCGCCATCCCGAGCAGCTCGGCATGAACGACGTCAAGGCGTGGATCTCGTTCGGTGCGTCCCCGCGTGCCTCGCTGGGCATCATCGCGGCGTCGCGCTCGCTGGCGCTGGTGCGCGGCCGCGACTATGTGATCCCGCAGGACATCGTCGAAGTGATCCCCGACGTGCTTCGCCACCGGCTGGTGCTGACCTACGACGCGCTCGCCGACGAGATCACCTCCGAGGTGGTGATCAACCGGGTGCTGCAGACGGTTGCCCTGCCGCAGGTGAATGCCGTTCCGCAGCAAGGCCAATCGGTGCCCCCGGTGATGCAGGCCGCGGGTGCGGCCAGCGGTCGGTGACCGACACCGACCCCGCCGCTCCTCGCCATCCACCGTCGATGCAGCGCGGGCAGATCAACGACCCGAAGCTGGCGGCGGCACTGCGGACCCTGGAGCTCACCGTGCGCCGCAAACTGGACGGCGTGCTGCACGGCAATTACCTCGGGCTGATCCCGGGACCGGGCAGCGAGCCGGGGGAGTCGCGGGAGTACCAGCCCGGCGACGACGTCCGGCGAATGGACTGGGCGGTCACCGCGCGCACCACGCACCCCCACGTCCGGCAGATGATCGCCGATCGGGAGTTGGAGACCTGGCTGGTGGTCGACATGTCGGCCAGCCTGGACTTCGGCACCGTGGGATGCGAGAAGCGCGACCTGGCGGTGGCGGCCGCGGCCGCGATCACCTACCTCAACAGCGGCGGCGGCAACCGGCTCGGGGCGTTGATCACCAACGGTGAGAGGATGGTCCGGGTGCCCGCACGGTCCGGACGTCAGCACGAGCAGACGCTGCTGCGCACCATCGCCACCACGCCGCGGGCGCCGATCGGGGTGCGCGGGGACCTGGCCGTGGCCATCGACGCGCTGCGCCGCCCGGAACGTCGCCGCGGCATGGCGGTGATCATCAGCGACTTCCTCGGGCCGATCAACTGGATGCGCCCGCTGCGGGCGATCTCGGCCCGTCACGAGGTGCTGGCCATCGAGGTGCTCGACCCCCGCGACGTCGAACTGCCCGACGTGGGCGACGTCGTGCTGCAGGACGTCGAGTCCGGGGTGACCCGCGAGTTCACCATCGACGCCCGGTTGCGCGACGATTTCGCCAGGGCGGCCGCGACGCACCGCGCCGACGTTGCCCGCACCATCCGCGGTTGTGGCGCACCGGTTTTGACGCTGCGCACCGACCGGGACTGGATCGCCGACATCGTTCGGTTCGTGGAGTCCCGGCGGCGCGGCGCACTGGCGGGGCGGCAGTGACGTTGCCGCTGCTCGGCCCGATGTCGTTGGCCGGCTTCGAACACGCGTGGTTCTTCCTGTTCCTGCTGGCGGTCGCCGGGCTGGCCGTGTTGTACGTGCTGATGCAGTTGGCCCGGCAGCGCCGGATGCTGCGGTTCGCCAACCTGGAACTGCTGGAAAGCGTCGCGCCCAAGCGCCCCGCCGGATGGCGCCACGTGCCGGCGATCCTGCTGGTGGTGTCGCTGGTGCTGTTCACGGTCGCGATGGCGGGGCCCACGCGCGACGTCCGGATCCCGCGCAACCGCGCGGTGGTGATGCTGGTGATCGACGTGTCGCAGTCGATGCGCGCCACCGATGTCGCGCCCAACCGGATGGCCGCCGCGCAGGAGGCCGCCGAGCAGTTCGCCGACGAGCTGACCCCGGGCATCAACCTCGGGCTGATCGCCTACGCGGGCACGGCGGCGGTGCTGGTGTCGCCGACCACCAACCGGGAAGCGACCAAGAACGCGCTGGGCAAACTGCAGTTCGCCGACCGGACCGCCACGGGGGAGGCGATCTTCACGGCCCTGCAGGCGATCGCGACCGTCGGCGCGGTGATCGGCGGCGGCGACAGGCCGCCGCCGGCGCGCATCGTGTTGTTCTCCGACGGCAAGGAGACGATGCCGACCAACCCGAACAACCCCAAGGGCGCTTTCACCGCCGCGCGCACCGCCAAGGATCAGGGGGTGCCGATCTCGACGATCTCATTCGGCACGCCGTACGGCTTCGTCGAGATCAACGACCAGCGCCAGCCGGTGCCGGTCGACGACGAGACGCTCAAGAAGGTGGCCCAGCTCTCGGGCGGCAACGCCTACAGCGCGGCGAACCTGGCGGAGCTCAAGGCCGTCTACGCGTCGTTGCAGCAGCAGATCGGCTACGAGACCGTCAAGGGCGACGCCAGCGCGGGCTGGCTGCGGCTGGGGGTGTTGGTGCTGGTGCTGGCCGCGCTGGCGGCCCTGCTGACGAACCGCCGGCTGCCGGTCTGACCGGCCCGCCTCGGGCGGGCCGGGTGGGCCGGCTGCGAGCGTAACGCGGCTGCGATTTCTGGCCCGGATTTTCGCCGTGTGGTTACGCTCGCGAAGCCCGGGCCTCACCGACCCGGCGGATGATGTCGGCGGGATGGTCCTCGGCCACGACCCGGACCACGATCCATCCGTAGCGGCGCTCCAAGTTCTCCAGCCGGCGGATGTCCTTGACGTAGTGGTACCGGCTGGACCGGTGCTGATCACCGTCGTACTCGACGGCGACCTTGATGTCCTCCCAGCCCATGTCCAAATACGCTTCGGCCCAACCCCATTCGTTACACACGGCGATCTGTGTGCGTGGTCGCGGAAATCCCGCTCCCGTCAGCAGCAGGCGTAGCCAGGTTTCCTTCGGGGACTGCGAGCCGCCGTCGACCAGCATGAGGGCCGCCCGCGCGGCCCTCATGCCACGCCGTCCCCGATACCGGTCGACCAACAGTTCGACGTCGGCCATTTTCAGCGCGACCGCCTGGGCGAGGGCATCGACCGCCGCGACCGCGATACCCGTCGGGTAGCGCCTCGCCAGGTCCAGCGCCGTGCGGGCCGGCGTCGTGACACGCATGCCGTCGACGACGGCGATCTCGTCGGGCTCGACGCGCTCTTCCCAGACCTGCACGCCGGCAGCGGGGCGGCGGTTGGTGTCGATGATCGCGGCGGGCAATCCCGGGTCGATCCATTTCGAGCCGTGCAGCGCGGAGGCGTAGAAGGCCGCGAGGACGCCCCGCCGGCGCGAGCGCAGCCAGCATGCCTTCGCCCGCAGCACGGCCGTCAGCGCGGCATCTCTCGGCAGGTACACGTCCTTGTGCAGCGGGGCGTACCGACTGCGCAACTCATAGGGCGTCACCGCGCCGGCGGCCAGGGCTTCGCTGCCCAGAAAAGGGTCCGTCATGGCCGACAGTGTGCGGATCCACACCGACACGGATTGGCTGA
>CAYVQQ010000286.1:0-3896 GCA_964453085.1 uncultured Mycobacterium sp.
GGCCGTACCCGGGCGGGGGTCCCGGTGGCGGGCCGTAGCCGGGCGGCGGGGGGGCCGGTGGGGGGCCGTAGCCGGGGGGAGCAGGTTCACCGTAGCCGGGCGGAGGGCTGGGCGGGCGGCCCGCCTGCTCCGGACCGCCTTGATGCTCCGGAGTACCCGGATGCTCTGGCTCTGGGGGCTGGCTCATTTTCGTCCTAGCTGTAGGGATCGCTCTCCGGGCGCGCCACACGAACCTTGGCAGACGGGAACTTAGCAAAGATGCGGCCAGGACGCGCGGATTGGCGGCACCGGGTCGGGTCGGGCGCACCCGGCACCCGATCGTGGTATGCCTGTAGCCGTGTCCGATGGTCTGTTCGACCTGCCCGGCGGTCCCCAGACAACCGGCCACGACACCGGCGTGTCGGCGAGTGCGCCACTGGCGGTGCGGATGCGCCCGGCTGCGCTGGAGGAGGTGGTGGGGCAGGGCCACCTGCTGGCGCCGGGATCGCCATTGCGGCGCCTCGTCGAGGGCTCGGGCGTGGCGTCGGCGATTCTGTACGGTCCGCCCGGCAGTGGCAAGACCACGCTGGCGGCGCTGATCTCGGGGGCGACCGGACGCCGGTTTGAGGCGCTGTCGGCGCTGTCGGCCGGTGTCAAGGACGTCCGGGCCGTGATTGACCAGGCCCGCAGGGCGCTACTGCACGGCGAGCAGACGGTGCTGTTCATCGACGAGGTGCACCGGTTCTCCAAGACCCAGCAGGACGCCCTGCTGTCCGCCGTGGAGAACCGGGTGGTGCTGCTCGTGGCGGCGACCACCGAGAACCCGTCCTTCTCCATGGTCGCGCCGCTCCTGTCGCGGTCGCTGATCCTGCAGTTGCGGCCGCTGAGCGGGGACGACATCCGCGCGGTGGTGCGGCGCGCGATCGACGACCCCCGCGGGCTGGGCGGGCGGATCCCCGTGCGCCCCGACGCCGTCGACCTGTTGGTGCAACTGGCGGCCGGTGACGCCCGCCGCGCCCTGACCGCGCTCGAGGTGGCCGCCGAAGGGGCCGCAGCGGCCGGCGGTGAGGTCACCGTCGAGACGATCGAGCAATCCTTGGACAAGGCCGCGGTGCGGTACGACCGCGACGGTGACCAGCATTATGACGTCGTCAGCGCCTTCATCAAGTCGGTACGCGGCTCCGACGTCGACGCCGCGCTGCACTACCTGGCCCGCATGATCGTCGCCGGGGAGGACCCGCGCTTCATCGCGCGTCGGCTGATGATCCTGGCCAGCGAGGACGTTGGGATGGCCGACCCGACCGCGCTGCAGACCGCGGTGGCCGCCGCGCACACCGTCCAGTTGATCGGGATGCCCGAGGCGCAGCTGACACTGGCACACGCCACCGTGCACCTGGCCACCGCGCCCAAGTCGAACGCGGTCACCACAGCCCTGGCGGCGGCGATGGACGACGTCCGGGCCGGCAAGGCCGGCCCGGTCCCAGCACACCTGCGCGACGGGCACTACGCCGGGGCGGCGGCCCTGGGCAACGCGCAGGGGTACAAATATTCGCACGACGCCCCGGACGGTGTCGTACCGCAACAATATCCGCCCGACGAGCTGGTGGGGGTGGACTACTACCGGCCCACCGGCCGCGGGGGTGAGCGCGACATGGCGGGACGGCTGGAGCGGCTGCGCGCGATCATCCGCCGGCGGCGAGCCCGAGGGGCGTGACGACGACGGGCAACCCGGTGCCGGGAAAGTGCTCGGACCGGCTCGGGCACCCTCAGGTGTGCGAGCGTCAGCGCTGTAGAAGCCGCCGCTCAAGGTGTGACGGCGTGTCTCGGGCGCGCGCCGGTGGCGCCCGGTTCGGTCGGTCATCTTTCTCGCAGAATACCCGCAGAATGCGAGGGTGTGGCAACGGTCACAGGGCATTGGCCACGTCCCGCGGGACCGCCGTAGGCTGGACCGGGTGCATACCGATGTGCTGGACGTGGACACCTCCCGGCGCCGCACCGTCGATCTGACCGATGCCGTCCGCAGGTTCTGTTTCAGCTGCGGCGACGGCCTGTGCAACGTGTTCGTCCCCCACGCGACGGCCGGGATAGCGATCATCGAGACCGGAGCCGGCTCCGACGACGATCTGATCGACACGCTGGAGCGGCTGTTGCCGCGCGACGACCGGTACCGGCATGCGCACGGCTCCCCGGGCCACGGCGCCGACCATGTGCTGCCGGCGATCGTGGCGCCGTCGGTGACGGTGCCAGTAGCCGGCGGCGAGCTGCAGCTGGGCACCTGGCAGAGCATCGTGCTGGTCGACCTCAACCGCGACAACCCGCGGCGGGCGGTGCGCCTGAGCTTTCTTCAGGGTTAGCGGGGGTCAGCGGCCCGGGAGCGGAGGCCGAAACCCGGCGAATAGGCTGGGTAACGACGTGCAGGACAGCCGCGCGCCCAGCCCGTCCGGGACACGGCGATGCGAGGAACACAGGAAGAGCGGAACAGAGTGCAGACACACGAGATCAGGAAGAGGTTCCTCGATCATTTCGTGAAGGCGGGTCACACCGAGGTGCCGAGCGCGTCGGTGATCCTCGACGACCCCAACCTGCTGTTCGTCAACGCCGGCATGGTCCAGTTCGTGCCTTTCTTCCTGGGGCAGCGCACGCCGCCCTACTCGAAGGCCACCAGCATCCAGAAGTGCATCCGCACACCCGATATCGATGAGGTCGGGATCACCACCCGGCACAACACGTTCTTTCAGATGGCCGGCAACTTCTCGTTCGGCGACTACTTCAAGCGCGAGGCGATCGAACTGGCGTGGAGCCTGCTGACCACTGATGTCGACGCGGGAGGCTACGGCCTGGATCCCACAAGGATCTGGACCACCGTCTTTTTCGACGACGACGAGGCCGTGCGGCTGTGGCAGGAGATCGCCGGGCTGCCGGCCGAGCGCATCCAGCGCCGCGGTATGGAGGACAACTACTGGTCGATGGGCATCCCCGGGCCGTGCGGGCCGTCCTCGGAGATCTACTACGACCGCGGCCCGGAGTTCGGCGTCGGCGGCGGCCCCATCGCCAACGAGGATCGCTACATCGAGATCTGGAACCTCGTATTCATGCAGAACGAGCGCGGCGAGGGCACCGGGAAGACCGACTTCGAGATCCTCGGGCCGTTGCCTCGCAAGAACATCGACACCGGCATGGGCGTGGAGCGGGTCGCGTTCATCCTGCAGGGCGTGCACAACGTCTACGAGACCGACCTGTTGCGGCCGGTCATCGACACGGTGGCGACCAAGGCCGCGCGCCCGTACGACGTCGGCAACCACGACGACGACGTGCGCTACCGGGTGATCGCCGACCACAGCCGCACCGCGGCGATCCTGATCGGGGACGGAGTGACCCCCGGCAACGACGGCCGCGGCTACGTGTTGCGCAGGCTGCTGCGCCGGGTGATCCGCTCGGCCCGGCTGCTCGATATCCAAGGGCCGATCGTCGGCGACCTGATGGCCACGGTGCGCAACGCGATGGGCCCCTCCTACCCGGAACTGGTCGCCGATTTCGACCGGATCAGCCGCATTGCCGTCGCTGAGGAAACCGCGTTCAACCGCACCCTGGCGTCGGGTTCTCGCCTGTTCGACGAGGTGGTCGGCGCCACCACGGCAAAGGGCGCGCACGTGGTGTCCGGTTCGGACGCCTTCACCTTGCACGATACCTACGGCTTTCCGATCGAGCTGACGCTGGAGATGGCCTCCGAGGCCGGCCTGCAGGTCGACGAGATCGGCTTCCGCGAACTGATGGCCCAGCAGCGCCGCCGCGCCAAAGCCGACGCCGCCGCGCGCAAACACGCCCACGCCGACCTGACCGCCTACCGCGAACTCGTTGACGCCGGGCCCACCGAGTTCACCGGCTTCACCGAGTTGACTTCCGAGGCGAGGATTCTG
>CAYVQQ010000287.1:0-3882 GCA_964453085.1 uncultured Mycobacterium sp.
GTCGAAGCGGACGTTTTCCAGCAACAGGATGTCGCCGTCCGTCAGCCCCTCGGCACGGGCCAGCGCGTCGCCGCCGACGACATGGGGGCCGTCGCAGCCGGCCAGCTGCACGCTGCGGCCCAGTTGCTCGCGCAGGGCTGCTGCGACCGGCGCCAGCGACAGCTTCGGGTCAGGTCCGTTCTTGGGACGGCCCAGGTGTGCGGTGACGACCACTTTCGCGCCGGCGTCCAACAGTGCCTTCAGTGTGGGCACCGACGCGGTGATGCGTCCGGGGTCGGTGATCGAACCGTCATCCAGTGGCACGTTCAGATCGGAGCGCACCAGCACGCCTCGACCTGAGACCCCTTCCGCCAGCAGATCTTTGAGCGTTTGGACGGACACGGCTAGAGCGACTTGCCGACCATGGCGACCAGATCGACGAGGCGGTTGGAATAGCCCCACTCGTTGTCGTACCAGGACACCACCTTGGCCTGGTTGTCGATCACCTTGGTCAGCCCGGAGTCGAAGATCGAGCTGTGCGGGTCGGTGACGATGTCACTGGAAACGATCGGCGCCTCGCAGTACATCAAGATGCCCTTGAGCCTGCCCTCGGCCGCGGCGCGGAACGCGGCGTTGATCTCCTCGACGCTGGCCGGCTTGGACAACTCGGCGGTCAGGTCGGTGACAGAGCCGGTGGCCACCGGCACCCGGAGCGCGTAGCCGTCGAGCTTGCCGTTGAGCTCGGGGCAGACCAGCCCGATGGCCTTGGCGGCGCCGGTGGAGGTCGGGACGACGTTGATCGCGGCGGCGCGGGCGCGGCGCAAGTCCTTGTGCGGGGCGTCTTGCAGCTTCTGGTCGTGGGTGTAGGCGTGCACGGTGGTCATCAGGCCCCGGACGAGGCCGAATTCGTCATGCAGCACTTTGGCCAGCGGGGCCAGGCAGTTCGTCGTGCACGACGCCATCGAGATGATATTCTGGCTGCCGTCGTACATCTCGTCGTTGACACCGAGCACGACGGTGATGTCGGGATCGGTGGCCGGGGCGGAGATGATCACCTTCTTGGCGCCGGCATCGAGGTGGCCCTTGGCCTTGGCGGCGTCGGTGAACAGGCCGGTAGATTCGATGACGACGTCGACACCCAGGTCACGCCACGGCATGGCGCTCGGGCCGTCCTTGACCTCCAACGCCATGATTTCGGCCCCGCCGACGACGATGGTGTCCTGGCCTTCCAGGCTGACCTCCTGCCGCAACCGTCCCAGGATGGAATCGTAGGCGAGCAGGTGCGCCAGCGTGGCATTGTCGGTGATGTCGTTGACGGCGACCACCTCGATGTCGGTGTCGCTGCCCTGGTCTTGCTGTGCCAGCAAAGCCCGATAGAAATTTCGTCCGATGCGGCCGAAGCCGTTGATGCCTACTCGGACCGTCATAATTCTCTCCCTGTCTCCCTGTTTCCGCTTATGAGCGCTCTGCCGTCAGCCTAGATGAGTGACACACGCCGCCGCCCCGGCGGCCTCGACTTTTCGCAGTTCGGTGCTGGCGAACGTCGCAAACGTGAAATGTGCTCTGCTGCAACCATAATCGACGCCCAGGGCCGCTCTGAGGATCGAGTGAAGAGTGCACCTGTCCGGTGCAGGCCACTTCCGGATCGGTCGAAAAGTGTTCGAGTCGAGGCCGGCGGCGACGATGTGGTGGTGCACGCCGGCAACGTGCCGCACGCTGACCGCCGAGCAGGGTCTGACCAGCGACTTGTCCGTGGCGGGGTCCCGGCCGGAGGTTCATCACTACCGGTGTCCCCCGGCACTCATGCGCTCAACAAGGCCCGGGGCTGCGGGTCTCACCGTCAGCATGCCGCGACGACACCGGGAACCGCTGGGCCGTGCGGCGATACGTCGACCTGCCGCGACGGTGGGCGAAGGTGTGCAGCGGTGCACGACGCGTGTTGCAGTGTGACGTTTAGCACCCGCGGACGGTGGGTATCGGCCGCTTTGCGAGCGTGGTGTCGCAGGGGATCGACAGCCGAATTTTCTGGCGGAGGAGGGAAGCGGCGATGTCTTATCTGGGTGTGGCACCGGAACTTGTCGCGGCGGCCGCGGCGAATCTGGACAGCATCGGCTCGGCGCTCACGGAGGCCAACGTGGCCGCCGCGGCCCGCACGACCGCATTGGCCTCGGCCGGCGCCGATGAGGTGTCCACGTCGGTCGCGGCACTGTTTTCCCGCTACGCCCAGGCCTACCAGACGCTCAGTGCCGAGGCGGCGGCGCTACACGGACAGTTCGTGCAGACCCTGACCGCCGCGGCCAACGCCTACACGGGCACCGAGACCGCGGGAGCGGCGCCCCTGCAAATCGCCTCCAACGCCTTTGGGTCGTCCGTGGCGGGCGCGACTCCGGCCGGCGCGGTGGCGCTCATCATGGGGCCCAGCGGCGTTCCGGTGCCGCCCCAGACCTACCTCCACAACGTGGACAACTTGTATGTCCAGCTGCTCGATGCAGGCGCCACCCTGCGGTCGTTGCCGACACCGGAGGGGCTGTACCCGATCACCGGCGTCAACAGCCTCACCTTCAACACGTCGGTGGCGCAGGGGGTCTTGGCGCTGAACCACGCGATCTTGCACCAAATTCAGTCCGGCAACCACGTCGACGTGTTCGGTTACTCGCAAAGCTCCACCCTGTCCTCGCTGGTGATGTCGCAACTCTCCGCAGAACACGTGCGGTCCGGCGATGTGTCCTTCATCCTCGTGGGCAACCCCAACAACCCGAACGGGGGCTTTTTGGAACGTTTTGTCGGTGGAGCCATGCCCAGCCTCGGCATGACGGCCAGCGGTGCGACCCCCAGCAACCTGTACCCGACCACCGTGTACACCCTCGAGTACGACGGATTCGCCGACTTCCCGCAGTATCCGATCAATTTGCTCTCCGACCTCAATGCCTACGCGGGCATGCTTTTCACCCACACCACGTACGCCACCCTGACCGCCCACCAGATTTCCACCGCCAAAGACCTGGGTACATACGGAGACACCACCTACTACATGATCCCCAACAACAATCTGCCGCTCTTGGACCCGCTGCGGTGGATTCCCTTCGGCAACCCGCTGGCGGACCTGCTGCAACCCGACCTCAAAGTGCTGGTCGATCTCGGCTATGGCAGCACAACCCAGGGTTACTCGCCGGGCGCGCCAGACGTGGCCACGCCGTTCGGGCTCTACCCGACCAACATCACTCCGGGGGCAGTCTTCTCAGCCCTGGCCCAGGGGGTGCCGCAGGGCGTCGCCAACGCCGTCTTCGACCTACAGACGGGGCAGTTGACGAACTACTCGACGCTGCAAGACTTCTACGACGGTGTATACACATTCGGTCTGATGCCCAGCAATCACCCGACGTTGGCGCAGCTGCTGGGCGCCGGCGCCACCTACTTCAACGCGGACGGTCCGCCCACCCCGATCACTCTCGCGTCCTCGCCCGAGGACGTCGTCAACGTACTCACCAGCGTGGCGTCCACAGACGTCTCCACGGTGCTGCCGGCGGTGGATTCCGTTCTCGCCGCGGCCACCTCTCTACCCAACTACGACGCCGGCTTGTTCCTGGCCAACCTTCGGGCCGGCAACCTCTTGGCTGCGGTTGGCGATCCGATCGCCGCCGATACGGCGCTGATCCCGTTCATCTTCGGGATCGGTGGTCTTGCGCCCGCCGGTGAAGCCCTTGTGACGACCGGCTACGAACTCGTCGGGGGCCTTGTGCCATGAGGCGGCGTTTACGGCCTGTACCCGGCAACGTCACCATTGGGAAACGACACGGTGCGGCGTGCCCCGTGTCGTGCGCTCGCTACGAATAATCGCGTCGGCCGGGAAGGCATCCTGGCGGCTCGGCCGGTGTGGTTCTGCTGCACCCTTGGTTGCCAAAC
>CAYVQQ010000288.1:0-3879 GCA_964453085.1 uncultured Mycobacterium sp.
TGAATCAAATGTGTTGTAGCTCTGAAGATATGGTGGATTTCAATGGCATGCCCTTGCTGGGCGATAAGATGCCAAACCTGGAAGTGCGGACCACGCACGGTCCGATGAAGCTGCCGGATGACTTTGCTGGCAAGTGGTTCGTCCTGTTCAGCCATCCGGCCGATTTCACCCCGGTCTGCACAACCGAGTTCATCGCCTTTCAGAAGAGAATGGGCGAGTTCAAGAAGCTAAACTGCGAGCTGATCGGTCTCTCTATCGACCAGGTATTCTCCCATATGAAGTGGACGGAGTGGATAAAAGAGAAGATGGGCGTGGAGATCCAACTGGGCGCGACGGTCACCGACGTCGACCGCAACGGCATCACGGTCAAGGACGCCGACGGCACCGTTCGGCGCATCGAGTCCCAGTGCAAAGTCTGGTCCGCCGGGGTCTCCGCCAGCGGGCTGGGCCGGGATCTCGCCGAGCAGTCGTCGGTCGAACTGGATCGCGCCGGCCGGGTCAAGGTGCTGCCCGACCTGTCCATTCCCGGCCACCCGAACGTGTTCGTCGTTGGCGACATGGCCGCCGTCGAGGGCGTGCCGGGTGTTGCGCAAGGTGCGATCCAGGGCGCCAGGTACGTCGCCCGCACGATCAAGGCCGAACTGGGCGGGGCCGACCCGGCGCAGCGCAAGCCGTTTCAGTACTTCGACAAGGGTTCGATGGCCGCGGTGTCCCGGTTCTCCGCGGTGGCCAAGATCGGCCCGCTCGAGTTCAGCGGCTTCCTCGCCTGGCTGGCCTGGTTGGTGCTGCACCTGGTGTACCTGGTCGGTTTCAAGAACCAGCTCACCACGCTGATGTCGTGGGTGGTGACCTTCCTGAGCAACGGGCGCGGCCAGCTGACCATCACCGAGCAGCAGGCCTTCGCACGGACGCGACTCGAGCAGCTGGCCGCATTGGCGGCAGAGGCGCATCGCTCGGAGAACACCCGGACCGCCAGTTAGGGCGTTTACCTCGGCGCCCGACGAGAGAGACCGGCTAGCAGGACAGTCGGTCCCCCTGCCAGGTGCTCAGCGTTCCGCCGTAGGCCAATGCCAGCACCGTCGTGCCGGAGTCGGCGGGTGCGTCGCAGATGGTTGCCGGATAACATAATTCGCTGATGTTGGCGCGCGGCGCGCCCAGCGCATCGTCGGCGAGGGAGCCGGCGCCCAATTCCACCCGGTGCCGCGTCAGCGGTCGGCCGTTGCAGTCGACACTCAACGCGCCCGACCAGAATCCCTCCCGCTCACCGAATCTGCCGACCTGGACCCGCTCACGCAGCCGGATCGAGCCCTCGTCGTGCAGTAGCACCGAGACGCTGGACAGGTGGCGCGCGGTGGCGGCGACGACCGTCGGCTCGAGGTCAATGTCGAGGTCACCGGCCACCTCCACCGTCCACCAGGCGCGTGAGATCGGGCTGACCGGTCCCGGCAGCGCGACGGTGGCGGCAACGCTGCGGACCTTCAGCCGGGCACCCGGCTCCACGACCACCCGAACGTCGACGGCGTCGCCGCCCAGCGGGATCGCCGCCGCGGAAACCAGGTGCACCGTGTCGGACGTGGTGCAGCGGGCGGTCACACCGCCGCCCCGGCATTCTATGCGCGGCAACCGGTTCGGTGCTGCGACCACCAGGAGTTCGGAGCGCATCAGGCGCAGGCCGCCCCGCGTAGTTGTGTCCGTACCCATGCCAGCACCTCGGTCGCGGCCGGGTCCTCGGTCAAGGACTGCAACACCGTCGGACGGCCCTCGCGCAGCGCCTCGGCATCACGGGCCATAACCTGCAGGCTGGCGCCCACCAGCGGCGCCAGGTCGGTCTTGTTGACCACCAACAGATCCGAGGAGGTCACTCCCGGCCCACCCTTGCGGGGCACCTTGTCGCCGCCGGCCACGTCGACGACGAAGATCTGCGCGTCCACCAGCCCCGACGAAAACGTGGCGGTGAGGTTGTCGCCACCGGACTCCACCAGGATCAGGTCCAGAGCGTCGTGGGCGGCGATCAGGTCCTCGATCGCATCGATGTTCGCGGTGATGTCGTCGCGGATCGCGGTGTGCGGGCAGCCGCCGGTCAGCACGGCCGCGATCCGGTCGTCCGGCAGCACCGCGTGCCCGCGCAGGAAGTCGGCGTCCTCGGTGGTGTAGATGTCGTTGGTCACCACCGCCACCGACAGCTCGTCACGCAACTGCCGGCACAGCGCGGCGACCAGCGCTGTCTTGCCTGAGCCGACCGGTCCCCCGATCCCGATGCGCAGCGGTTCACCGGCACCGCGGACGCGCCGGGACCGGTCGATGCGCGCATGGGTACGGGGATGCCCATGGGCGTGCGAATGCTGAGAATGCCTCGTCATTTTGGTCTTTCAGGAGGCGAACAAGGGCCGCTCGCGTTTGGTGTGCCGCTCGGCGAGCGTATCGAGGAGCGGGTCGCACAGGTCGGCCAGACCCTTGGTCGCTTCGGCGGCGGTGTGCGCGCACAGATCCGCAAGCCGGAATGTGCACGCCGCCACGTCGGCCGGGTCCAGTGCCAACAGCCGCTGCGCGGCCGTCGCCGAGCCAGTCATCGTGGTGTAGACCACGCTGAGCGCTCCCTGCTCGGGACTGAGCCCGCCGGCGGCACCGACCCGGCCCGCCGCCACGGCGAGGTGCGGACGGGCGCCAAGGGCGTCCCAGTCCGCGTCCCCCCATACCCGCCGCGCCAACCGGGTCAGACCCCGGCCCTGGCTGCGCGAGGCCTGACGGGCCGCGGGGGACGGCGTGCGCGCGTCGGTCTCCCGATCGGCGTCCTTTGGAGTGAGATCGCCTCGGTGCACCGCCACCGCGATCGACGCGGCAACGAGCCCGTGGCTGCGGATCCTCCTGCGCAGGAAGGCTTCCAGCGTCACGATATCGGACACCTGGCCGCTGGTGACGGCCTCTTCGACGCCGCCGGAGTGCACGTGCGCGCCGGTGGGCAGCCGCGAGTCCGCCAGGGTCAGCAACACCGCGAGAGACATCATGGGGCGACGGCCTGCCCCGCGGTACAACGGACGCGCGGTCGCTGGTGCGGGAGCGAGCTGGTGGGCACGTTCGGTGATGATGCCACGCGCCGGGCGCGGGGCACAGCAGCCGGCGACAACGTTGCACAACTGTCAGCTCAGCAGCTCAGAGCAAGAATCAGAACAAGAAATAGCGTTGCGTCATCGGCAGTTCGGCCGGAGGGTTTTCCGGCCAGACCTCGCCGTCGATGCGCACGGTGAAGGTGTCGGGATCGACTTCGATGTCGGGCAGGGCGTCATTGAGCGGCAGCTGCGCCTTGCCCACGGCGCGCACATCCCTGACCGGCACCAGCGGCCTGGCGACCGCGAGCCTGTCGGCCAGGCCGGCGTCGATGGCCTGGGGTGCCACGAAATGCACGGAGGTCGCCCGTGTGGTGGCCGCGGCGGCGCCGAACATCGGCCGCGGCAATACCGGCTGCGGGGTGGGGATGGAGGCGTTCGCGTCGCCCATCGCCGCCCAGGCGATCATGCCGCCCTTGATGACCACGTGCGGGCGCACCGCAAAGAACGCCGGCTCCCACAACACCAGGTCGGCGAGTTTGCCCGGTTCGACCGATCCGATCTCGTGGTCGAGACCGTGGGCGACCGCGGGGCAGATGGTGTATTTCGCGACATAGCGGCGCGCCCGGTTGTTGTCGGCTCCCCGCGCACCGTCGCCGTCACCGGGCAGCGCCCCGCGGCGGCGCTTCATCACGTGCGCGGTCTGCCAGGTGCGCAGCACCGTCTCGCCGATGCGGCCCATCGCCTGCGAGTCGCTGCCGATGATCGAGATGGCGCCGATGTCGTGCAAGAGGTCCTCGGCGGCCATCGTCGACGGCCGGATCCGGCTCTCGGC
>CAYVQQ010000289.1:0-1007 GCA_964453085.1 uncultured Mycobacterium sp.
CGATGTCCAAGACGAGGGTGTCGGCGGTCACAGCGGGTACCGGTCAAATTCAAACCCATGCATGCCAGGGGTGCTCTCTGTGTAACCTTTCTGTGTACCCTTCGACCATCAGCCCGTTCGAAGAGGAACACCAGATGAGCGCACCCACGGCGAACCGTCCTGCGTCAGGTGTCTTTTCACCTGCGCGCGCCCGCATCCCCCAACGGACGCTACGCACCGACCGATGGTGGGTGTCGCCGCTTCGGATCGACCTTGGCTTCGCCGTATTCCTCATCTATGCGACGGCGCGGGCGTTCCAGCAAAACGACTTCTTCGTCGCCAAGTACCACTACCTGACGCCGTTCTACTCGCCGTGCGTCAGCACCGGCTGCGCCAAAGAGGCCAGCGAGTTCTGGCCGCGCGTCCTGCCGGACGTGTGGTGGCTACCGTACGCGGTGCTGACGCTGCCGTTCCTGCTCTTGTTCCGGCTGACGTGCTACTACTACCGCGGCGCCTATTACCGGACGGTGTGGCAGTCGCCCAGCGCGTGCGCGGTGGCCGAACCTCGCGTGCACTACACCGGGGAGACCAGGCTCCCTCTGATCATCCAGAACAGTCACCGGTACTTCTTCTACGTCGCCGCGATCATCTCCGTGATCAACACCTACGACGCGATCGTCGCATTCCACTCCGAGGACGGACCGGGTGGATTCGGCTTCGGTCTGGGCAACCTGATCCTGGTCGGCAACGTCATCCTGTTGTGGACCTATACGCTCTCCTGTCATTCGTGCCGGCACGTGACCGGCGGTCGGCTCAAGCACTTCTCCAAGCACCCTGTGCGGTACTGGATCTGGACCCAGGTCAGCCGTATCAACACCCGGCACAAGATGTTCGCCTGGGTCACGCTGGGTACCCTGATGCTCACCGACTTCTACATCGCACTGGTGGCAAGCGGCACCATCCCTGACCCGAGATTTGTTGGCTGAAAAGCCATTTCAGGAAAACCAGAAAAGGCTGAGTGAGGTTCC
>CAYVQQ010000289.1:1017-3832 GCA_964453085.1 uncultured Mycobacterium sp.
ACACCGAGAGAAGGCCTAAGTGAGGTTCCATGGTTGAGGTCGAACGGCACTCCTACGACGTTCTCGTCATCGGTGCCGGCGGCTCCGGGTTGCGGGCGGTGATCGAAGCACGCGAACGCGGCCTGCGGGTGGCGGTGGTGTGCAAGTCCCTGTTCGGCAAAGCCCACACGGTGATGGCCGAGGGTGGCTGCGCGGCGTCGATGGGCAACGCCAACCCGAAGGACAACTGGAAGACCCACTTCAGCGACACCATGCGCGGCGGGAAGTTCCTCAACAACTGGCGGATGGCCGAACTGCACGCCAAGGAGGCCCCGGAACGCGTCTGGGAGCTGGAGACCTATGGCGCGCTGTTCGACCGCACCAAAGACGGCAAGATCAGCCAGCGCAACTTCGGCGGGCACACCTATCCACGCCTCGCGCACGTCGGAGACCGCACTGGGCTGGAACTGATCCGCACACTGCAGCAGAAGATCGTGTCGCTGCAACAGGAGGACTACGCCGAACTCGGCGACCACGAGGCGCGGCTCAAGGTCTTCGCCGAATGCACGATCACCGAACTGCTCAAGGACGGCGACAGGATCGCCGGTGCGTTCGGCTACTGGCGAGACAGTGGCGACTTCGTCGCGTTCGAGGCCCCCGCGGTCGTCATGGCCACCGGCGGGATCGGCAAGTCGTTCAAGGTGACCTCCAACTCCTGGGAGTACACCGGCGACGGGCATGCCCTGGCGCTGCGCGCCGGCGCGTCGCTGATCAACATGGAGTTCATCCAGTTCCACCCGACGGGCATGGTGTGGCCGCCGAGTGTCAAGGGAATTCTGGTCACCGAGGGCGTGCGCGGCGACGGCGGGGTGCTTCAGAACTCCGACTCCAAGCGCTTCATGTTCGACTACATCCCGGCGGTCTTCAAGGGTCAATACGCCGAGAGCGAGCAGGAGGCGGACCGGTGGTTGAAGGACAACGACTCGGCCCGACGCCCCCCGGACCTGCTGCCGCGCGACGAGGTGGCGCGCGCGATCAACTCCGAGGTCAAGGCGGGGCGTGGTAGCCCGCACGGCGGCGTCTTCCTGGACATCGCCTCCCGGCTGCCCCCCGAGGAGATCAAGCGGCGGCTGCCGTCGATGTATCACCAGTTCATCGAGCTGGCCGGCGTCGACATCACCAAGGAGCCGATGGAGGTCGGGCCGACCTGCCACTACGTGATGGGCGGGATCGAGGTCGACGCGGACACCGGCGCGGCCACCGTGCCGGGCCTCTTCGCCGCCGGCGAGTGCTCCGGCGGCATGCACGGCTCCAACCGGCTGGGCGGCAACTCGCTGTCGGACCTGCTGGTCTTCGGCCGGCGAGCCGGCTTGGGCGCGGCCGACTACGTGCGCGCGCTCAGCAGCCGCCCCACGATCTCACCGGAGATCCTCGAGGTCGCGGCCCACCGGGCGGTGGTCCCGTTCCAAGGCCCCGCCGACATGACCGCGGGCGAGAACCCCTACACCCTGCAGCTGGAGCTGCAACAGGCGATGAACGACCTGGTCGGCATCATCCGCACCGCAGACGAGATCTCCGAGGCTCTGGACCGGCTAGCCAGGCTGCGGGCCCGCTTCAAGAACATCCACGTCGAGGGTCAACGCCGGTACAACCCGGGCTGGAACCTGGCCATCGACCTACGCAACATGCTGCTGGTCAGCGAATGCGTCGCCAAGGCCGCGCTCGAGCGTACCGAGAGCCGGGGCGGGCACACCCGCGACGACCACCCGGCGATGGATTCGTCCTGGCGCAAGGTGTTGCTGGTGTGCCGCGCGGCGGCGGGCTCGGACCCCGTGATCCCCGACATCACCGTGACTCGTGAGGACCAGGTGCCGATGCGCGCCGACCTGATGGAGCTCTTCGAGATCTCCGAACTGGAAAAGTACTTCACCGACGACGAACTGGCCGAGCATCCGGGACTGAGAGGCAAATGACGTACAACGCGACCCTGCGGGTATGGCGTGGCGACGCGGTCGGCGGCGCCCTGCAGGACTTCACCGTCGAGGTCAACGAGGGCGAGGTGGTGCTCGACATCATCCACCGCCTGCAGCAGACACAGGCACCCGACCTCGCGGTTCGCTGGAACTGCAAGGCAGGGAAGTGCGGATCCTGTTCCTCGGAGATCAACGGCTACCCGCGGCTGATGTGCATGACTCGGATGTCAACGTTCGCCCAGGACGAGGTCGTCACCGTGACGCCGCTGCGGACCTTCCCGGTGATCCGCGACCTGGTCACCGACGTGTCATTCAACTACGAGAAGGCCCGCGAGATCCCATCGTTCGCGCCACCGAAGGCACTGCAGCCCGGCGAGTACCGGATGGCGCAGTCCGACGTGCAGCGCTCCCAGGAATTCCGCAAGTGCATCGAGTGCTTCCTGTGCCAGAACGTCTGCCACGTGATCCGCGACCACGAGGACAACAAGAAGGCCTTCGCCGGGCCCCGATTCCTGATGCGCATCGCCGAACTGGAGATGCATCCGCTGGACACCCGGGACCGGCGCAACGACGCCCAGGAGAAGCACGGCCTGGGCTTCTGCAACATCACCAAGTGCTGCACCGAGGTGTGCCCGGAGAACATCAAGATCACCGACAACGCCCTGATCCCGATGAAGGAGCGCGTCGCCGACCGCAAGTACGATCCGATCGTCTGGCTGGGTGACAAGCTGTTCCGCACCAGAGGCCAGGCACCCCGAACCTAGGCACCCCCGAACCTAGGCACCCCCGAACCTAGGCACCCCCGAACCTAGGCACCCAGGCGCCGGAACCCGCTGCGGTGGAACACGATGGGCGCTACCTCG
>CAYVQQ010000290.1:0-3733 GCA_964453085.1 uncultured Mycobacterium sp.
GGTTGTTTCGTTTCGACCGGATCGTGGACGCGACCGACCGGGGCGAGCCGTCCGCTCCGCCGGAGCCGGCGCGGCAGGCGCCTCCGGACATGTCGCTGTTCGACGGCGACCCGACGCTGCCGTCGGCCAGGCTGCGGGTGGCGCCGTCGGCGTCGTGGATGTTCGAGTACTACCCGATGCGGGAGATTCGCGAGCTGGCCGACGGGTCGTGTGAGGCCGCAATGACGTACGCCTCGGACGAGTGGATGACGCGTCTGGTGCTGGGTCTCGGGCCGACGGTGCGGGTGCTCGAACCGGAATCGCTCGCCTGCCGGGTCCGGGACGCCGCGACGGCCGCCCTCGAACTCTACCGGCAGCTCGACCCGATGTGACTGGATCGGCCCCACCATGCCGGGACGCGGAGACGCCGGCACCGCGGCACGCTGCGGTAGCATCGGAGGGACGTCTGGAGGTAATGAACGTGGGTAGTCTTAGTCCGTGGCACTGGGCGATCCTCGCAGTGGTGGTGATCGTCCTGTTCGGTGCCAAGAAGCTCCCCGATGCGGCGCGCTCGCTGGGTAAGTCGATGCGCATCTTCAAGTCCGAGATCCGTGAGATGCAGAGCGAGGGCAGATCGGAGGCGGCTGCGATCGACACGTCGACGGCGAACGCCACTTCCGTGCAGGCGCGGCGAGTCGACCCTCCCGCGGCTACCGAGCAGGATCACACTGAAGCACGTCCGGCATAGCACGCCACCATCCCCGTGGTGCCCGGGCACCACTGACCCAGCGTCGTGAACGTCACCAAGATTTCTGCGGTGTCAGTGCGCACCGCCACCGTGCTCAAGCGGCTTCATCCGCGGAATCGACGCAGCCGTACCAACCCCGACGCGACGATGTCGCTGGTCGATCACTTGACCGAGTTGCGCACGCGGCTGCTGATCTCGCTGGCGGCGATCCTGGTCACCACGATCTTCGGGTTCGTCTGGTACTCGCATTCGATCTTCGGGCTGGAAAGCCTGGGCGAATGGCTGCGCCGCCCCTACTGTTCCCTACCGGCGTCGGCGCGGGCCAGCATCAGCGCCGACGGGCAGTGCCGGCTGCTGGCTACCGCGCCCTTCGACCAGTTCATGCTGCGGCTCAAGGTCGGGCTCACCGCCGGCACGGTGATGGCCTGCCCGGTGTGGCTGCACCAACTGTGGGCGTTCATCACGCCGGGGCTCTACCGCAACGAGCGTCGCTTCGCGATCGGGTTCGTCGTCCCCGCCGCGGTGCTGTTCGCCGGCGGGGCCGTGCTGGCCTACTTCGTGTTGTCCAAGGCGCTGGGCTTTTTGCTGACGGTGGGCAGCGACGTGCAGGTGACCGCGCTGTCCGGGGACCGGTATTTCGGCTTCTTGATCAACCTGCTGGTGGTTTTCGGGGTCAGCTTCGAATTCCCGTTGCTGATCGTCATGCTCAACCTGGCGGGGTTGTTGACCTACGTGCGGCTCAAGTCGTGGCGCCGCGGCTTGATCTTCGGGATGTTCGTGTTCGCTGCGCTGTTCACTCCGGGGTCCGACCCGTTCTCGATGACCGCGCTCGGCGTGGCGTTGTCGGTGCTGCTGGAGTTCGCCATCCAGATCTCCCGCCTACACGACAGGCGCAAAGCCGGCCGCGAAGCGCTGGCCGACATCCCCGACGACGAGGCCTCGGTCATCGAGCGGCCCACCCCGGTGTCCCCCTCGATGCCCGAGCAGTTGCACACCGTGGGTCAGCATGACGACATCACCTAGGCAGCCTCTGCGCGAGCACGGTCGGTACGGCGACACGCCGCTGCGGCCGGCATCGTGCGGACGCTCACGGCGCGCGATGGACGCACAGTGACCGAGCTGCCCGAACTGGCGCGGTTTGCCGCTGATTTGCCGTTCGCGCTCGACGATTTCCAGCGGCGGGCGTGCGCCGCGCTGGAGCACGGTCACGGTGTGCTGGTCTGCGCGCCGACCGGTGCCGGCAAGACGGTGGTCGGCGAGTTCGCCGTGCACCTGGCGCTGGCGGCCGGCGGCAAGTGCTTCTACACCACACCCCTCAAGGCGTTGAGCAACCAGAAGCACACCGACCTGACGGCACGCTACGGCCGCGACCGCATCGGCCTGCTGACCGGTGACCTGGCGGTCAACTCCGACGCGCCGGTGGTGGTGATGACCACCGAGGTGCTTCGCAACATGCTCTACGCCGATTCGCCCGCCCTGCGAGGGCTTTCCTTCGTGGTGATGGACGAGGTGCACTTCCTCGCCGACCGGATGCGCGGTCCGGTCTGGGAGGAGGTCATCCTGCATCTGGCCGACGAGGTGCGGCTGGTCAGCTTGTCGGCGACGGTGAGCAACGCCGAGGAGTTCGGTGGCTGGATCCAGACCGTGCGCGGCGATACAACGGTCGTGGTCGACGAGCACCGGCCGGTGCCGCTGTGGCAGCACGTCCTGGTGGGCAAACGTCTCTACGACCTGTTCGACAATCTCGCCTCCGAGGCCGGTGAGCCCCAAGACGGCAACCGGGAGCCGCGCGTCAACCCCGACCTGCTGCGCCACATAGCACACCGCCGGGAAGCGGCCCGCATGTCGGACTGGCGCGGTCCACGTCGGCACAATTCCGGAAACGCGGGTGGCAGGCCGCGGTTCTACCGCCCCCCCCCCCCGCCCCAGGTTGTTTCGACCCAGGGAAACCAGGGCCAGCTACCCGCGATAACGTTCGTGTTCTCCCGGGCCGGTTGTGACGCCGCGGTCCACCAATGCCTGCGCTCACCGCTGCAGCTGACCAGCCAGGAGGAGCGCGCGCAGATCGCCGAGGTGATTGACCACCGCTGCGGCGACCTCGCCGACGCCGATCTTCAGGTGCTCGGCTACTACGAGTGGCGTGCGGGCCTACTGCGCGGACTGGCGGCCCACCACGCCGGTATGCTGCCGGCGTTCCGGCACACCGTCGAGGAGCTGTTCGCCACCGGCCTGGTCAAGGCGGTGTTTGCCACCGAGACGCTGGCGTTGGGCATCAACATGCCCGCCCGCACGGTGGTGCTTGAGCGGCTGGTGAAGTTCAACGGCGAGCAACATGTGCCGTTGACACCGGGGGAGTACACGCAGCTGACCGGGCGCGCTGGGAGGCGCGGCATCGACGTCGAGGGTCATGCGGTGGTGCTCTGGCAACCCAGCGAGGAGACCACCGAACCGTCGGCGGTGGCCGGCCTGGCGTCGACCCGTACCTTCCCGCTGCGCAGTTCGTTCGTCCCGTCCTACAACATGACGATCAACCTGGTGCAGCACATGCGCCCGGAACAGGCACACCAATTGCTCGAACAGTCCTTCGCCCAATATCAGGCTGATCGGTCGGTGGTAGGCCTGGTCCGTGGTATCGAGCGGGGTATCAAGATGCTCGATGAGATCGCCGCCGAGCTGGGCGGGCCGAATGCGCCGGTCCTTGACTACGCCCGGCTGCGCGCGCGGATCACCGAAGCGGAGCGCGCACAATCGCGGGCGTCGCGGCTGCAGCGCAGGCAGGCGGCCAGTGACGCGCTGGCCGCGCTGCGTAAGGGCGACATCATCAACATCACCCGAGGCCGGCGCGGCGGGCTGGCGGTGGTGCTCGAATCGGCCCGGGACAGCGACGACCCGCGCCCGCTGGTGCTGAGTGAACACCGGTGGGCGGGGCGGATCTCGTCCGCGGACTATTCGGGTGCGTCGGGCCCGCTCGGGTCGATGTCCCTGCCGAAGCGCGTCGAGCACCGC
>CAYVQQ010000291.1:0-3676 GCA_964453085.1 uncultured Mycobacterium sp.
GCCGATGACGGCGACCCCCCGGTGCCGGGCTATCCGGTGGCCGAGCGACCTGCAACCGAGGACGCCGAAGCCGGCTAGCCGGAGGCTCCGGCTAGCCGGAGGCCGAGGCGGCCGGCGAGCCCGCCGGTCGCACGGCGCGGCTGCGATCGGCGCCGCCGCATCTCGGCGCATCTGGCATGCTGCAGATGTGACCGATCCGTCGTGGGGCGACCCGGGGTCCGGGGCGCCGTCACCACCGCCGCCCGGACCCGACTCCGCCGCGCCATTCGGACGCCACCCTCTGACCGGACAACCGTATTCGGACAAGTCGAAAGTGGTGGCCGGCCTGCTGCAGCTGCTCGGACTGTTCGGCCTCGTCGGGATCGGTCGCATCTACCTCGGCCAGACCGGGTTGGGGATCGCTCTGCTGATCGTGGGGCTGGCGACGTGCGGGCTCGGCGCCGCCGTCTGGGGCATCGTCGACGCGGTCCTGATACTGACCGACAGGGTCAGCGACCCGCAGGGCCGGCCGTTGCGTGATGGCACCTGATCCGGCACCGCATCGCCGGCGCGGCCCGCGACGAGTGACCCTGTATGCCAGGGCCGGCACCGCAGTGCTGCTGGCCGGTGCGCTGGGCTACGTCGGGCTCGTCGACCCGCATCATGCGGATTCGCTCTACCCGCCCTGCCCGTTCAAGGCGTTGACCGGCTGGAACTGTCCCCTGTGCGGGGGGCTGCGGATGACGCACGACGTGCTGCACGGCGACCTGGTGGCCGCCGTCACCGACAACGTCTTCGCGCTCGTGGGTATCCCGGTGCTGGCCGCATGGATACTGCTCCGCCGCCGCCGGGAACCGCTGTCGATGCCGGCAGTGGCGACCATCACAGTCCTGGCCGCGGTCTGGACGGTGGCGCGGAACCTTCCCGGATTTCCGCTGATGCCCGGCGTTGTCGCTGGATAGGGGGGCGCACGGTGTCCGATTTCCCGGATGGCCGGTCGGCCGTCACCCTGCGGTCACTCCCGCCGCGGCCGGTGCGACTATGCTCGGTCGGCGTGACTAGACGCGGCAAGATCGTCTGCACCCTGGGCCCCGCAACCCAGTCCGACGAGCTGATCCTGGCGCTGGTCGAGGCGGGAATGGACGTCGCCCGGTTGAACTTCAGCCACGGCGACCACGCAGACCACAAAGCCGCCTACGACCGCGTGCGGGCCGCCTCCGACGCTACCGGGCACGCGGTGGGTGTGCTGGCCGACCTGCAGGGCCCGAAGATCCGGCTGGGACGCTTCGCGGCCGGGCCCACCTACTGGGCCACCGGGGAGACGGTGCGGATCACCGTCGCCGACTGCGAAGGTAGCCACGACCGGGTGTCGACCACCTACAAGAGACTGGCGATGGACGCCTCGGTCGGCGACCGGGTGCTGGTCGACGACGGCAAGGTCGGGCTGGTGGTCGACGCCATCGACGGCGACGATGTGGTGTGCACGGTGGTCGAGGGCGGCCCGGTCAGCAACAACAAGGGCATGTCGCTGCCCGGGATGAACGTGTCCGCCCCGCCCCTGTCGGAGAAGGACATCGAGGACCTCACCTTCGCGATGGGCCTCGGCGTGGACATCGTGGCGCTGTCGTTTGTGCGCTCGCCGTCGGACATCGAACTCGTGCACGAGGTGATGGACCGGCTCGGCCGGCGGGTGCCGGTGATCGCCAAGCTGGAAAAGCCGGAAGCCATCGACAACCTCGAAGCCGTCGTGCTGGCGTTCGACGGCATCATGGTCGCTCGCGGCGACCTGGGTGTCGAGCTGCCGCTGGAAGAGGTCCCGCTGGTGCAGAAGCGGGCCATTCAGATAGCCCGGGAGAACGCCAAACCCGTCATCGTCGCCACCCAGATGCTGGACTCGATGATCGAGAATTCGCGTCCGACCCGGGCCGAGGCCTCCGACGTCGCCAACGCCGTGCTCGACGGCGCCGACGCGCTGATGCTGTCCGGGGAGACGTCGGTGGGCAAGTACCCGCTGGCGGCGGTGCGCACGATGTCGAGCATCGTGTGCGCCGTCGAGGAGAACTCCACGGCCGCCCCGCCGCTGACGCACGTCCCGCGGACCAAGCGCGGGGTGATCTCGTACGCGGCGCGCGACATCGGGGAGCGCCTGGACGCCAAGGCGCTGGTCGCCTTCACCCAGTCCGGTGACACCGTGCGGCGCCTGGCGCGCCTGCACACCCCGCTGCCGGTGCTGGCCTTCACGGAATGGCCCGAGGTGCGCAGCCAGCTCGCCATGACGTGGGGCACCGAAACCTTCATCGTCCCGACGATGAAGTCCACCGACGGCATGATCCAGGAGGTGGACCGGTCACTGCTCGACCTCGGCCGCTACAAGCGCGGTGACCTGGTGGTGATCGTCGCCGGTGCGCCGCCTCGCACGGTAGGGTCGACGAACCTGATCATCGCGCACCGGATCGGAGAGGATGACGTCTAGGCCCGCGCCGGGCGGACGCACCACACCCGACGAAGGCGAACCCGTGCCGCCCGGTGACGCGCCGGGTACGAGCGATGAACCCGCCACCGATTTCGAGCAGCTGCTGGCGATCCTCGATCTCAGGCGCGTCTCCGACGACGTGTTCGTCGGGTCGCACCCCAGCAAGAACCCGATGCGGACGTTCGGCGGGCAACTCATGGCGCAGTCGCTCGTCGCCGGCAGCCGCACCCTGTCCCCGCGGGATCTGCCGCCCAGCGCGCTCTCGGTGCATTTCGTCAACGGCGGCGACACCAGCACGGACATCGAGTTCCGCGTGCTGCGGCTGCGCGACGAGCGGCGGTTCGCCAACCGGCGCGTCGACGCGGTGCAGGACGGCGTGGTGCTCTCCTCGGCGCTGATCTCCTACATGTCCGGCAGCCCGGGCCTCGAGCACGCCGTCAGCGCGCCGCAGGTGCCGCCGCCCGACGCGCGGCCCCCGCTGAGCGAACTGCTGCGGGGTTACGAAGAGACCGTTCCGCACTTCGTCAACGCCCTGCACCCGATCGAATGGCGCTTCACCAACGATCCCTCCTGGGTGATGCGGGACAAGGGTGAGCGGCTTACCCACAACCGTGTGTGGCAGAAGGCTCTGGGTGTGCTGCCCGACGACCCGGTGCTGCACGCCGCGGCACTGGTCTACTCCTCGGACACCACGGTGCTCGACTCGGTCATCACCACCCACGGCCTGTCCTGGGGCTACGACCGGATCTTCGCGGCCTCGGCCAACCATTCGGTCTGGTTTCACCGGCCGGTGAACTTCAACGACTGGGTGCTGTATTCGACGTCCTCACCGGTGGCCGCCGCCTCCCGCGGCCTGGGCACCGGGCACTTCTTCGACCGCTCGGGGCGGGTCGTCGCCACGGTGGTGCAGGAGGGCGTCCTGCTGTACTTCCCGTCCGCCGGTTGATTTCGGCGGGTCCCGGCTTCCGCTCAGCGGAGTTCGTGTCGCGCCTGCGTCACCTCCAGGCGGCGACACCGAAGCCCCGCCGGGAGGTGATGGGTGGCCACCACCACCGTCCGGCCGGCGGCGAACAGGCCCGGGCCGGGACTCAGCAGGTCCTCAAGGATCCGGTCGGCGGCAGCCGCGTCGAGGTGCTCGGTGGGTTCATCGAGCAGCACGATGCGGGCGGGGGAGAGCACCGCCCGGGCCAGCAGCAGCCGACGGCGCTGACCCGCTGACAGCGC
>CAYVQQ010000292.1:0-3670 GCA_964453085.1 uncultured Mycobacterium sp.
CCGGTGTGCTCGTCGTCGGGTGTCTCGTGGCCGCTGGGCCGGTGATGGTGGCCGGACATCTGACGGTCCCGCAGCACCCAGTCGGGATGGTGGTGTTCGCGCACGGCAGCGGTAGCAGCCGCCACAGCCCCCGCAACCGGTATGTTGCGGAGGTGTTGAACCGGGCGGGTCTGGCCACGCTATTGGTCGACCTGCTCACCCCTACCGAGGAACGTAACCGGGCCAACGGCTTCGACGTCGCGCTGCCGGCCCGCCGTCTGGCCGACGTCACACACTGGTTGGCCCGCCAGCGCGACACCGCGACTCTGCCGGTTGGCTTCTTCGGCACGAGCACCGGCGCCGGCGCGGCCCTGGTTGCGGCCGCCGATCCCCAGGTCAAGGCCGCGGCGGTGGTGTCCCGCGGCAGCCGGCGATCTGGCGGGTGAGTCGTTGACCAGGGTGCACGCACCCACGCTGCTGATTGTGGGCGGATACGACGACATCGTGCTCGATCTGAGTCGGCGGGCGGGGTCGGTGATCCCGGCCACGTGCGAGATCGTGGTAGTCCCCCGAGCCACCCACCTGTTCGAAGAGCGGGGCGCGCTCGAAGTGGTGGCGGTGCTGGCCCGCGACTGGTTCATCGACCACCTGAGCCGGGTGACCGCGATCGCACACAGGTAGTGGATCACGAAAAGCCATGGCGAACAGCACATCAGGGCATCGCAGCGTGCCGCACACTGCGGATCTGCGGATCGAGGCGTGGGCGCCCACCCGCGCCGGCTGCATCAAGGAGGCGACGCTCGCCACCGTAGAAAGCTTCCTGGACATCACGTCAGCGCAGTCGAAACACACTCGCCGGTGCCGGCTCACTGCGGAGCGCGACGATGATCTGCTGGTCGCCGTGCTCGAGGAGGTCATATACCTGCTGGACACCGAAGCCGAGGCGCCGGTCGACCTCGACCTGCACGATCTGCACGATGGCTTGGAGGTCACCTTCGCGATGGCCGATGCGACGACGCTACCCCAGGTCGGGGCGATACCAAAGGCGGTGAGCCTCAACGATATTCGGCTATCACACGGTAGTGCTGGATGGCGGTGCCTGGTGACCCTTGACGTGTGAGCAAGGCTAAGTGCATGAAGATCATCGAGGAGACCCCGTACCGGTTCCGGATCGAGCAAGAAGGCGCGATGCGGGTGCCCGGCATCGTCTTCGCGTCGAGATCGCTGCTGCCCGACCAACACGGCGACATGGCGCTGGCCCAGGTCGCCAATGTCGCCACGCTGCCGGGGATTGTCCGGGCGTCCTTTGCGATGCCCGACATCCACTGGGGATACGGGTTTGCGATCGGCGGGGTGGCCGCCACCGACATCGACGACGGCGGGGTCGTCTCCCCTGGCGGGGTCGGCTTCGACATCTCCTGCGGGGTGCGGTTGCTGGTCAGCCGCGAGCTGGACCGGGACCGGCTGGCGCCACAGCTCCGCGCAGTGATGGACGACCTCGATGCGGCGATACCCCGCGGGGTGGGCACCAAGGGTGTGTGGCGGTTACCGACCCGCGCCGTGCTGGAACGTGTGCTGACCGGTGGTGCCCGGTTCGCGGTGGAACAGGGGCACGGCGTCACCGAGGACCTGCGGCGCTGTGAAGACGGCGGCGTGCTCGAAGGGGCCGACGCGGCCACGGTCAGCGAGCGCGCGGTGGAACGTGGACTCGGGCAGATCGGCAGCCTCGGCTCGGGCAACCACTTCCTGGAAGTGCAAACGGTGGACCGCGTGTACGACACGACGACGGCATGCCAGATGGGTTTGGCCGAGGGCGCGGTCTGCGTGATGATCCACACGGGCTCGCGCGGGCTCGGCCACCAGATCTGCACCGATCATGTCCGGCAGATGGAAGCGGCGATGTCCCGTTATGGCATTGAGGTGCCCGATCGGCAGCTGGCGTGTGTGCCCGTGCGATCCACCGAGGGCCGCGCGTATCTGGCAGCGATGGCCGCGGCGGCCAACTACGGACGCGCCAACCGCCAACTACTCACCGAGGCCACCCGCCGGGTGTTCGAGGCGCGCACCGCGACCCCGCTGGAGGTGCTCTACGACGTATCGCACAACCTGGCCAAGATCGAGACCCACCCTGTCGACGGACACCCGCGCACCCTGTGCGTACATCGAAAAGGCGCGACCCGCTCCCTGCCGCCGCATCACGCCGATCTGCCCGCCGAGCTGGCGCACGTCGGCCAGCCGGTGCTGATACCGGGCACCATGGGCACCGCCTCCTACGTGCTGGTGGGAGTGGCCGACAACCCCGCGTTCTTTTCCACCGCTCACGGCGCCGGCCGCGTGCAAAGCCGCCACCAAGCCGCCCGCGGTACCAACGCGGACCTGCTCCGCAGGAACCTCGAAGAGCACGGCATCCTCGTGCGTAGCAGCTCGCGGCGCGGGCTCGCTGAGGAGAAACCTGAGGCCTATAAGGACATCGACGCGGTCATCGAGACGAGTCACCAGGCCGGACTCGCCCGCAAGGTCGCCCGCCTCATCCCGCTGGGAGTGGTGAAGGGCTGAAGGCTGGCGCCGAGCCAGACGTACGAGATGTTTGTGGCGGTGCTGACCGAGCGGTGCACCCAGCGCGCGGCCGCCGAGAGGTGGAAGGTCGACCGCTGCACGGTGTCGACGATCTGCCGCACCGCCAAGCAAGGCGCACTGGACGTGTTGTCGGCGCGGCCAGGCCGCCCGGGAAAGAGCGGCGAGCAGAGCTGGAGGAATCCAGGGCCGAGATCGAGCAGCTGCGCGCCACGATCGCCGAGCAGGCGGTGGCACTGCATTTGCACGAGGGAAAATCGTGTTGGGGCTGACCGCCGGCCCGGTCCCGGCGGGCAACAACACACGTGTCACCCGACAAGGCGCACCGCGACCGGCTCTGACACAGCTCCACCGGCCCGTTCAGGCCGCGCAACTGCCGCGGCCGAGCCCGACCCCAACCTGCCAGAACCCCGCCGCATGACGGGCAGCGCACCTCACCCGCCGCCAGCCTGCCCTCGACTTGATCGACATCTGCTTCTACGGTGATCACTGCGCCTCCAAGCGCAAACAGGCGGCCCTCCCGTAGCACTCCGGCAAGAGACGACGGGAGGGCCGTCGCCTACCACTGACCTGATCACCGTGCCGCCCAGCCACCACACGCTGGCTGGCTTGCTCGGAATCATCCGGACGTCCAGTTCGAGCGCTATGCCGACGGTGATCCACTGCGTCAGCGGGCACCGCGCCCGAGAAGTTCTCGAGGCGCTTGAGAACAGGATGGCTGAAGTCGGGCTGCGATACATCCCTGTTGAGATCGCACGCGCAATGCATGAACAGGTTCGCCAGCATGGGCGAGATCGCTGTAGCCGGTCGGTCACCCTGCCCGTGGGAGCCGACGAAGAGGACGTCAAGGCCACCTACACCAAGGGCATCCTCACAGTGTCGGTGGGTGTTGCCGAACAGGCCGCGGCAGCCGAGAAGCACATTGGGGTGCACGCCGCCAGCGACAGTGAGAGCATAGGGTTTCGGAGATGGCCCGTGCACCAAAGGTCGACGACGCGGTGGTGCAAAATCCAAACAAGGCATCGACAACCCGGCGAAGATCACCAGTCGAGCGCCGAGGTGGATGCCGTCCCAGAATATGCGCACACCACGTCGCGAATGGCAGGGCGCATCTGCC
>CAYVQQ010000293.1:0-3648 GCA_964453085.1 uncultured Mycobacterium sp.
CGAGATTCAAGGACGTGACTGGAGTTCAGACGTGTGCTCTTCCGATCTGGCCTTCCGCCGGCCCGCGGCGTCGAAGTCGTAGCCGAAGACCGACAGCACCACCAGCAGGATGGCCCCGCCGACGACGGCCGGATCGGCGACGTTGAACACCGGCCACCAGCCGACCGACAGGAAGTCCACCACGTGCCCGCGCAGCGGCCCGGGCGACCGGAAGAACCGGTCGACCAGGTTGCCGGTGGCGCCGCCCAGGATCATGCCGAGGCCCACCGCCCACCACGGCGACACCAGCCGCCGCCCCATCCAGAAGATACCGACCACCACCCCGGTCGCGATCAGCGTGAGCATCCAGGTGTACCCGGTCGCCATGGAGAACGCGGCCCCCGAGTTGCGCACCAAGGTCCAGGTCACGGTGTCACCGATGATGGAGACCGGCTGGCCCGGCGGCAGCAGCTTGACGGCGAGCACCTTGGTCGCGATGTCCAAGGTCAGCACCACCGCGGCGACCGACAGCAGCAGGCGCAGCCGCCGGGGTGGGTTTTCCGGCGGCCCGGAGCCCGCGGATTCCCCGGATTCGGGGGCCGCGGTCACCGGCTCGGCCGATCCTGTGGGTTCCTCAGACACTCCCCCATCATCCCCCAAAGCCGTCCCCGAAGCCGTTGCGGGATGATCCCCCCATGGCCCGACTCACCGTCATCACCACCGGAGGCACGATCGCGACCAGCACCGGCGCCGACGGGGTGTGCCGGCCCACCCGCAGCGGAGCGGAGTTGACGTCGGGCCTCGAGGTCGGCCGGGACGTCGAGGCCGTCGATGTCGTCGACGTGCTGGCCGTGGACAGCTCGCAGCTGACCCCTGCCGACTGGGACCGTATCCGCGCCGCGGTGCGGGCGGCGGTCGACGGCGGTGCCGACGGCGTGATCGTCACGCACGGCACCGACACCCTTGAAGAGACCGCGCTGTGGCTGGAGCTGACGTATGCGGGGGCCGTACCGGTGGTGCTGACCGGCGCGATGCGCAGCGCCGACGCCCCCGACGCCGACGGTCCGGGCAACCTGCGTGACGCGCTGGCGCTCGCGGCCAGCCCGGCGGCGGCCGGCCTCGGTGTGGTGGTGTGCTTCGCGGGCCGCGTGCTGCAACCGCTGGGCCTGTACAAGGCGGCGACGGCGGACTTGAGCGGCTTCACCGGCGAGCTGCTCGGCACCGTGAACGGCGGGGTGACGCTGACCCGCACCAAGACCCGGCCGTATGTCGGCGACCTGAGCGCCGCCGCGGCGCCCCGGGTCGACATCGTCGCGGTGTACCCGGGCAGCGACGCGGTCGCGCTGAATGCGTGCGTGTCCGCCGGCGCCGCGGCCGTCGTGCTGGAGGCGGTGGGCTCGGGCAATGCCGGAGCGGCGGTGATCGACGGGGTGCGCCGTCAGTGCCGTGACGGCGTGGTGGTGGCGGTGTCCACCCGGGTGCCCGGGGCCCGGGTCAGGGCGGGCTACGGCCCCGGCCGGGAGCTGGTGGAGGCCGGCGCCGTGCTGGTGCCCCGCCTGCGGCCGTCCCAGGCCCGGCTGCTGCTGATGGCCGCGCTGGCCGCGGATCTACCGGTCGCCGCCGCCATCGCCCGCTGGGGCTGACGAATCGACCTGCGGCGGACCGACATAGTCCGGCCAGTCCAGGGAGTCGAGCGGGTTGGCACCGACGAGGTCGCCGGTGTCGGCGGGGAACGTGCGCGCCTGGCCCGGACCGGAAGCGCGGGTTTCGAAGCGCACGGTGACGACCCCGTGGCCCGCGCCCTGCACCCAACCGAGCCCGTGATCGCGGTGGGTGACGTCGTCCCCGACCCGCCACGCCGACGGCTGCGGCCGGGGCGCGACCGCCGCCTCGCCCACGGTCTCGACGGGTGCGGTTTCCGCTGCGGGCCCCGGCAGCTCCAGGTCCGGGAAAAGCGACTCCTGGCGCACCACGCTCAGCCCCGAAAACCCCACGCCCAGAAGACGAATGGGACCGATCTCGCGCGGATCCGGCAGCAGGCGCCGGGCCATCGCGACCAGTGGACCGGCCTCGGTGGTCGCATAAGGAAGCGTCGCCGAACGGGTCAGGGTGCTCATGTCGGATTTCTTCAGCTTCACCGTGACGGTGCGGGCGCCGCGGCCGTCGCGCAGCAGGCGTCGATGCGCGTGCTCGGCGATCGGCCCGATCGCGTCGAGCAGCTGCCGCAGCCCGGTCAGGTCGACCGCGAAGGTGGACTCGGCGCTGATCTGCTTGGCCTCGGCGCGTTCGGCGACGGGGCGGTCGTCGATGCCGCGGGCCAGCCGGTGCAGCGCCGGCCCGGCCGTCGCGCCCAGGATGTTGGCCGCCTCGACGTCGGTCAGCGCGGCCAGCCGGCCGATGGTCTCGATGCCGAGCCGGTGCAGCTTCTCCTCGGCGACCGGGCCGATGCCCCACAGCCGGCGCACCGGCAATCCGTGGAGCAGCGCGCGTTCCTCGTCGCGGCGCACCACCCGGACCCCGTCGGGCTTGGCCAGCCCGGAGGCGATCTTGGCGATCTGCTTGCCCGAACCCGCACCGACCGACGCGGTCAGCCCGGTTTCCTCGCGCACCCGGCGGCGCAGGTCCTCGCAGAACTTCTCGACCTCCGCGGCCGGGGCCCCGGCGAGCTGGGGCGGCTCCCCGAAGCCCTCGTCGTGGGACAGCTGCTCGACGACGGGCAGCACACCGCGCACGGTGTCGAACACCCGCCGGCTGGCCACCCCGTACACCACCCCGCGCGGTGGCAGCACCACCGCGGTGACCCCGATCAGCCGGCGCGCCTGGTGCATCGGCATGGCCGACCGTGCGCCGAACACGCGCGCCTCATAGCTGGCACCGGCGACCACGCCCCGGCCGCCCAGGCCGCCGACCAGCACCGGCCGGCCCCGCAGCGTCGGTCGGGTGAGTTGTTCGACGGAGGCGAAGAACGCGTCCATGTCCAGGTGCAATACCCAGCGCGACTCCACACCTGCAGATGCTATTGGCCCAGGTTCCTTGCGCCGGCGCCATCGGCCGCCACAGTGCAACTACCGACGCCGTCTCTCGGGAAGCGCGTTGCCCAGTTGCACTCTCGCGGTCAGCACGGGCAGCCCGCGGCCAAGAGAGCGCGACGCGCCCGCTCCGGCCATGACGTCCGGTCGATCCGCGCGCCGCGGGTGCGCAACCACCAGCGGCTGCACGTCGTCGACGGTGATCCCGGTCGCCCGCAGCAGGGCATCGATCGCGATGACGGCCTTCTGCAATCCCGGTCGCCGGGCCAGGTCGAAAACGGTGCGGGCCGGCGATGTCACCGGTACGCCGCCAATCGCGGTGACCTCGCCTGCCGGCAGCGCGTCATTGTGGACGACGATCAGCGGCGGCGGACGTTTGCGATCGGCGATGAGTTCGGCCGGGGCCCGGGGATCGACCCATTCCGCCCCCGAGCGGCGCCGCGGCGGAGTTGCCCGCGACCACCGCGCTCCGCCCTGCCCGGAGCCAGGCTGCGACCGCCCGGTCCTTCGCGGTGAAGCCGCTTCCACGCCGCTGGTGGACGTTGCGGTAGATCCGGGTGCAGGACCGTCGCAGCTCGCGTTCGGTCAGCATGCCCGCGCGAATGGCTTCCGTGCCGACAAATGGTGCGCTCGCCATCAT
>CAYVQQ010000294.1:0-3624 GCA_964453085.1 uncultured Mycobacterium sp.
CCGTGGGTCCTTGGTGTGGGCCGGCCTGCCGATCATCGGGTTGTTCGCGTCGACCAGTGGGTCGACCAGACTGTGGTAGACCTCGACGGCCTTGGCGGGGTCGGTGCCCAGCGGGCAGGTCGGCTTTGTTGCGCAGTCGGCGGCGTAGTCGTTGAACGCATCCTGAAACCCCTTGGCCTGACGCAGGTCCGCCTCGATGGGGCTGGTGTTGGGGTCGACGGCGCCGTCGAGGATCATCGCCCGCACGTTCTCCGGGTAGGCCTCGGCGTAGGCGGATCCGATCCTGGTGCCGTAGGAGTAGCCGAGGTAGGTCAGCTTGTCGTCGCCCAACGCCGCGCGGATGGCGTCCAAGTCCCGGGCGACGTTGACGGTACCGACGTTCGCCAGGAAATTCAGGCCCATCTTGTCGACACAGCGGCCGACGAATTGTTTGGTCTCGTCCTCGATGTGGGCCACCCCCGCCGGGGTGTAGTCGACGTCCGGCTCCGTGCGCAGCCGGTCGTTGTCGGCGTCGGAGTTGCACCAGATGGCCGGCCGCGACGACCCCACCCCGCGGGGGTCGAACCCCACCAGGTCGAACCGTTCGCGCACCCGCTTGGGCAGCGACTGGACCACGCCCAGCGCGGCGTCGATGCCGGACTCGCCGGGGCCGCCGGGATTGACCACCAGTGAACCGATCTTGTCCCCCGTCGCGGGGAAGCGGATCATGGCCAGCGTCGCCACGTCGCCGCCGAGATGGTCGTAGTCGACCGGCACCGCCAACCTGCCGCACAGCGCGCCGCCGGGAAGTTTGGCCTGCCCGCCCACCGTCCGGCACGGGGTCCACTCCACCGCCTGGCCCAGCTTGGGTCCCGCCAGCACCCCATGCCCGCCGACGACGCGGAGGCAGCCGGCGAGAAGGAGCGCCACGGACGCGACCGTCATCCAGATCAGCAACGTGCGCGCGATCGCGTCGCGACGGGACAGGCTCATGCCCATCTATGTTGCCAGAGTAGGGCCGAATTGCTGGTCAGCGGCGCCAGGCGACCGGCTGTGCGCAGCGCGGCGTGTCTCACACCCGCCGGGCGGTGCGGCCGCGCAGGAGAGATGGCAGAATATCGGGGTCAGACGAACCCGGGGACCGCTAGCGCCACGACGGGCTGGGCCACGAGGATCGACCCGACGACCACTAGGGACAGTGATGTCTGAGCAGAACGTCTACGGCGCAAGCACTGCGGGGCCGTCCCGGCCGCTCACCAAGATCCGCACCCACCACCTGCAGAAGATGAAGGCCGAAGGCCGCAAGTGGGCGATGCTCACGGTCTACGACTACTCGACCGCCCGCGTGTTCGACGCGGCCGGCATTCCGGTGCTGCTGGTCGGCGACTCGGCCGCCAACGTGGTGTACGGGTACGACACCACCGTGCCCGTCTCGATCGACGAGCTGATTCCGCTGGTGCGGGGCGTGGCCCGCGGAGCCCGGCACGCCCTGGTGGTCGCCGACCTGCCGTTCGGGAGTTACGAGGCCGGGCCGGCCGCGGCGCTGGCCTCGGCCACCCGCTTCATGAAGGAGGGCGGCGCGCACGCCGTCAAACTCGAGGGCGGCGAACGGGTCGCCGACCAGATCGCATGCCTGACTTCGGCGGGTATCCCGGTGATGGCGCACGTCGGCTTCACGCCGCAGAGCGTCAACGGCTTCGGCGGCTTCCGGGTACAGGGCCGCGGGGACGCCGCCGAACGGATCATCGCGGACGCGATCGCCGTCGCCGAGGCGGGCGCGTTTTCGGTGGTGATGGAGATGGTGCCCGCCGAGCTGGCCACACAGATCACCGGCAAGCTGACCGTGCCGACGATCGGGATCGGAGCCGGACCCAACTGCGACGCCCAGGTCCTGGTCTGGCAGGACATGGCCGGGATGAGTGACGGAAAGACCGCCCGATTCGTCAAACGGTTCGGCGACGTCGGGGTCGAGTTGCGGCGGGCCGCGATGCAGTACGCGCAAGCGGTGGCCGACGGAAGCTTCCCCGCCGACGAGCACAGCTTCTGAGATCGGCGCCACGGGCCACGGCGGGCTTGGCGGCGATCATCGCGTCGGCTGCGTGTACATTCAGCACCGTCCACGACGTAGCCGACGGCGCCGCCGCCCCTGCCACGGAGCCACGATATGCCCTCAAAGGCGCCGAAAGCCTCGCGTTATCTGGAGGTAGAGCGCAAGTTCGACGTCGCCGATTCGGCCGTCTCGCCCTCCTTCGAGGGGATTGCCGCGGTGGCGCGCGTCGAGAAGGCGCCGACGCAGTCGCTGGACGCCACCTACTTCGACACCCCCGCCCAGGACCTGGCCCGCAACAAGATCACCCTGCGCCGCCGCACCGGCGGATCCGATGCGGGCTGGCACCTGAAGTTGCCGGCCGGGCCCGAGGCCCGCACCGAAGTCCGCACACCGCTGGACACTCCCGCGGGTGAGAGCGTGCCGGGCGAACTGCGTGACATCGTGCTGGCCATCGTCCGCGACGGCCCGCTCGAACCGGTCGCGCGCATCTCCACCGAACGCGAGACCCTGGTGCTGTACGGCATCGACGGCGCGGCGCTCGCGGAGTTCAGCAACGATCACGTCACCGCGTGGTCGACCGGCGCGTCACCCGGCGAGCAGCCCGCCGAGCAGGAGTGGCGCGAGTGGGAGCTCGAACTGGTCACGACGGAGCGAGTCCCCGACACCGAGCTGCTGAACCGGCTGGGCAATCGACTCCTCGACGCCGGCGCCGTGCCCGCCGGCCACGCCTCCAAGCTGGCCCGGGTGCTCGGCGCGGCGGTGCAACCGGACGACACCCGGCTGCCCGCCGACCCGCTGCAGCGCGCCGTGGCCGAGCAGGTCGGTGCGCTGCTGGTGTGGGATCGGGCCGTCCGGGCCGACGCCGACGACGCCGTGCACCAGATGCGGGTGAGCATCCGCAAGATCCGCAGCCTGCTCGGTGAATCGCCGGAGTTCGTGGCGTCGGCCGACGCGTGGATCCTCGACGAGCTGCGGGAGCTCGGCAACGTGCTGGGTGGTGCCCGCGACGCCGAGGTGCTCGGTGCGCGCTACCGACTGGCGCTGGACGCCCTGCCGGCCGAGTTGGTGCGCGGCCAGGTCCGCGAGCGCCTGATCGACGGCGCGCGGCGCCGCTATCAGGCCGGGTTGCGGCGGTCCCTGGCCGCGATGCGGTCGCAGCGCTACTTCCGTCTGCTCGACGCCCTCGACGCGGTGGCGGCCCATCCCCCGGCGGCCGCGGCCGGCCGGGAGGCCGCGCCGGTGACCATCGATGCGGCCTACCAGAAGGTGCGCCGGGCCGCCAAGGCCGCCGCCCGGGCACCCGAGGAGCATCGCAACGAGGCCCTGCACCGAATCCGCAAGCGTGCCAAGCGACTCCGGTACACGGGGGCCGCGACCGGGGCGGCGGAGGTGTCGGAGCGGGCGAAGGCGATCCAGACCCTGCTCGGCGAGCACCAGGACAGCGTGGTCAGCCAGCACCACCTGTTGGAGCAGGCCGACGCCGCGCACGCCGTCGGGGAGGACACCTTCACCTACGGCCTGCTCTACCAGCAGGAGGTCGATCTGGCCGAGGCGTCGGAGCGGCAGGTCGACGACGCGTTGCGGGCCCTGGAGAA
>CAYVQQ010000295.1:0-3609 GCA_964453085.1 uncultured Mycobacterium sp.
ATGTCGACGCTGACGTTGTCGCGGGTGATGATGCCCTGCGACTGGATCGGCATCGTCACGATGCGCATCGACACCCGCCACAATCGGTCGATGACCGGGACGATGAACCGCAACCCGGGTTCGCGGACCCCGATCACCCGGCCGAGACGAAAATGCACGCCTCGCTCGTACTGCTGCACCACCCGAATCGATGCGGCGAGCAACAGCAGACCGGCGAAGACGATGATCGCCGTCGCGGCGATGGCGTCGTAACTCACAGCCATCAACGCTATTCGCACCGCGGCCCGCCGTCAGCAGCCACAAGTCCCGGGCCCCGTGGTCGAAAGACCCTCGCCGGCGACTGATGCCGGCAAACGGCTCGACCTGGCGGTTTCGCACCGCCACTTTGTAATGGAAATTATTTTCATTAGTATTTCGAGTCGGCCGATCGGGCCGCGAAGAACGACCCGCGGACGCGCAAGCGCCGACGGGACACACGGGACAGGAGTCGACGTGCGGCGTCGCTGGCGAGCAGTCGTGTTGCATACCCTCGCCGGCGTGATCGCCCTCACCGGCTGCGCGTCGCCCGGCCATCCGCACGTGATCACGGTGGTCGCGTCCACCGACGTGTGGGGCAGCGTCGCGCGCGCGGTCGCGGGCCGCCATTTCGCCGTCACGACCATCCTGAGCGGCGCCGACGCCGATCCCCACGAGTTCCGGTTGACCCCTTCGGACGCCGCCAAGATCGTCGACGCCGCCCTGGTCGTCTACAACGGCGGCGGTTACGACCCCTGGGTGGACCAGACGCTGGCCGGGCGTCCGCACGCCGCGGCGGTCGACGCCTATTCGTTCGCGGCGTCCCCGGCGCCGAACCTCCAACCCCCCGACGAGCACGTCTTCTACGACGTGGATGTCGCCAAGTCGGTCGCCGTGACGGTCGCCGACCGACTGGGGGCCATCGACCCGCGCAACGCCGCCGACTACCGTGCCAACGCCGCCGAGTTCTGCCGCGGGGCCGACGCCATCGCCATCGCCGAGCACGCCATCGCCGGCGCGTATCCCGGCGCCGCGGTGATCGCGACCGAACCGGTGGCGCACTACCTGCTGGCCGCCTCGGGCCTGGTGAACCGCGCCCCCGCCGCGTTCACCGCCGCCAACGAGACCGAGACCGATCCCACGCCGGCCGACATGGCGTCCGTTCTCGGCCTCATCGAGCACCACGAGGTTTCGGCGCTGCTGGTCAACCCGCAGACGTCGACGCCCGCGATCAACGGCCTGCAGCAGGCCGCACGGCGCGCGGGCGTACCGATGACCGAGGTGACCGAGACCCTGCCGGACCACACCGACTATCTGACCTGGCAGCGCAACACGGTCAACCAACTGCTCGCCGTCCTGCGCACCGACCGGCGGGCACAGCCGTGAGTCTGCAAACGGTCCCGGTCGTCGACCATCCCGCGCCCACGGTCCGCATGACCGGCGCCCGGCTGGCGTTCGGCGACCGCACACTGTGGGACCACCTGGACCTGTCGGTGTCCGCAGGCGAGTTCATCGCGGTGCTGGGCCCCAACGGCAGCGGCAAGACGTCGCTGCTCAAGGTGCTGCTCGGGCAACTTGCACTCAGCGGCGGCGCGGTCCTGGTGAACGGCGGGCCCGTCGCCGCCGGCAGCGACCGGATCGGATACGTGCCGCAACACCGTCCGCTCGACCGCGACGTGATGCTGCGCGGGCGCGACCTGGTCCGGCTGGGCGCCGACGGGCGTCGCTGGGGCATCGCGCCGCTGCGATCGGCCGGGCGGGCCCGTCGCCGGGCGGCGGTCCAGTCCGCGCTACGCCAGGTCAACGGCGAGCATCTGGCCGACGCCCGGGTCGGCGTGCTCTCAGGCGGCGAACTGCAACGGCTGCGGATCGCGCAGGCGCTGGTCAGCGACCCGGAATTGCTGCTGTGCGACGAACCGCTGCTCACCCTGGACCCGGCCAACGCCAAGCTGGTGGCGGCGCTGATCGACCGCCGCCGCCGGGACGCCGCGACCACCGTCATCGTCGTCACCCACGAACTCAATCCGATCCTGCCGTACGTGGACCGCGTGCTGTACCTGGTCGACGGCCGCTTCGGGATCGGCACCGTCGAGCAGGTGATGACCACCGAGACGCTGTCGGCGCTCTACCGCGCCGACATCGAGGTGGTGAAGGCCAAAGGCGGCTACGTGGTGGTGGGCGAGCCCGGGCCCGGCGATGGGTGTCACTGGTGAACCCCCGTCTCGCCGACATGCTGGGCCGACTGTTCTCCTTCGACGTCACCGCCCACCTGCTCAGCCACGACTTCGTCCAGCAGGCGTTGCTGGCAGCCGCCCTGCTGGGGTTGGTGGCCGGCCTGATCGGCCCGTTCATCGTCATGCGCCAGATGTCGTTCGCCGTGCACGGATCCAGCGAATTGTCGCTGACGGGCGCCGCGTTCGCGCTGCTGGTCGGGGCCCAAGTGGGAGTGGGGGCGCTGGCCGGCAGCGCCCTGGCCGCCGCGCTGTTCGGCGTCCTCGGCCAACGCGCCCGGGAACGCGACTCGGTGATCGGCGTGGTGCTGGCGTTCGGGATGGGCCTGGCGGTGTTGTTCATCTACCTCTACCCCGGACGGGCCGGCACGAGTTTCGCGCTGCTGACCGGTCAGATCGTCGGCGTCGGCTACCGTGGCCTGGCCATGCTGGGATTGGTGTGCCTGCTGGTCGCCGCGGTGCTGGCCGCGTGCTACCGCCCGCTGTTGTTCGCCACAGTCGATCCGGAGGTGGCGGCCGCGCGAGGGGTGCCGGTGCGCGCCCTGGGTGTGGTGTTCGCCGCCCTGGTCGGCGTGGTGGCCGCCCAGGCAGTGCAGATCGTCGGGGCGCTGCTGGTGATGGCTCTGCTGATCACGCCGGCGGCCGCGGCCGCCCGGGTGGTCGCCTCGCCGCCCGCCGCGATCGCCGTCTCAGTGGTCTTCGCCGAGGTGTCCGCCGTCGGGGGCATCGTGCTGTCGCTGGCGCCCGGTGTCCCGGTGTCGGTCTTCGTCGCCACCATCTCGTTCGTGATCTACCTGGTGTGCCGGCTGCTCGGGCGGCGCGGGAGCCCGTCGCTTCCCTGATGAGATGACCACTCTCCGGTTACTGTCCGGCTACCGGTGGGTGGGGTTTATGCCGAAGACACCGTGCGGTTAGCCGCCGCGCTGCGACCGGCGTTGTCGTCCCGTGGTGTCCCCAAGGCCGTATACGTCGATAACGGGGCGGCCTACGTCGACCGATGGTTGTTGCGGTCATGCGCCAAACTCGGTGTGCGCCTGGTGCATTCCACGCCGGGCCGCCCCGAAGGGCGAGGCAAAATCGAGAGATTCCCCCGCACGGTGCGCGAGCAGTTCCTCATCGAGATCACCGGAGAACCCGACTCGACCTGCTCACCGGCCAGGAGGTCACACCGCAATGCCAACGCCACGCGGGAATCCGACCCGCCGGGGACACGGCCACCAGCACGACACCTCAACCGATCCCCGGACCCCCAAGCAACGGGGCCGGGACACCAAAGCCCACCAACGGGACGGCGCTGGCCAACACCCCCGTGTTGGCCAAACCAGCCCGAAAGACGCGGAAACCGACGTTCACACCGCACCCG
>CAYVQQ010000296.1:0-3580 GCA_964453085.1 uncultured Mycobacterium sp.
GCATCGGGTTCGGTTCGGGGATGACTGCCCGCGCGAGATCGAGCGCGAAAAGTAAAGCGCCGGAACCCGATAGCGCGGATGTCGCGGCGGCGGCGTCCGCGCGCGAAGCGGCGCGAGCGCGGCGCCGCAGGCGGGCAAAGCGGCATGACCACGGTGACGAGTTCCTGGGCATGGACATCGGTGTCGAACCGTCCTGGGATGCGCCGTCAGTCGGCGAGGTGACCGCCTCGGATCGGGGTGGCGGAGACCTCGGGTTCGCCGGCACGGCGCACAAGGACGAGGTCGCCGAGGCTGCGGGCCTGGCCAGGCTGGCCGGTGACGGGTACGGCGGTGGTCCGAAGGTCCCGATGATGCCGGGCGGCTGGGATCGCTAGCGCGCACGGCTCGTCGAGACGTCGCCTCAGACTCTTGGCGTAAGGTCGGTCTGATGCGAAGCGAAGGTGACACCTGGGACATCACAACGAGTGTCGGGTCCACGGCGTTGTTCGTGGCGGCCGCGCGGGCGCTGGAAGCGCAGAAGCCAGAGCCGCTGGCCGTCGACCCGTACGCGGAGGTCTTCTGCCGTGCGGTCGGCGGTCGCTGGGCGGACGTGCTGGACGGTAAGGCGCCCGACCACGACCTCAAGACGGCCGACTTCGGCGAGCCCTTCGTCAACTTCCAGGGAGCCCGCACCAGATACTTCGACGACTATTTCCGCCGGGCCGCCGGCGCGGGCGTGCGGCAGGTGGTGATCCTGGCGGCGGGCCTGGATTCCCGCGCCTATCGCCTGGACTGGCCGGCCTCGACGACGATCTTCGAGCTCGACCGCCAGCAGGTTCTCGACTTCAAACGGGGCGTGCTCGCCGACCAGGGTGCCCAGCCGCGGGCGGTGCGCCGGGAGATCGCTGTCGACCTGCGCGAGGACTGGCCGCAGGCCTTGCGGGACGGCGGTTTCGACCCGTCCAGTCCCTCGGCGTGGATCGCCGAGGGACTGCTGATCTATCTGCCGGCCGCTGCGCAGGAGCAGTTGTTCTCCGGCATCGACGGCTTGGCCGGCCCCGGCAGCCATGCCGCCATCGAGGACGGCGCACCGCTGGCTCAGCAGGAATTCGAGGCCAAACGCGAGGAGGAGCGCGCCGCGATGGCCGCGGGCGAGGACCGGCGGCCGTTCTACCAACTCGTCTACAACGAGCGGTGCGCGCCGGCCACCGAATGGTTCGGCAACCGGGGCTGGAGAGCGAGCGGGATCTCGCTGGCGGACTATCTTCGGCAGGCCGGCCGGCCGGTGCCCGGGCCGGAGACCGACGCCGGGTCGATGCTCGCCCGTAACACGCTGGTCAGCGCCGTCAAGCAGTGAGCGCTGACCGGGGTCGACGGGCGAGGGGCATCCAGCGACGTTCTGCCCCCCCGTCGATCGGGGCATGGACATGGACTCCGACCGCCGGGAGCAGCCGGTAGGGCGCCCGTTCAGAAAGTGAACCGCAAGATCCGTGCCGAACGTGCGGTTGCTTTGCTCCATCCGGCCATCCGGGTGGCGATCCGCAGCCAGGTGGGGAACAGATCGACCTCCGGGACGTGGGTGAGGCTGGTTTCCTCGACCAGTGTCAGCTTCGGATTCCAGCGCTCGGGGGTATGTGGATCGTTGAAGCCCTCGAATGCCCGCAATTGCTCAACTTTCCGAAACAGTTTCTGTGGGAAGAGCTTTGCGATTTTCAGGCCGAAGTCCATGCGACCGTAGTCATTGAATGCGAGTTCTCCGGAGGCCAGGTGGTCGGTGATTGTGCGCATCGTGGCGACGATTTGTTCCTTGGTGAGGAACGGGAAGAATCCGTCGGCGATGACGATCGCCGGCCGATCCGACGGGATGCCGCGGATCCAGGCGGGGTCGGTGACGGAGATGCCGATGGTGTGTTCCTGCGGCCCCGGGGGAAACACCTGGTCACGCAACGCGGCCATACCCGGCAGGTCAACGCTGTACCAATCGACAGTCGGCGGCGGGTGGATGCGCGCGTAGCCGTCATCGAGACCAGCACCGAGGTCGACCACCACGGCATCGGGATGCCGCGCGATGAAACTCCGCACACGATCATCGAGAAGTTTTGCGCGCAAGGATGTTTGGCACACGATCGGGGTGAGCACCCCAAGCGCGTCGAAATCGTAGTCGATCTTCGTCACGGCCGCGGAGGCACCCGGGTCGGTCAAGATCGGGCGCGACCACTCGTTGTCGACGGCTCTGGCCTTGACCGTCAGGAAGGCGGTTTCTTCCTCGGGTGTGATGTCGCGGACGTCAATGCCCATATCCCGACTCCTTCGTGTGACCGCTTCGTGCGCCCAGCCGCTAGGATATACGAGCGTGTAGTAAATTGTCCATGCGTATAGGATGCTGGCATGCCGACGCCCGCACCGGATGACCTCACCGCCCGAGCGCGTATCCGCGAGGCCGCCCTCCGCGAGTTCGGAGAGAAGGGATACGACGGCGCGACCATCCGGAGCATCGCGGCCGCCGCGGGGGTCTCTTCCGGTTTGGTGCGGCATCACTTCGGCTCGAAAAGCGAGTTGCGTGACGCGTGCGATGAACACCTGGTCAGGACCATGCAGGGCCTCAACCAGCAGCTTCGGGACAATCTAGAACGCGGCGAGGTCCACTACGTTTCGGCACGCGTCCCATTGGCGGCGTATCAGGATTATCTGAGTCGGGCTCTGGTCGACGGCGGGGCCGGAGCGGTATTCGACGCGCTCGTGTCCATGACGGAGGAATGGTTGGCATCCGTCGACGAGCAACGGCGGTACCCCTCGGAGATCGACATCAAGGCGCGTGCCACCGTGATCACCGCGATGGCGTTGTCGATACAGGTCCTGCGGCACCATGTGTCGCGGGGTCTTGGCGTGGACATCAACACGCCCGAGGGCGAGTTGCAGGTTGCCGCGACACTCGTCGACATCTATGCCAACCCGCTGCTGACCTCCGAGCAGGCGAAATCTGCCGGCGAGGATCTGGCTCGCAGATTGCGAAAGCTCCACAAGCCAAAGCCGTGACCCAAGCGTTTGACGTGCCCGGCGCCTTTCCGGCCGCCGGCCGTCTTTCCTTGCACGCATGCTGTCCTGCCGAGGAGGGAGTCGACAAAGCCTGCTTTCGGCGCGTCAGGGCGCATTGAGCACCCGCCTGAGACGCCGGCAACCGCCGGCAGGTGATGAAGAATCGAAGCAAAATCGCACGGCCCCGCGTTTGCGCTGGTCAAACCCGGTGCCCCCGGCAGGATTCGAACCTGCGGCCTTCTGCTCCGGAGGCAGACGCTCTATCCCCTGAGCTACGGGGGCGCACTGGACAACATGTTGCGCCGTTGGACTCCGTCAGCCTAACGCATTGCGTCGGGTGCTTCGTCACCGCGATGGATGCCGAGAGCACCCGAGCCAATAGGATGGATGCTCGTGACCCCCGCCGACCTGGCCGAGCTGCTCAAGACCACCGCCGCCGCGGTGCTGGCCGACCATGGGCTCGACACCGCGGCGTTGCCGCCGACGGTCACCGTGGAGCGTCCGCGCAACCCCGAGCACGGCGACTACGCGAGCAACCTGGCGCTGCAACTGGGCAAGAAGGTCG
>CAYVQQ010000297.1:0-3546 GCA_964453085.1 uncultured Mycobacterium sp.
GTGGCCAGAGCAGTCCGAGTCGGCGTGGAAGGCGTTCGCCACTGCGTTGCAGGGCCAACGGATAGATTAACGACGCTTCAGCACTGTCGAACCGCGGACGCGGACAAGGCCGACTGAGCAAGGTGAACCGCGGTGGGAGGGTTTCGAAGTCGATCGCGGTGGAGTTCAGCACTGCGTTGCCGGTCGCGGTCGAACGGGTTCCGGTTTCACCATCGCAGCGAACCCAGGCGGAAACACTGCGAGCGTTGGATCACCGAGTTCAGCGGTCATGATCCCGGGAGGCTTGCCGGTCTTGGGATTCGTTGTCCGGCGGACACGCTGCTCGTCGGTGAGAAGCCAGAATCGCCACACGCTGGCGATGTAGTTGGCTGCCGCCAGCGCACGGAACTGGGGTTCGTCACGGTCACCGGGGATCAGTTCAGGGATGACCCGCGGGAAGTCGGGATCCACCAGGTCACGGCCGGGGGATCGCGCGGCGGCAACCGCATCGTCGATCCGTTTCTGGTAGTCAAGCGATTCGCTGATGAGCCGGTCGAACATCTCAACGGCGAGCGTGGTGTTGAACGCGGCCGGCGGTGAGGATCCGTCGGTGAGTACAACCGCCCGGTCGGCGGTCAACGCCCAGATTTTGTAGTCATATCGCTCGTCGGTGTGGCTGATCACGACGGCGTTGGTGTGGTTGGCGCGCGCATCTTCGACGCGGGTGATGAGCCACACCGCAGTATCGTCCGACGACGGCTGTCTGTCCACGACCGCAAACCCGAGCATGGCCCTCCTCGATAGGTGCCGGTGATGCTATGGCACACCTCCGACACCGGCCGTTGGCCCCACGCCGCAGTTTTGGACGACGGAGATTGCCAAGGTGCGCTGCACATCGGGGTGGGACTGCTGCGTTGTGCTCGACGAGGCGCCCGACGATTCCCCGATCGCGGTCGGTCAGCAGACCGTCGGCCTTGCGCTCAACCCGGTCCGCGCGGTCGGGGCCTGCACCGTTGAACCCGCCAACCATCCAGGACGGCAAATGATTGCCGCCTTTGCCGCCCCTGCCGATACCGACGGGAGGTGGGTCACAATGTTGTGGGCGTGCATCGTCACCCCTCGTGGAGAGAAGGCGGCCGATCGTCTTCGAGAGGCCGTCCCCGAAGGCGTCGACGCGGCGGTCCACAACGACGTGATGCCATCCGCCGCGCCCGTAACTCCCACCATCCGCGACGGTACGACCTGCGCCGACGTCCTCGGCTTGCCGCGCGATCGCGCGGAGGCCGGCGTGCCCGCCCGTAGCGGCACAGACGCTCTCCCCCGCCGCCGATCGCGCACCTGCGGCTTGAGGCGGGAACCCAGTCGTCTCATGCCCGCCTGGTGGGCCCGCGACGCGCCGACACCTGCCGACGCCGATCCCGACGACCGCGATGCGCGCTAGGTGGCCTGCAGCACCAACGGCGGTCCCGGATCGGGGGACAGTGGCACGTTCTCGCGCTGCATCAGCCACCCTGCGATGTTGTGGAACAGCGGCGCCGCCGAGTGCCCGGGCGAACCGTCGGCATTACGGTCCGGGTTGTCCATCATGATGCCGATGACGTAGCGGGGATCGTCGACGGTGGCCATGCCCGCGAACGTGATCCAGTAGACGTCGTCGAAGTAGCAGCCGCAGCTCGGGTTGATCTGCTGGGCGGTGCCGGTCTTGCCGGCCATCTGGTAGCCGGGCACTGCCGCGGCCGGTCCGGTGCCCTGTTGGTAGCCCATCGGGTCGTTTTGCACCACGGCGCGCAGCATGTTGCGCACGGTCTGGGCCGTCTGTGGCGACACCACCCTGACACCCTGCGGGCGCGGCTCCTCGGTGCGGGTGCCGTCGGGCGCGATCGTGGCCTTGACGATGCGCGGCGGAATCCGCACCCCGTCGTTGGCGATCGCCTGGTACATGCCCGTCATCTGCAGCAGCGTCATCGAAAGGCCCTGGCCGATGGGCAGATTGGAGAAGGTACTGCCCGACCACTGGTCGATCGGGGGGACCACTCCGGCGCTCTCGCCGGGCAGCCCGACGTTGGTGCGCTGTCCCAGCCCGAACTTCTCGACCATGTCGTAGAAGCGCTCCGGGCCCACGCGCTGCGCCAGCATCAGGGTGCCGACGTTGGACGACTTCCCGAACACGCCGGTGGTGGTGTAGGGCGTCACGCCGTGGTCCCAGGCGTCGTGGACGTTGACCCCGCCCATGTTGATCGACCCAGGCACCTGCAGCACCTCGTCGGGGTTGGAGAGCCCGTACTCGATCACCGACGAGGCGGTGATCACCTTGTTCACCGAGCCCGGTTCGAAAGGCGAGGACACCGACGGGTTGCCCAGCTGCCGATCGCCCTGCCGCCCGATGTCCTGGGAAGGGTCGAAGGTGTTGTCGTTGGCCATGGCCAGCACCTCGCCGGTCTTGGCGTCCAGGACGACGGCCGCGACGCTGTGCGCCCCGGACGCAATCTTGGCCTGCTGGACCTGCTGCTGTACGTAGAACTGGATGTCGTCGTCGAGGGTCAGCTGCACGGTGGACCCGTTGACCGCGCGGTGCCGGTTGCGGTAGCTGCCGGGGATGACGACGCCGTCGGATCCGCGGTCGTAGGTGACCGATCCGTCGGTTCCGGAGAGTTCGGCGTCCATCGACTCCTCCAGGCCCAGCAACCCATGGCCATCCCAGTCGATCCCGCCGACGATGTTGGCCGCCAGCGAACCGCCTGGGTACTGCCGCAGGTCCTGTCGTTCGGAGCCCACCTCGGAGTACTGGGCCAAGATCGCGTCGGCGACGGCGGGGTCGACGGCGCGGGCCAGGTAGACGAACGTCTCGTCGCTTTGCAGCTTCTTCAGCAAGGTCTGCTGGTCCGGCTTGTTCTTCAGGCGGGCCGAGACCTCTTTGGCGATGTCGCGCAATCGCTGCTGCGGGTCGGGGGCCGACGAGTCCTTGGCCCTGGCCTCCTCGAGCTGTTTGCGAATCCGCTTCGGCTGGAAGGTCAACGCGCGCGACTCGGTGGTGAACGCGAGCTGATCGTTGTGGCGGTCGATGATGCTGCCGCGGACAGCCTTCTCGACGTCGGTGACCTTGAGCTGTCCGGCCGCCTGGGCGCGCAGCGCCGGGGCATCGGTCACCTGCAGGACGAACAGCTGAGCCGCGACGATCAGCGTCATCACCAGAATGACCGCATTGCCGGCCCGGCGCCGGGCGGCGAACGACGCGCCGCGCGTGCCCACCGCGACCAGCGCTCGGGTGCGCCGCGCGTGTGCCGAGTGGCCGGCCGGGAGCGCGTCGGATCGGGCGGCCGCCCCGGATGTGGCGGCACGCCCCGGCATGTGGAATCGCCCGGGTTTCCGGGCGTCGCGGCCCTGGCCGGCTGTGCCGGCCCCGCGGGCCCGCTTGGGCTGCGGCGTCCCTTCCTCGAAGTCGCGGGCGCGCCCGGGGCGCGCCGGCCGCGAACGGCGGGTCCGCCTGGGCTCGCCACCGCTCATCCGGTCACGCCCGGCGTCGTGGCGGCGGGCGGCGCGGCGAACCCGCCGGTGACCGGCAGCGCC
>CAYVQQ010000298.1:0-3525 GCA_964453085.1 uncultured Mycobacterium sp.
CGGGTGCGATGTCGTGGCCATTGAGGATGTCCAGAACTCCATGGCCACATTCGGGGACCGATACCTGCGTAAGGTTTTCACGGACAGCGAAATCAACGCATGCGAGGGCCACAACCGGGTGCACCGACTGGCGGCCCGGTTCGCGGCGAAGGAAGCGGTGATCAAGGCGTTCGCGGAGCCCGACGCGCCGTTTCCTCTGCGTGACATCGAGGTCACCCGGGATGGTCAGCTGCCCAGGCTTCGGCTCAGCGGAGACCTCGCCGCGCTGGCACGCCACCAAGGCTGGCTCAGCTCGACTTTGTCGCTATCGCATGCCGATTGCCACGCAATGGCCATCGTTCTCGTGGTCTGCGAGCGCATCACCGAGGCTGGCCCGCGATGACGGGCAGACACGATCCGGCGTGGTTGTGGGTGATCGGCGCATTCGGCGGCGCGGTTGCGCTTGCCGTGGCCGTGCTGGCCGGTTACGGTACCGGTCCCGCCGGCCTCACACTCGCGGTGCGCATCACGGCGCGCTGGTCGTTCCTTTTCTTCTGGCTTTCGTATACCGGCGGTGCGATGGCCGCCCTGTTCGGCCCGGCCCTTTCCGGGCTGGCGCGCCGCGCGCGAGCCTTGGGCCTGGCCTTCGCCACCGCGCTTCAGGTCCATATCGGATTGGTCATCTGGCTCGGCGTGGTCATCGGCCAAATTCCGCTCCAGGGCGGCGTGTTGTGGTTCTTCCTGGTCGCACTCTTCTGCACGTACCTGCTGGTGCTGCTGTCCTTCGGAGTCGGAACGCGCAGCCTGGGACGTCTGTGGCGGCCGCTGCTGTTCCTCGGCACGACCTACATTCTGGTCGCCTTCGGCCTGGATTTTGTGCTCGGCGCACTCAGCCGGCAGACACTGCATTGGCTGTACGCCGCCCAGTATGTGCCGTTCGCCCTGTTGAGCCTGGTTGCCATCCCGCTGCGTCTCGCCGCATATCTCGGCATATCTGGCCAGCGCTTCGCTTACGTTCCGCGCCGCCATGACGCATGAGCTGAAGCCTGACGAGTCGAGGTTGCACCAATATCGAATCATTGCTCGTCACGACGAAACCGCGACACGGTGTGCGTGTTTCCACCTAGATCCTGGCGCCGAACGCTGAGTGAGAGATGAACAGTGCCGACTCCTTTTCAGTAGGCGCACGTTGTCGACGCCGACCAAGGCTGACGTGACGCCGCCGACCCGGGCAGTCCTCGTCCGGCTGACAGGCGTGCAAGTCCTGGCGCGCCTGCCCGTGGAGATCATGCGCGCCGAGCGGCGGGCAGGCCGCAACACCGCCGGGTTCATATCCGGTTACGAAGGTTCGCCCCTGGGCGGGTACGACATGGAGCTCGATCGCCATCGGGCCCTGCTGGACGAGTACGGCATCGTCTTCCAGCCGGGCGTCAACGAAGAGCTCGCAGCGACGGCCGTTCAGGGGAGCCAGCTCGCGTCGGCGTCGCAGGGATGCACGGTCGACGGGGTCATCGGGTTCTGGTACGGCAAATCGCCGGGATTGGATCGGGCGTCGGATGCGTTCCGGCACAACGTCCTGATGGGCGTGCCCGCCAACGGCGGAGGCCTCGTCTTCGTCGGTGACGACGCGTCGGCGAAGTCGTCGACGGTGCCGGGCGCATCGGAACGGCTGCTCGCCGATCTGGGCATTCCCACGCTGTATCCCGCGGACCCTCAACAGATCCTCGACCTTGGCTTACATGCCGCGGCCATGTCGCGAGCCAGCGGCCTGTGGGTGGCACTGAAAATATCGACCGACGTTGCCGACGGCTCCATGACAGTCGACCTCACCCCCGGCCGCGTAGTCCCCGCGGGACCCGTACGCGCAGTGGACCACGTGGTGACGGCAACGTTGTTGCAACCGATGCTCGGGGTTCTGGAGCGCAGTCGCGACGGCGAGCGTCGCCAGGCCGCGCTCGACTACGCCGCGCGGAACAAACTCGACATCGTCACCGCTCACGGCGCTCGCGATCGCATCGGGATCGTCTCCGCCGGACCCACGTTCCTCCATGTCCGTGAGGCGTTGCGCCGGATGGGTCTTGACGACTCCGAGTTGGCGCGACGCGGAGTTCGCCTGCTTCAGCTGGGGATGATCGAACCCATCGAGCCGCGCACGCTGAACGCCTTCGCGGCAGGCCTGCAAAAACTCGTCGTGGTGGAGGACAAACGGCCCTTCATTGAGACCGCCACCCGCGACCTGCTTTACGGTCACGGTACGGAAGGGCCGTTGATCGTCGGCAAGCGGAACGTCGGGGGCGGCCCGGTCTTTCCCATCAGCGGCGAACTCACCGCCGACACGATCGCTCCGGTGCTCGCGGAAATCCTACTGGGCCACGGTGAGTTTCCGTCGGTCCGGGAGTGGCTCGACCGGCGCCAACCGCCGAGACCACTGCCGGTGCTGCCCTTGATGACTCGCACACCGGATGTCTGTTCGGGGTGTCCGCACAATTCGTCGACGAAGGCGCCCGACGGCTCCTTGGTCGGCGCCGGGATCGGGTGCCACGGTCTCGTCACGCTCATGGCCGAGGAACTCGTCGGCAGCGTGACCGGCCTGACCCAGATGGGCGGGGATGGCGCGCAGTGGATCGGAATGAGTCCGTTTGTCCGCCAGTCCCATTTGATCCAGAACCTGGGCGATGGCACTTTTCACCACTCCGGCAGCCTCGCGGTACGCGCCGCCATCGCGGCCGGCTCGCACATCACCTACAAAATCCTCTACAACTCCGCGGTCGCGATGACGGGCGGTCAGCGGCCCGAGGGTGCGCTCCCCGTGCCGGCCCTCGCGCGGGCATTGCTCGCCGAGGGTGTCACCCGGATCATCGTCACCACTGACGACCCGAAACGCTACCGCCGCAACGATCTTCCGCGTGGTGTGCGCTGCTGGCATCGCGATCGCCTGGACGAGGCCCAGCGGACCCTGGCCGCCACACCTGGTGTCACGGTGCTCATCCACGATCAGGAATGCGCTACCGAGCTGCGCCGTAAGCGCAAACGCGGTAAAGCGCTTCAACCAGTAACCCGTGTCATGATCAACGAGCGGGTGTGCGAGGGCTGCGGGGACTGCGGCGCCAAGTCGAACTGCCTGTCGGTTCAGCCGGTCGAGACCGAATTCGGGCGGAAGACTCAGATCGACCAATCATCGTGCAACTTCGACTTCTCCTGCCTCAGGGGAGACTGCCCGGCCTTCATGACGGTGGTGCCTGGCCACTCCAGCCGCGCAAATGCGGCGGCAGAAATCGCACTGAGCGAACTCGAAACGACCGATCTTCCCGAACCGGCGCACACGATGACCACCGAACCGTACACCATCCGAATCACTGGCATCGGCGGATCCGGTGTCGTCACGATCGCCCAGACGCTGGCGGCTGCCGCGACGATTGCAGGTCGCTACGTTCGCGCGCTGGACCAGACCGGCCTGGCCCAAAAAGGCGGGCCGGTGGTTTCCGACATCAAGATCTTCGATCAACCGACAGAGGTGGCAAACCGCGCCGGCGAGGGCGAATGTGA
>CAYVQQ010000299.1:0-3523 GCA_964453085.1 uncultured Mycobacterium sp.
TGCCGCAACCACCGGGTCCGCCCCGGCCGCCAGTACATCCCGACCCAATCACACTGCCGATAGTGCCGGTTCCAATGCCACCCGTAGACCATGCCCGACAACTCCTGAATGCCCGGCGTCGGCCTCATTCACACCCCAGGAAACTCGCCGTCTTCCGGACCGGCGTCGCCAGACACAGCGCCGTCGTCGCCCTCGTCGTCGCCCTCGAACAACCAATCCTCTGTGACCTCGGCCTTGACCAGGTCCAGGCACCCCATCACCGTCGCGTGGTGCATGTCGTACTCCCGGACATGGAACTCGACAATCCGACGCAACTCGTCGATCAGCGCGGTGGCCGCACACCCTTCGGCCGGCAGTTCTTCGTCCGGTCCGCTCATTCAACCTCCCGCCCCAACAGACCCGTGGCAGGGCCTTCATCCCGTGCCGCCTCTGCGATCTTCTGGATGTCCGCCGTCTCCCGCAGGACGCCACGCAGCTTGAGCCCGTCCAGGTAGGTGACATGGTCGATGTCGCCCCGTGCCCGGGCGCGATCCAAAAAGTCCAGATCCTCGCCGGACCGGCCGAGCAGCTCGAAGTCGTCGCTGATGTCCACGCCGACATCCTCGGGCTTCTCCTGGCCGAGCCACTGGCAACAGTACGCGATCGCCTGATCCATGCCGCCCTCCATCAGGTGGACCCACGCCTGGAGTTCACATTGCCCCTTACCCTCGTCGATCGCCTTGCCCGTCGCCGTCTGCCCCCCGGACGCCTGGACCATCAGAGGCCCCTTGGCCACCATGTCCATCTGCTCTTCGCAATGGCGCAGGGCCCCCTCGCCGGCCGCGATCGCCTGCCCGTCGTCGGACACCACCTTGAGGTCCGCATTCGGGCTGCCGCACAAGAACGCCTCATGGACGCCCAGTACGATCGGACGTTTCTGCTCGTCATGGCTCAGACCCCGGCCGAACAGCACCTTGGCCATCGCGAATCGCAGGTTGTTCCGGTGGTCGCTGGCGAGCTGGTAATGATACAGGTTCAACTGGGCCAGATCGTCGAGCGGGCATTTGGCCGTCATGAATCCGGTCTTGTTGAAGTACACCGTCACCAGCGAGATCTTGCCGATCGTCCAGGGTCCCTGGTCGACCACCACCCACGCCTCTTTGCCGTCGGCCCCCTTGACCTTCTCCCACAGCTCCCAATGGGCCTGCGGGACCACCGCCGCGGGATCGCCAAACGTGTAGGTTTCCCCGGCCGGTCCGGCGTAGATCACCCGGATGCGTTCTTTGGTTTCGAAGCCGAACCCGCCGTCGCTTTCAACCGCCGTCTCTTTGATGCGGATCTGCGTCAGGGTCTTCTTGCCGCTTCGGGCCTTGACGTACTACCACGCGAACAGGTCTTTGGGGTCGATCGCCAGGATCATCGGGCGCAGCTCCAGAGCCCGCTCTTCCGCGAGGTTCGACGCCATCTGTGCCGGGTAGTCCACCAGCAGATGCACCATCCCCCGCTTGACCGCGATCTCCATGCAATGCTCGCAGAACGCCGTCAGGCCCCGACCTTCGTCGTCGACGCCTTCTGCCAGTGCGGCAAGCTGCTCGGGCAGCTTCTCGGCGTTGCGGATCTGGACGGGCTTGGCGAACGGACGGCTCTTGAGCGTCGTGACGGCCGCGGCGAACCGGCCGAACAGCGTCGAGTTCTGAAGGCGGACGTTGTATCGGTCCCATTGCTCCAGTTCCTCCTTCGGCAGCCACTTGGTTCCGCCTTCGCGCATCGCGGCAGCCCCGCCCAGCAGAGCGTCCTGCAGCTCCCAGGCCGAGCACATGGTTTCGTATTCGGGGTTCTTCGCGTCCACCGCGACGGGGTCATTCACCGGGTTCATAGTACCTCTCTTCCAGGGGGGCCGGGGCCTCAAGGGCTCGTGTTTCCCTCGATCGGGCAGTCTACGCGGGAGTACGCGCACCCAGCCCCGGGCCAGCAACCGCGACAAACTATGGATTTTCCGATTTCGCCCTGAGCATCATTTCGCACCGCACCAGTTCGTGATACCGACCGCGGGACAGGACCACATAGGGCCATGGCGCCGTCGCCGGCTGGTTCGGCTCACCCAGAAACACCTGCTGACTGTCCGCGACGACGATGACGGGCGAGTTCCTCGGCGACACGCAACCACTCAGCGCGAGCCCGAGCGACAGCATCATTGTCGTCGCCCAGCAGCGACTCCAGGTGGGCGTTGTCGGCTTCTTGAAAGGCATCTTCGAGTTCCCCCAGGCGCTTGCGCCACTGGGCCGCCTGCGACCATCGCGTCCTGTACAGGTGCAGCAGCAGCGACGCCACCGCCGTCGCCGCCGCACACACGGCCGTGATCGTTGCGGTCATTTTGTGATTGCCTTCTTGGCGCGGACCCGCCCGACGATCGCCACAACCGAGCCGATCACCGCGGCACCGGCCGTCACCGCCGCCGGCACATTGGCCACCAGATTGGCCGCGTCGTCAGACGTCACAATGTCCGGCCATGCGGCCACGATGACGCCCAGCAGGCTCGTCAGCAGCGCCCCGATCCCGCCCAACACGCCGCTGGACTGATACCACTTCTTGGACGCAGGGGTTGCGGACACCGGAGTTGTTTCCATCGACTCTGCCATGATCGCTCCTTCGCATCAAGGGACCCAATCCATCGAGCACTGTAGTACTAAACGGAACTATTATCGCACCGGCACACCCAGCGAGCAAGAAAAACCCTCAGTGCATAAAAAAACCCGGGGACGGCCCCGGGCCCGTTGCCCGTTGACGAGACGGGCAACGAAAGGGAAAGACGGCACACCCCATAAGGAATGGGGGTGCGTCTTAGAAAGCTCCTGTCGGTTCACATCCTGGACTTGTCCGGCACCCGCGCGACGGACGACATCACAGGCTGACCCAGGATACCGTCCTCATCCGTTCTGCTTCAAGTGTTGCTTGCCTTTGTTGCTGATCTCCCAGACGCCGCGTGGGGAGTCCTTCTTGAGCAGACCCTCGTTGACCATCGAGTTCCGTGCCCACTGCGCGGCGTTCCGCCAGCGCAGGTTGTCAGGACTGGAAACTAACGGCTCGTAGTCCGGCTTCTTCAGCACGCCTTTCATCTTCTTGCCCACCCGGTCCAGGACCTCCGCGACTTTGCCCGAGCCGCCCATCTCGGAGAGGACATGGAGAATCAGCACATAGTACGCCTCTGTGCGGGTCCGCATACCGCGCTGGAGCCGACCCAGATTCTGCCGCTGTGTCTGCGCCGTCTTACGGTCCTCCCCATCGACCTCGATCACGGTGATCCGAGGCACCGGATGGAACTTCCGCCTCGATCTCCAGGGTCACCTTTACCTTCGATCCGACCAAACTGGCCAAATGGGCCACGATCTCGTCGGCGATGCGGCTGGCGTAGATAGGTTCGGACGATCCGGGCTCCGTCCGATGTCGGGGGTCGTTCCGGGCGGATCGCCGCTCTACGGGCCCGCGGCGCGGTCTTGGACGGATGGGGGCTCCGTGGCCGTCCCCCGCATGCGACTTCACGTCG
>CAYVQQ010000300.1:0-3522 GCA_964453085.1 uncultured Mycobacterium sp.
GTCGTGACCGCCCGCGTTCGCAAAGCCCGAGTCGTGGCTGCCGGTGTTTGCAAAGCCCGAATTCCAGCTGCCCACGTTTGCAAAGCCCGAGTTGACATTGCCGGCGTTCCCGATGCCGATGTCGACGTAGCCGGTGTTCCCGCAGCCGACGCTGCCGACGGACGAGTTGGAGACGCCGACGTTGTACTGGCCGGTGTTCAAGACGCCCACGCCGTTGACCCCCGTGTTGAAGAAGCCGACATTCGGGGCCAGATCCGGGGGCACCATCATCGTCTTGGAGCCCTGGCCGTCGCCGCTGTTCCCGAAACCGTAGTTGTAGGCTCCCGAATTGCCGTAGCCGGAGCCGTAACTGCCGGAGTTGGCGAACCCGGATAGGTGGTCGCCGGAATTCCCGAACCCCGAGACGCTGCCGGGCTGAGTGGCCGAACTGCCGAAGCCGGTGTTGACGCTGCCCGCGTTCCAGAAGCCCGTGTTGAGATCACCCGAATTGCCGAAGCCGGTGTTGAGGTAGCCCGAGTTGACGAAGCCGACGTTCCCGCCTCCGGGCGTGAGCGTGGCGACGTCGAAACCGCCGGAGTTGAATGCGCCGAGGTTGCCGAAGCCGGAGTTGAAGGCTCCCGAATTGCAGTAGCCGGAATTGTCGATCCCGAAGTTGGTGTAACCCGCGTTCCCGAAACCCATGTTGAACGTGCCCGAGTTTTCGACACCGAAATTGCCCATGCCCGGGTTGAGGACACCCACGTCGATCGTGCCGGCGTTCAACACGCCGACGCTGTTGGAGCCGGGGTTGAGCAGGCCCGTGTTCTGGCTGCCCGCGTTGAACACGCCGGTGTCGAGGTGGCCGGCGTTGAACAGTCCGGTCTCGAAACTGCCCGAGTTGAACGCGCCCGAGTTCGCCGCGCCCGAGTTGAAAAGGCCCCAGTTGCCGCCGCCGCCGAAGCCGCCGCCGCCGGAGTTGAAGAACCCGGTGTTGTCGGTGCCCGAGTTGAACAGACCCGACGTGCCCGTTCCCGAATTCAGCCCCCCGAAACCGACCTGGTTGTTCCCGGTCAATCCGATACCGAAGTTGTTGCTGCCGGTGTTGGCGATGCCCCAGTTGCCGTCGCCGGTGTTGGCGAAGCCGATGTTGAAACTGCCGCTGTTGCCCAATCCGAGGTTCCAGCCACGGCTGCCGCTCCAGTTCAACCCACCGATGCCGATCTGGTGATCACCGCAGAGCCCGATGCCGATGTTCCCGGTGCCAGAGTTGCCCAGGCCGATGTCGGCATTGCCGGTGTTGCCGAAGCCGAAGTTGCCGTTGCCGACGTTGCCGAAGCCGAAGTTGCCGTTGCCGACGTTGGCATCACCCACGTTGTAGCTGCCGAGGTTGGCGCTGCCCAGGTTGAACGCGGAGTAGCTGTTCTTCATCGCAGTCTGCACGAGGCTCCCGTTGCCGAAGCCGAGGTTGGTGTAACCGACGTTGCCCAACCCCAGGTTGGTGAAGCCGAGGTTGCCCAGCCCCAGGTCGTAGCTGCCCAGGTTGCCGAAGCCCAGGTTGTAGCTGCCCAGGTTGCCGGTACCGAGATTGAAGCTGCCGGTGTTGCCGTTGCCCATGTTGAGGCTGCCGAGATTGCCCAGCCCGAGATTGATCGGCGGCGCCTCGGCGACCAGAGACTGTAAACCTTGTTCGACGGCCTGCAGGGGCGAGGCATTGGCCGCCTCGGCAGACGTGTACGCGCCACCGGCACCGGCCAACAGTTGTACGAACCGGTCGTGGAACGCCGCGGCCCGGGCGCTCAGGGCATGAAATTGCGTGCCGTGCTCGGCGAAGACCGCAGCCACAGCCGTCGACACCTCATCGGTACCCGCGGTCAGCAACTGGGTCGTGGGTAGATGCGCTGTCGCGCCGGCGGCGCTGATAGCCGAACCCAACTCTGTGAGAGTTGTTGCCGCTGAACCTATCCACTCCGGCGCCGCGATCACATACGACATCTGAAGCCTCCGTCCGATTTTCTGCCGATGCTGAAGTCGTCTTAGGAGTCTGGTCAAACACCCGAAAAGTTCCCGCCTACCGACGAATTGACCAGGCTTCGCGCCAGCAGCGACCGAACCGAATCCGGCCGCGCGGAAATCTGCGCCACGGATCCGACCTCGAGCGCGACGGTCGGAAGGTCGGCAAGGTACTCGGTGTAGGAGCGTCCACCCAGCAGCATCCCCAGGCTCACCCAGGCGTCGACCACCGACCACCGCCGCGGATTCGTTGTGGCCCACTGGCTGTCGTCAAGCCGGCGCTTCCATTCGGCGACCTCGAGTTCGTCGGATGCCAAACCGCCGAGCAACTCGCTGTATGAGACCCGTTCGCCGTGCACGACGGTGATGCCGCGGCCCAGTTCGACCGGCCCCGCCGACTCCGACACCAGCCCCAGCATCGCCTCGGCCGCAGCCACGCCTGTGGTGACTTCTTCGGTCAAGGTCACGGCCGGATATGCGCCCGACCCGACACACGCATCGACGACCGAGACCAAAACGTCTGCCGTGTCGCGCACTTGATGGTCGTCGCCGAGCACCCGCGGCAGCCGTACGACGGTGAAATCAAGTCCGTGCTGTGCCCCGGCCACGGCCAACTCCGCGAGCGACTTCGACGCCGCATACGGATACGGCGCATGGCGCGGGTCGGTGACGCACGGCGCCGCGACTTCGGCATTGACGACGAACGTGGACGAGTGCACCAGCCGGGCACCGCGGCGGACGCACGCATCCACGAGCGCGACAACCAGTTCCACGTTCGCCGTGCGCAGGTCACGGTACGGCGCCAGCATGTTGGTGTTCCCCACGCAGTTCACGACGGTCGCGGCCCCGCAGCTTTCCAACAGGGCGTCCAGATCCCCCGGGCCGAACCGGGCGGGAAGTCGTTCGAACCGTACGCCTTCGAGGCCGGCCAGCTGCGCCCACGGATCGCGTTGGGGCGGAGCCGTCCTCGACGCCAGCACCACTTCCGGATGCAGCAACCCGGACCGCTTCAGGGAGACCACCGCCCGCGCGAATCCGGTACCGAGGAGCCCCGACGCGCCCAGCACGAGGATCGACCGCCCACGGCGGCATACCCCCACGCCGTTGTGCGGCCGCGACACCCCGGCCAGATCGCGCTCTATCGCGGAGGCGGCCGCGGCGTCGGGCCGTCCATCGGCGTCCGGCGTGTCGTGACCCCGGTCCGACACCAGGTGTGCTGCGCTGTCCGCGCCGATCAGGTCGAGAATGGTGACGTGCCGGTTCAGGTATTCGCGGGTGGGAGGCAGGATCCGGATCAAGTCCAACGAACCGACGCCCTCCTCGAGCAGCGACGTGCCGGGCCCGATGGGCCTCCCCAGCTGCCGGCTCCAGATCCCGGCGAGACCGGCCGCCCGTTCGGTCACGCCGGCGTCGCGCCGCGTGGTGTCGCCGAGCCGGGCCGTCATGCGCAACCGGTCGCCGTCGATCTTGCCGTTGGGCTTTCGTGGAATCACCGGCACGCCGACAACGAAGAACGACGGCACCCTCAGGTTC
>CAYVQQ010000301.1:0-3516 GCA_964453085.1 uncultured Mycobacterium sp.
AGGGCGGTAACGGCGGTGCCGGTGGTGCCGCGCCGCAGTACGGCGACCCCGGTGCCGGCGGTGCCGGCGGCGGCGCCGCCGGCTGCGGGATTGGCGGTAACGGGGGTCAGGGCGGCTGGGCCTTCCTCGGTACCGGCGGCGCGGGCGGCGCCGGCGGCTCCGCCACGTCTTGGTATAACGGTGACATTGTGACCGGCCACGGTGGCAACGGGGGCAACGGCGGGGGTGCCCTCTTCGGTATCGGCGGCGCGGGCGGCGCCGGCGGCTCCGCCACCTCCCAATACAACAATCCTGTGACCGGCAACGGTGGCCTTGGGGGTGACGGCGGGTCGGTGGCGGTGCTCGGCAATGGCGGTGCCGGCGGCGCTGGCGGCAGTGGCGTGCATGGTGGTAATGGCGGTAACGGCGGCGATGGTGGGTTCTGGCTGGGCGGTAGCGGCGGTGCCGGCGGGGACGGTGGTCCCGGGTCCACCCTCGGCGGGACCGGCGGTGCCGGAGGGGACGCGCCGAGGTTCGGTTTCGGTGGGGCCCACGGCACCGACGGCTCGAAAATCGCTCCGTAACGGTTCGAGGACGACGGAGCAATATCCGCGGCCGGGTCGCACGGCCGCGGATATTGCTCGCAGACCGCTGCCGCGGCCCAGCACAGCCGTCTGCGGTGACGACCAAACCGTGCGAAGTCGACGGCCCGCCGCTGCGCCAAGATTTGGGATGTGGACGGCCGGCGGCTCAGCGCAGCGTCGCGGTGAGGGTGACCATGTCGCGGAGCTGGGAATCCTCGTCGTCGGGGTAGACCAGGCCGTAATCGGTGAAGAGTTCGTGGCGGGGTCGCGTGGCGACCCGCCAGCCCGCGCCGGTCAGGTAGTCGACGACGTCGCTGCGGTCGCCATCGAAGAACAGGCCCGACAAGTCGATGTCGCAGCCGACTTTGGCCCACCGCTCGTTGAACCGGGCCGCGCGTTCGCTCATGGACCGGCCCGAATCCCCGTGGAACTCGGTGGCCAGCCTGCTTCCGCGGGCGCTCAGCGCGGTGACGTTGTCGAACAACCGGTCCTGGGCCTGCGGCGGAAGGTACATCAGCAACCCCTCGGCGCTCCACGCGGTCGGCCGTCCGGCGTCGAACCCGGCCCGGCGCAAGGCCTCCGGCCAGTCTTCCCGCAGATCAACGCCGACGGTGCGCCGGTCCGCGGCCGGGGTGGCGCCCAGAGTCGCCATCGCGGCGTTCTTGAAGGCGATCACCCGGGGCTGGTCGACCTCGAAAACCACGCTGCCGGGCGGCCAACCGAGCCGGTAGGCCCGCGCGTCGAGCCCGGCGGCCAGGATCACCGCCTGACGGACGCCGCCGCGCGCCGCGTCGAGGAAGAAGTCGTCGAAGAAGCGGGTGCGCACCGCGATCGAATCGGTTTCCAGCTGCAACTCCCGCTCCCCGTCGGGCAGCGCATCGAGGGCCACCTCGCCGTCGACCAGGCGCCGGAAGAAGTCGAGCCCGACCGCCCGGACCAGAGGCGCCGCGAACGGGTCGTCGATGATCGGGTCGGTCGCGGCGCTGGCCAGCGCGCGGGACGCCGCGACCATGGTGGCCGTGGCGCCGACGCTCGATGCCAGATCCCAGCTGTCTTGATCACTGCGCGTCATGGTGCTCCAATCCTCCCGGCGCTCGCGGACCGGGACACCGGCCGACGATACTTAGCAAGTATAAAGACTGCTCGGGACTTGCGCTCCGCCGCAGGCCCGAGGCCCGCCGACGAGACCGCGCCGATCGGCTGTTAGTCTCGTACACGATTTGACGCGCTGCAGATTTGGTCGGCCGTACGTCCGGGCCTGCGGGTGTTGGGCGCGTGACCAGGATGGCCCTCGGCTGCGCAGGAGGACAGAGTGCTTTCGGCTTTCATCTCGTCGCTGCGGACAGTCGACCTGAGACGAAAGATCCTCTTCACCCTCGGGATCGTCCTGATCTACCGGGCCGGCGCCGCGCTGCCGTCCCCCGGTGTCAACTACCCCAACGTGCAGCAGTGCATCAAGGAGGCCACCGCCGGCGAGTCCGGGCAGATCTACTCGCTGATCAACCTGTTCTCCGGCGGGGCGCTGCTCAAACTCACCGTGTTCGCGGTCGGCGTGATGCCCTACATCACCGCCAGCATCATCGTGCAGCTGCTCACCGTGGTGATCCCGCGGTTCGAGGAGCTGCGCAAGGAAGGCCAGTCCGGCCAGGCCAAGATGACCCAGTACACCCGCTACCTCGCGATCGCGCTGGCCATCCTGCAGGCCACCAGCATCGTGGCGCTGGCCGCCAACGGCGGGCTGCTGCAGGGCTGCTCGCTGGACATCATCGCCGACCAGAGCATCTTCACGCTCGTCGTCATCGTGCTGGTGATGACCGCCGGGGCGGCGCTGGTGATGTGGATGGGCGAACTGATCACCGAACGCGGGATCGGCAACGGCATGTCGCTGCTGATCTTCATGGGCATCGCCGCGCGCATCCCGTCCGAGGGCAAAACCATCCTGGACAGCCGCGGCGGCGTCATCTTCACCGCCGTCCTGGTCGCCGCGCTGGCCATCATCGTGGGTGTGGTGTTCGTCGAGCAGGGCCAGCGCCGCATCCCGGTGCAATACGCCAAGCGCATGGTGGGCCGGCGCATGTACGGCGGCACCTCCACCTACCTGCCGCTCAAGGTCAACCAGGCCGGCGTCATCCCGGTCATCTTCGCGTCGTCGCTGATCTACATCCCGCACCTGGTCACCCAGCTGATCCGCAGCGGCAGCGGCCGGATGGGCAACACCTGGTGGGACAAGTTCGTCGGCACCTACCTCTCCGACCCGAGCGACCCCGTCTACATCGCCATCTACTTCGGGCTGATCATCTTCTTCACCTACTTCTACGTGTCGATCACCTTCAACCCCGACGAGCGGGCCGACGAGATGAAGAAATTCGGCGGCTTCATCCCCGGCATCCGGCCGGGCAAACCCACCGCCGACCACCTGCGCTACGTGCTCAGCAGAATCACGCTGCCCGGATCGATCTACCTGGGCGCGATCGCCGTGCTGCCCAACCTGTTCCTGCAGATCGGCAACGGCGGTGCGGTGCAGAACCTGCCGTTCGGCGGCACGGCCGTGCTGATCATGATCGGCGTCGGGCTGGACACGGTCAAACAAATCGAGAGCCAGCTCATGCAGCGCAACTACGAAGGGTTCCTCAAGTGAGAATCGTTTTGCTGGGGCCGCCGGGGGCGGGCAAGGGCACGCAGGCGGAGAAGCTGGCGTCGAAGCTGGGAATCCCGCAGATCTCGACCGGCGACCTGTTCCGGCGCAACATCGGCGAGGGCACCGAACTGGGCCTGGAGGCCAAGCGGTACCTCGACGCCGGCGACCTGGTGCCCGCCGAGCTGACCAACCAGCTCGTCGACAGCCGGCTCAGCGACCCGGACGCCGCCGCCGGGTTCATCCTCGACGGGTATCCCCGCTCGCAGGCGCAGGCCGAGGCGCAGCGCCTGACGGCGGCGGCGCGCAGCGAGGCGG
>CAYVQQ010000302.1:0-3515 GCA_964453085.1 uncultured Mycobacterium sp.
GGCTGCGGTTCTGACCGCGCCTCACAAGCCGTTCGAGATCGTTGAGCTAGATGTTGACGAGCCTGGCCCCGGTGAGGTCACGGTCAAGTATACCGCTTCCGGGCTGTGCCGCACCGACCTGCATCTGGCCGACGGTGAGCTTGAATGCCGTTTTCCCATCGTGGGCGGCCACGAGGGTTCCGGGGTCGTTGAGAAAGTCGGTCCTAATGTCACCAAGGTGAAGCCCGGCGATCACGTGGTGATGAGCTGGATACCCAGCTGTGGGACGTGCCGGTATTGCTCGACGGGGCATCAGAACCTGTGCGAGTGGGGCGCCTACATCCTGGATGGCGTTCTGCCCGACGGCACGACTCGCTTCCACTCCAAGGGCACCGATTTCGGTCAGTTCATGCTGATCGGTACGTTCGCGGAGCGCGCCACGGTTTCGCAGTTCTCGCTGATCAAGGTGGACGACTGGCTGCCGCTTGAGCCCATCGCGCTGGTCGGTTGTGGTGTGCCGACCGGTTGGGGTGCGTCGGTGAACGTTGGTGAAGTCAAGGTCGGCGACACCACGGTGGTTTTCGGTACTGGTGGCGTCGGGATGAACGCGGTGCAGGGCGCTGTCATGGCGGGGGCGAAGTACGTCGTCGTCGTGGAGCCGGTGGCGTTCAAGCGTGACATGGCGATGAAGTTCGGTGCGACCCACGCCTTCGAGACAGCCGAGGAGGCCAGCGCGAAGGTCAAGGAGTTGACGTGGGGGCAGATGGCCGATGAGGCGATCATCACGGTTGACACTCCCTACGAGGAAGTCATCACCGCGGCGTTCCACATCGTCGGCAAGCTCGGCACCGTCGTGCTGGTGTCGCTTGGTCAGCCCCACGAACGCAACATACACATCCCGGGGCTCGAATTGACCCTGTACGAAAAGCGCCTGAAGGGTGGCTTGTTCGGCGACTCGAATCCGCAGTGGGACATCCTGAAGATGTGCCGCATGTACGACGCCGGCACGTTGAAGCTCGATGACCTCATCACCCGCCGGTACACGCTGGAACAGCTCAATGACGGTTACCAGGACATGCGTGACGGTAAGAACATTCGCGGTCTGATCGTCCACGCCAAGCACCCTGGGTGGTGAACATTGATGCCCCCGGGCGGGGCCGTGTATATCCGCTTGATCGGGGCTGGCTGGAAATTGGTGTCGTCGCCGAGTTCCATCTGCTGAGCATGAGCCTTTCGCGTCGGTAGGTTGTTCCGGATTTCACTTGTCCAACCGGCCATTTGTGGCAGCCGATTTCTGGGGGCGTCGAGTTGGTATCGGTCGAACACCAGCAGGGGTGATTTCCTGCTGGTGTTCGACTTTGTTCCGCCGCGTCGCGTGTCGCGTGTGGGTGCCGATCAATTCGGTGGTTGGTAATATTTTGGTGAACTCGCTGGTGTGGGTTAGAGTGTGTTTGTCATGTTGAGGAAGGAGATCTCGTTGTCTGAGAACATTGGTGTGCAGGACAAGGTTGCCGATGGTGAGAATCATCTGGTGGCGGCGGTGACGTTGCTGGAAGAAGTTTCTATCGACGGGATGTGTGGGGTTTACTGAGTTGTTGTGGTGTGGCCGGCGTTGGTAGTGGGTTTATGTGTTTTGGCGTCGGCCGTTGGTGACGGGTTTGTCGGCGGAGGGGGTTTGTGATGGGGCGGGTGCTCACGGAGCGGCCCCTCCGCGACACCGTTGATGGGGGGTGGAGATGGAGTCGGGGGTGTTTGATGTTGACGCGCCGTGGCGGCTGCATCCTCGGGTAGCTTTTCGCGCGGAGCCGTTCGGGGCGATGTTGTATCATTTCGAGACGCGGCGGCTCACGTTTTTGAAGACGGCGGTGTTGGCTCGTGTGGTGCGGGATCTTGACCGCTATCCGTCGGCGGGTGCGGCGTTGACTGCGGCTGGTGTCACTGCTGAGGCGCACCGATTCTATGTGACGGCGTTGGCCGGTCTTGCGGATTCGGCGATGATTTCCCGCCGAGTTGGGGAAGGTGGATCTCTGTGAGTGACGTGTGCACTGTTCCGCTGTTGGATCAATTTCAGTCGGGTCTGGCGGCGCCGATTTGTTTGACGTGGGAATTGACTTACGCGTGCAATTTGGCGTGTGTTCATTGCTTGTCGAGTTCTGGTCGTCGGAGTCCGGCTGAGTTGAGTACGGCTGAATGCCGGTCCGTGATCGAGGAACTTGAGCGGATGCAGGTGTTCTACGTCAATATCGGTGGGGGTGAGCCCACGGTGCGGCCGGATTTTTGGGAGTTGGTTGATTTCGCGGTGGCCCACCGTGTGGGTGTCAAGTTCTCCACGAATGGCGCCAAGATCACCCGGGATGTGGCGGAGCGGTTGGCGGGCAGTGATTATGTGGATGTTCAGATTTCGTTGGACGGTGCGACGGCGGAGGTGAACGACGCTGTTCGTGGGGCGGGTTCGTTCGATATGGCGTTGCGTGCGATGGGGAATCTGCGTGATGCCGGGTTTGGTGGTTTCAAGATCTCGGTGGTGATGACGCGGTATAACGTGGCGCAGCTGGACCGGTTTAAGGAACTTGCCGATGGTTTCGGTGCGACGTTGCGTATTACCCGGTTGCGGCCGGCTGGTCGGGGTACGCGGGTGTGGGAGCAGCTGCATCCGACGGCTGATCAGCAGCGTGAGCTGTATGAGTGGTTGATGACCAACGGTGAGCGGGTTTTGACGGGTGATTCGTTTTTTCATCTGTCTGCCCTGGGTGGTCCGTTGCCGGGGTTGAACATGTGTGGCGCCGGCCGGGTGGTGTGTCTTATCGATCCGGTCGGTGACGTGTATGCGTGTCCGTTTGCCATGCACGAGAATTTCTTGGCCGGCAATGTGCGGGATCCGGGTGGTTTCGCGGGGGTGTGGAAGGATTCTGATCTTTTCGCGGAGTTGCGTCGGCCGCAGACTGGTGGGGCGTGCTCGTCGTGCAGTGCTTATGATGCGTGTCGGGGTGGGTGCATGGCGGCGAAGTTCTTCACCGGCCTGCCGTTGGACGGGCCGGACCCGGAGTGTGTCAAGGGTTTAGGGGCTTCGGCGTTGGATGCGGTTCCGGCGGGGGATCGTCCGTCGCCGTCGCAGGATCATTCGCGTCGGGGTGCTGTGGCGTTGCCGTTGAGTTGGGGCCCTCCGGCGGTTCCCGAGCATTTGTGTGATGAGAGCCCGTTGGCTGGTTTTCGGGCTCCTCGGTGAGCGGTGACCATCCTGCTGTCGTGGGCGAAGGGTCGGGTGGCCGGCCGGCTGGTGTGAGGGATTGGGGGCTGCCGGAGGGGTTTTCGGTGGTCTTTGATATCGAGACCAGGTTGGTCAACGCGGGTACGGTGGTGGGGGGCTCCCCGCCGAGGGTGCTGCGGTTGAGTGAGGCGGGGCGGCGGGCGTGGTCTGAGTTGTTGGGGGGGCCGGCCAGTTCGGCGGAGGCTCGTCTTCTCGCCCGGCAGTTGACCGATGGGAACGTGGCTCACCCGCGGCCACCGGCGTCTGCGCCGGTGCCGGAGGTGACGGT
>CAYVQQ010000303.1:0-3473 GCA_964453085.1 uncultured Mycobacterium sp.
CTCCCAGGTGACCGACGCCGACTCGGCCCTGCGGGTGGCCATTGAGGCGCTCTATGATGCCGCCGACGACGACTCGGCCACCGGTGGTCCCGACCTGGTGCGAGGCATCTACCCGACGGCGGCCACCATCGACGCCGAGGGCGCGGCCGAGGTGCCCGAAGAGCGGATTGCCGGATTGGCGCGCGAGGTGATCGAGAGCCGTTCGCGCGCCGATACTTTCGGCCCGGAGGCGGACCTCTGGGGTGAGTCGTGAGCTTCCCGTATTTCATCTCACCCGAGCAGGCGATGCGCGAGCGCAGCGAGCTCGCGCGCAAGGGCATCGCGCGTGGCCGCAGCGTGGTGGTGCTGACCTACGCCGATGGCGTGCTCTTCGTTGCCGACAATCCGTCGCGGTTGTTGCAGAAGATCAGCGAACTGTATGACCGGGTCGGTTTCGCGGCCGCCGGCAAGTTCAACGAGTTCGACAACTTGCGACGCGGCGGCATCCAGTTCGCCGATACCCGCGGTTACGCCTACGCCCGCCGCGACGTCACCGGTCGCCAGTTGGCCAACGTCTACGCGCAGACCCTGGGCGCGATCTTCACCGAGCAGGCCAAACCCTACGAAGTTGAGCTGTGCGTCGCCGAGGTGGCACATGTCGGGGAGACGAAACCACCCGAGCTGTACCGCGTCGCCTACGACGGGTCGATCGCCGACGAGCCGTATTTCGTGGTGATGGGTGGCACCACCGAGCCGGTGACCACGGCGCTCAAGCAGTCCTACGCCGAGAACGCCGCCCTTCCGGATGCGGTGCGGATCGCCGTGAACGCGCTGCGGGCCGGCAGTGGCGACACGTCAGGAGGCGATCAGGCCTCCCTCGGGCAGTCGAGCTTGGAGGTCGCGGTTCTGGACGCCAACCGGCCGCGGCGGGCGTTCCGGCGGATCACCGGATCCGCGCTGGATGCCCTGCTGCCGCAGCCCGTCGGCGGCGCCGCGGACAGCGGCGAGCCGTCGGAATAGCTCGCCGCGCTTGTCCCGCACTCGGGTGGGGCCGAGGATTCGGCACCCACCCCGAGCCGGCAAAATCACCACTTGCGGACGCGCTTTCGCGCAGCCGCGCCCGGACCCAGTACCCTCGATAGGGTGCAGCGGCGAATCATGGGCATCGAGACCGAGTTTGGCGTCACCTGCACCTTTCACGGCCATCGCCGTCTGTCCCCTGACGAGGTGGCGCGCTACCTCTTCCGCCGGGTGGTGTCGTGGGGCCGCAGCTCCAACGTTTTCCTGCGTAACGGCGCACGGCTTTACCTCGACGTGGGTAGCCACCCCGAATACGCCACGGCGGAATGTGACAGCCTGGTGCAGCTGGTCACCCATGACCGGGCCGGCGAATGGGTGCTGGAGGAACTGCTCATCGACGCCGAGCAACGGCTCGCCGACGAGGGTATCGGCGGCGACATCTATCTGTTCAAGAACAACACCGATTCGGCAGGCAACTCCTACGGCTGCCACGAGAACTACCTGATCGTGCGGGCCGGTGAATTTTCCCGGATCTCCGACGTGCTGCTGCCGTTCTTGGTCACCCGCCAGCTGATTTGCGGGGCCGGCAAGGTGCTGCAGACCCCCAAGGCCTCGACGTTCTGCCTATCCCAACGTGCCGAGCACATCTGGGAAGGCGTGTCGAGTGCGACCACCAGGTCGCGCCCGATCATCAACACCCGCGACGAACCGCACGCCGACGCCGAGAAGTACCGGCGGCTGCACGTCATCGTCGGCGACTCGAACATGTGTGAAACCACCACCATGCTCAAGGTGGGCACCGTCTCGCTGGTGCTGGAGATGATCGAGGCCGGGGTTTCCTTCCGCGACTTCTCGCTGGAAAACCCGATCAGGGCCATCCGAGAGGTCAGCCATGACACCACGGGCCGGCGGCCGGTTCGGCTGGCGGGCGGCCGGCAGGCCAGCGCGCTGGACATCCAGCGGGAGTACTACTCCCGCGCCGTCGAACATCTGCAGACCCGGGAGCCGAACGCCGAGCTTGAGCAGGTCGTGGACCTGTGGGGCCGTCAACTCGACGCCGTCGAGAGCCAGGACTTCGCCAAGGTGGACACCGAGATCGACTGGGTGATCAAGCGAAAGCTGTTCCAGCGCTACCAGGACCGCTACAACATGGAGTTGTCCGACCCCAAGATCGCCCAGCTGGACTTGGCCTACCACGACATCAAACGCGGCCGCGGTGTCTTCGATCTGTTGCAGCGCAAAGGCCTGACGACGCGGGTGGCCACCGACGAGGACATCGCCAACGCCGTCGAGAACCCACCGCAGACCACCCGCGCCCGGCTCCGCGGCGAGTTCATCGCCGCCGCCCAGGCCGCGGGCCGCGACTTCACCGTCGACTGGGTGCATCTCAAGCTCAACGATCAGGCGCAGCGCACGGTGTTGTGCAAGGACCCGTTCCGGGCCGTCGACGAGCGGGTCAAGCGGCTCATCGCGAGCATGTGACGCGGCTGCTGCGTGGCGGAGGACACCCGGGGCGCGAACGCTTTAGGCTCGGGCAAATGGCCACCTCGAAAGTCGAACGGCTGGTGAACCTCGTCATCGCGTTGTTGTCCACCCGCGGCTACATCACCGCGGAGAAGATCAGGTCCAGCGTGGCGGGTTACACCGACAGCCCCAGCCTCGAGGCGTTCTCCCGCATGTTCGAACGCGACAAGAACGAACTGCGGGACCTGGGCATTCCGCTGGAGGTCGGCCGGGTGTCGGCTCAGGATCCCGCGGAGGGGTACCGGATCAACCGCGACGCCTACGCGTTGCCGCTGGTGCAACTGACCCCGGACGAGGCGGCCGCCGTCGCGGTCGCCACGCAGCTGTGGGAGTCACCGGGGATGGTCACCGCCACGCAGGGCGCGCTGCTGAAGTTGCGTGCCGCCGGGGTCGACGTCGACCCCGATGCCGCGGTAACCAACGCCACGCCACCGGGTGTGCCAAGTCTGCGCGGATCGGAGGATGTTCTGGGAGCGCTGCTGTCGGCGATCGAGGCAGGGCGAGCGGTGCAGTTCCCGCACCGCTCGTCGCGGGCCGAGCCTTACACCACGCGCACCGTCGAGCCGTGGGGGGTCGTGACCGAGAAAGGCCGGTGGTATCTGGTCGGGCACGACCGCGATCGCGGCGACACGCGTATCTTCCGGCTGTCCCGCATCCGGGCCGAGGTCACGCCGATCGGACCGCGCGGCGCGGTCACGGTGCCCCGCAACGTTGACCTGCGCGGCATCGTCTCGCAGAAGATCGCCCGGCTGGGCGCGGAGGCGCCGACAGGCGAGCTGGCCCGCGTCTGGGTCGCCGACGGCCGGGCCACCGCGCTGCGCCGCGCGGGGAGGTCGACGGTCGCGCGTCGGCTCGGCGACCGAGACGGTGACGTGATCGAGGTGGACATCGGATCAATCGAGCAGCTGGCGCGCGACATCGCCGGGTACGGGCCGGACGCCGTCGTGCTG
>CAYVQQ010000304.1:0-3437 GCA_964453085.1 uncultured Mycobacterium sp.
GAATGCAAACGAAGAGGTAGAGACACCGATGAGCGGCCATTCCAAGTGGGCCACCACCAAGCACCAGAAGGCCGTCAAGGACGCGCGCCGCGGCAAGGAGTTCGCCCGGCTGATCAAGAACATCGAGGTCGCGGCCCGCACCGGCGGCGGCGACCCGGCCGGCAACCCGACGCTCTACGATGCGATCCAGAAGGCCAAGAAGACCTCGGTGCCCAACGACAACATCGAGCGCGCCCGGAAGCGGGGAGCGGGTGAGGAGGCCGGCGGCGCGGACTGGCAAACCATCACCTACGAGGGCTATGCGCCCAACGGTGTGGCAGTGCTGATCGAGTGTCTGACCGACAACCGCAACCGCGCCGCCAGTGAGGTTCGGGTTGCGATGACGCGCAACGGCGGCACCATGGCCGACCCCGGTTCGGTGGCTTACCTGTTCTCCCGCAAGGGCGTGGTGACCCTGGAGAAGAACGGCCTGACGGAGGACGACGTGCTGACCGCGGTGCTCGAGGCGGGCGCCGAGGAGGTCAACGACCTGGGCGACAGCTTCGAGGTCATCTCCGAGCCGACCGATCTTGTCGCGGTGCGCACCGCGCTGCAGGACGCCGGCATCGACTACGAGTCGGCCGAGGCCAGTTTCCAGCCGTCGGTGAGCGTTCCGGTCGACCTCGACGGCGCCCGCAAGGTGTTCAAGCTCGTCGACGCGCTGGAGGACAGCGATGACGTACAGAACGTCTACACCAACATCGACCTCTCCGACGAGGTCTTGGCCGCGCTCGACCAGGAGTGAGGGGCGGCCGGCCGGAATCATCGTCGTGTCGCGATTTGACTGCCACCCGGCGTGAACCGGCAAGGTATACGTCGATGACCGAGATGCCGACCTCCATCGTCAACCATCACGCCGACCACGAAGGTTTCCACGGCGCGGCTGGTCTGGTGGCGGCCCTCGGCATGCTCGCCAGAGGGCGCAGTAGCGCGCGCTTTGCCGCCGAGTTGGCTTCCGTATCGGACACCGACCGCGTCGTCGACATCGGCTGTGGCCCGGGGAATGCGGTCAGAGCCGCCGCCCGGCGCGGCGCGCGGGTGATCGGGGTGGACCCGTCTGCGTTGATGTTGCGCCTGGCCCGCTTCGCGACGCACGATCACCCGAACGTCAGCTGGTCGCAGGGCACCGCCGAAGCACTGCCCGTCCCCGACGGTTGGGCGACCGTGGCATGGTCGCTCAAGACGGTGCACCATTGGAAGGACGTCACGGCCGGGCTCGCCGAGCTCAGACGTGCGCTGGCGCCGGCGGGACGCTTGTTGGTGCTGGAGCGACGTGTCCGGCCGGGCGCCAAGGGCTTGGCGAACCACGGCTGGACCGAACAGCAGGTCGAGTCCTTCGCGGCGCAGTGTCGTGCCGCCGGATTCGTCGGCGTCCGCCGCGACGAGCACCGACGGGGCCGCGGGTCGGTGTGGGTGGTGCAGGGCGTCCGACCCGACCGGCCCACTCAGTAGCGGCCGCGCCGGCCGTCGACGCCGCGCCGACACTGGCGGCCGCGGACCGGCCGCAGCGTGTCCTACCGGAGCCTGTCGGTCTCGCCCGCTAGGCTCTCGAACAACTGTTCGTACGAAGGAGCCGGCCATGCGCGTGATGGGTGTCGATCCGGGGCTGACCCGATGCGGCCTGTCGGTCGTGGAGACCGGGCGCGGCCGCAGCGTCGTAGCGCTCGACGTCGACGTGGTGCGCACTCCAGGCGACACGCCGGTGCCGCAACGGTTGCTGGCCATCAGTGACGCCGTCGAGCACTGGCTGGACACCCACTTGCCCGACGTGGTGGCCGTCGAGCGGGTGTTCTCTCAGCACAACGTCTCCACGGTGATGGGCACCGCGCAAGCCGGGGGTGTCGTCGCGCTGGCGGCCGCCAGACGCGGCGTGGAGGTCCATTTCCACACGCCCAGCGAGGTCAAGGCCGCGGTCACCGGCAACGGCGCCGCCGACAAGGCGCAGGTCACCGCCATGGTGACCAGAATCCTTGAACTGCAAGCCAAGCCGACACCGGCCGATGCCGCCGACGCGCTGGCATTGGCGATCTGCCACTGCTGGAGGGCGCCGACGTTGGCCCGGATGGCCGAGGCGGAGAAGAAGGCCGCCGAGCAGCGCAGGTCGTTCGCCGCGAAGGTCAAGGCTGCGCGATGATCGCCTCGGTGCGGGGCGAGGTGCTCGAAGTGGCGTTGGACCACGCCGTCATCGAAGCCGGCGGGGTGGGATACAAGCTGATGGCCACCCCGTCCACGCTGGCTACGCTGCGCCGCGGGGGTCAGGCACGGCTGGTCTCCGCGATGATCGTGCGCGAGGATTCGATGACGCTTTACGGGTTCGCCGACGCCGACGCCCGCGACCTGTTCCTGACGCTGCTGGGGGTTTCCGGCGTCGGGCCGAAGATCGCGCTGGCCACACTTGCGGTGTACGACGCGCCTGCGTTGCGTCGGGCGCTGCGCGACGGCGACGTCACCGCGCTGACCCGGGTGCCGGGCATCGGCAAACGCGGGGCCGAGCGGATGGTGCTCGAGTTGCGCGACAAGGTCGGTGCGGGCACGGCGGCCGGTGCCGCCCCGACCGGGCGCACCGTGCGCGGTCCCGTCGTGGAGGCTCTGGTGGGCCTCGGCTTCGCCACCAAGCAGGCCGAGGAGGCCACCGACAAGGCGCTGGCCGGCGACGCGGAGGCGACGACATCCAGCGCCCTGCGGGCCGCTCTGTCGCTGCTGGGGAAGTCGCGGTGACCGAAGACGGTCACACCGGTCGCGAGCTGTCACCGTCGCTCGCCGTCGGCGAGGGCGACGTCGACGTCAGCCTGCGGCCCCGCTCGCTGCGGGAATTCATCGGCCAGCCGCGGGTGCGCGAACAGCTGCACCTGGTGATCGAGGGCGCCAAGAACCGCGGTGGCACGCCCGACCACATCCTGCTGTCCGGCCCGCCGGGACTGGGCAAGACGTCGCTGGCCATGATCATCGCCGCCGAGCTGGGGTCGTCGCTTCGGGTGACGTCGGGGCCTGCCCTGGAACGCGCCGGCGACCTGGCGGCGATGCTGTCCAACCTGGTCGAGCACGACGTGCTGTTCATCGATGAGATCCACCGCATCGCGCGGCCTGCCGAGGAGATGCTGTACCTGGCCATGGAGGATTTCCGGGTCGACGTCGTCGTCGGCAAAGGCCCGGGCGCGACATCGATCCCGCTGGAGGTGGCGCCGTTCACGCTGGTGGGTGCGACCACCCGGTCAGGCGCCCTGACCGGCCCGCTGCGCGACCGCTTCGGGTTCACCGCGCACATGGATTTCTACGAGCCGGCGGAGCTGGAACGGGTGCTGACCCGTTCGGCGGGGATCCTGGGCATCGAGCTGGGCGCCGAGGCCGCCGCGGAGATCGCCCGGCGCTCGCGCGGCACGCCGCGGATCGCCAACCGG
>CAYVQQ010000305.1:0-3415 GCA_964453085.1 uncultured Mycobacterium sp.
CCCTGTGTGACAGGGTTAGGTGAGACGGCGGCGGTAGCCGATTATCACTACAGGGCGAGATTGGATCACCATTTCCCGTGACTATGACCATGGCATCGCTGGACGGTTGTACCGATACTGGCGTGGTGCAGGAGGAGAAGCCGGATCCGGGTGCTCGGGCGCGGCGGCGCACGTTCACCGCCGAGTACAAGGCCCGCATTCTGGATGAGTACGACGCGCTGCCGGCGGGCTGTGATCAGCGTGGCGCGCTGCTGCGGCGCGAAGGCCTGTACAGCTCGCACATCGCTGAATGGCGCAAAGCCCGCGACGCCGGTGGGCGAGAGGGTTTGACACCGAAGGGCAAGGCCAAGCGCAGCCCCGAGCAGGTCGAGTTGGAGAAGCTGCGCCGGCGTAACGAGCAGCTGCAGGCCGAGCTGGACCGGACCAGGCTGGCCCTGGAGATCACGGGAAAAGCACACGCGCTCTTGGAGATGCTCTCCGGGAGCGCGGATTCCGAGCCGAAGTGGAAGCCGTGATCGGGGCGCATTTCGACGGTGTTGAGGCTGCGACGTCGACAAAGCGGGCGAGCGAGTTGCTGGGGGCGGCGCGTGCGACCGTGTACCGGCGACGTAGGCCACCCCGACGGTCAGAGCCGGCGCCGCGGCCCGAACCGGCCAACAAGCTCACCGAGGCCGAACGCCAGCGCATCCTGTCGGTGCTGCGTTCGCCGGCCTACTGCGACTTGGCGCCGGCGCAGGTGTGGGCGCGGTTGCTCGATGATGGGATCTACCTGTGCTCGATCCGCACCATGTACCGGCTGCTGGCGATCGCCGGAGAAAACCGCGAACGGCGCCGCCAACGCACCCACCCGGCGAAGAAGAAACCCGAGCTGATCGCCACCGCACCGAACCAGGTGTGGAGTTGGGATATAACGAAATTGCAAGGCCCGCAACGTGGTATCTACTATCAGCTGTACGTGATCATCGACATCTTCAGCCGCTACGTGGTCGGTTGGAACGTCGCTACCACCGAGACCGGTGAACTAGAGCGCGGGTCACCCGATCCAAACCCTGCACCAGGTGTGGCTGATCGGTCGCCGGCTCCAACGAGGCGCGCCACTTACTGGAATACGCCAGCGATCCGACCAGCAGACGCGCGGTGCGGCCCCACCCCCAAAACGCCGGCGGATCCGGCAAATCCAGCCAGTCCCACTGGGTTTCATCTCCCGGCTCATGCGCAATGATCGCGTTGGCCCGATCCGTCGCCGACCGGCATTGCTGGCACACCGGGCGCAGCCCACGCGCGCGGATATTGCGCGTCAGGCTCTGATACGACAGACCGAACCCCAGCTCTTCAAGCTCATCGCACAGCGTGCGCGCCCACAGATGCGGGTCCTCACACAGCCGGGCGCTCACATACTCGACGAACGGCGCGAACGAGTCCTCACCGGCTGGTTTGCGCACCCCTGGTGTGGTGACCCCGTTGATGTAGTTGCGGATCGTCCGGCGGTTCCTGCCGGTGTGGCGGGCGATCGCCGAGATCGACCACCCCCGCTGGTGCAATGCGTGTATCTCCACGTCTTCCTCTCGTGTGAGCATGAGAAAGCGGGCCTCCTTCGACTGGAGCTGTTGGCGTTAGACACCAGCAGCATCGAAGGAGGCCCGCCCTCAATGGCGGAGCCACGCGGTGAGCACTTTCGATGAGCAGAAGTGGGCAGTTTCAGTGAGCGCGATCACCAGTGGCGGTCATGAAAACTGCCCGCTGGTGGCCGCCAGACGTGCCCGGGGTGTGGTTAGGTCAAGGCGTTCACCCCCTTGCCGGCCATGGCCTGGGTAAGACGCACGCTCTCTCCGCTGGTTTGGCAGATGTGGGCGTGGTGCAGGAGCCGGTCGACGGTGGCGGTGGCCAGTGTCTTGGGCATGAGTTCGTCGATTCCGGCCGGGTGGAGGTTGCTGCTTAACGCGATGGAGCGTTTCTCGTAGGCGGCATCGACAAGCCGGTAGAGGCCTTCGGCGGCGTCGGCGCCGACCGAGAGCAGCCCGATGTCATCGACCTCGATTAGGTCGGCGCGCAGGATGCGGCCGATGGCTTTGGTGACGGTGTGGTCGGCGCGGTGCCGGCGTACGAGCGCACCGAGTTGTTCGAGGCTAAACCAGGCCACGTGGAGGACGGCTTCGACGGCTTGTTGACCGAGGGCTTCCAGCAGGAACGTCTTGCCGGTGCCCGAGGGCCCGCAGACCACCAGGTTTTCGCGCCGGTGTATCCATTCCAGGGTGCGCAACGCGGACTGGGTGGGTGCCGGGATCGATGACAAGCTGGGCTCCCAGGCGGCGAAGGTCTTGCCGGTGGGGAACCCGGCCCGCTCCCGCCGAGTCGCCAGCGCGGACCGGTCCCGACCGGAAACCTCGTCGGCCAGAAGCGCTTTCAATACTTCGCCGGGGTCCCAGCGTTGTGCCTTGGCGGTGGCCAGCAGCTCGGGGGCGGCACGGCGGATATAGGGCAGCCGCATCCGCTTGAGCAGGCGCTCCAACTCGGCATCCAGCGGCGGTGCCGACGGTGTGGGTGTCGTGGCGCTCATGGTTGGCCTCGATCCCCGTCGAGCAGGGCGGCGATGCGTTCGGCGATGTGGGTCAAAAACCACGCGGTCTTGTCCGGGCTGCAGTATCCGTCGAAGAATCCGTCGAAGTCGGCGCGGGTGTGGGTATCGGCGTTTTCGAGCCAGTCGGCCACATCGGCGATCAGCCACGCCCACTCGAACAGTTCCCCGGCCGCCACCCCGACGAGCTGGCCGGGGTCATCGACGCCGCGGGTGTTGAGCTGAATGGATGCGCTCTTCAAAGGGATATTCAGGTAGGCCATGGTTAGTTGTCCTCCTGCTCGCCGAGTCCGGCCCAGCCGCCGGTGCCTTGGGTCAGGCTGTTGTGCTCACCTGCGCGCGCTGGCTCGGCGATGGTGGCGGTGTTAGGGTCGCCGGCCTGATGGGCCAAGATGGCGGCCAAATCGCCGTGGCCGAATCGGCCCGCGGTCGCGGCCACACCCAGCGCGCGGTCCACCGCGGCCCGGTTGTGCAGCGCGGCCAAATCGACGGCCTCGGCCATCTTGGCCCTAATCCGCGATGACCCCGCCGCTGCGGCCTCGATCAGCCACAGCCCCGCGCCTTCGCCGAGTGCCAGGAATTGTTTCTCGGCAACGGTTTTCGCGCGTGGCGTACGTCCCGACGGCCCTTCCGGTTGCGGCGGGAAATGCGCGTCGTCGACCCGCGGGCAGCCCGGCGTGGTCTGCTCGTGGCGGGCCACCTCGACCGGACCGCCAGCACCGACATGCACCACCACGATCTGCTCCCCGTAGCGGCGCACCCACAACCGTCTGCCCGCACAACGTGTGGGGCACCGAGTACTGGCCGTACTCGAATGCGATCATCGCGGTGTTGAGCGGC
>CAYVQQ010000306.1:0-3393 GCA_964453085.1 uncultured Mycobacterium sp.
CCGGGCATATGCTCGGCAACGTCGCTCAGGACGTCAAGGAAGTGCGAGAAGACGACAACGCGGCGTCCGTTGGCCTCTGCCTCCTCGACGATCTCGATCAAGCGTTGCATCTTCGCCGACTTGAGTCCCTGCTTCATCGCGGCCTGGCGCATCGCCATGAAGTTCCGCTGATCCACAGCGGAGCGGTACGCCGAGGCGTCCTCGCCCGACATCGGTATCCATTCGTCGACCTCGACGAGATCCGGCAGTTCGGTCAGGACATCTTCTTGATTGCGGCGAAGGTACGCCGGCGCCACCTGGCGGCGAAACTTCTTCGGAGCGAACTCGTTTGCGTCGAGAACCAGGTCGGCACGGAGATAGCCGACGAGGTTGCGGAATTCGTCGACTCGGTTCTCCAGTGGCGTACCGGTAAGCAGAATGGCTCGTTCACAGGAGGCGATGAGCTGCGAAGTTCTCTGCGTACGCAGTGCGTCGGGGTTCTTGATGTAGTGCGCTTCGTCGACAACCACGCAACTGAGTGCCGGTACAGAAACCTCATCGTTGAGCCAGCGCAGGGTCTCGAAGGTGGTGACGCCGACGCCGCCGTTGCGCTCCCAGTTCTTGGCCGCCCATTGCCGGTCGGGACCGTGCAGGCGGTGCGCGGGCAATTTTGACTTTGCGGTGACCTCGCGGACCCAGTTGGTCACCACGGCCGCGGGGCACACGACGAGGAAGTTTTGGTCCCCTTTCGCGCGAAGGTGTGCGAGCGCCGCGATGGCTTCGACGGTCTTTCCCAGGCCCATCTCGTCACCGATGATGACTTTGCGCTGGACCAGTGCGAAGCGTGCCGCGAAGCTCTGGTAGCCGCGTAGTGATGCGGTGAGATAGTCACCTTTCAGCTCAAAATCGCGGACGGCCTCGATGATTTCGGTGGGCAGGTCGCCATGAGTTTTCTCGTCGTCCTCTGTGATGAACCCGAGCTCGGCGAGCAGCGCGAAGTAGTCGGCGGGGCGGATGAGGAAGTCTTCCCACGGGTCGCCGGTTGTTGCGGTGTCCTGGGCGTCGGCGATCGCTCGGGCTGACCGGGCGACGATCTGAATGGCGTCCCGGAAGTCCGCGACGGTCGACAAGGCGGTGGGGATGACGATGGCGTGGGTGACCGTGTTGTCGATGGCGGCCGCGACGGGTGCCAACTCTTCGACGATCGCCATGTCCGCCGTCGACGCGGACGCCCGGCGCGCCGCGTCCCACGCGCGTATTCGACACAGGAAGTCGGTGTGCTCGGGGGTACGGTTCTTGATGTCGATTCGCATTGGCATCTCGTCGTAGGTGTTCTGTCGCAGTGTCCGGGCGGCGGCGCGGATGCGGGTCGCAGAGGTCTGCCCGATGCCGTCGAAGTGCTCAAGAATGCCTTCGTTGGCCAGGACGCCGAGGACAGTGGTGATGCCGTTGTCGGTGAGAGCGCCGACGCGTATCTTGTCGCGGGTGGCTTCACGAAGCCGTTCGACGGACATGTCGGCCAGCATGCGATCGGTCTCCTTGGCTCGGACGGCGTTGCCGGCATCGACAGCGGCTTTACGTAGGTTGGACTCCTCGGTAGCCGCGCGTCGGATCACAGCGGTGGCGTTCGGGAGGATCGCGAACGTCGTCGAGTCTTCCAGCGCGGCGGTTTGGCCGTGGTCGGGCAGCTGCTGTTTGAGTCCCACCCAGTCGACCAGCGCGTCACGAACGGTGAGGGCGCCGATCCGTGGATCATCGATCGGCCTGGCCCGCTCGATGGCCTGTCCGATACCGCTGGTGAGGAACCACCGGCGGTAGTCGGTGAGGAACTGTGCTGCCTGGTTGGCCCTGTCCCGTGTTCCGCCGAACAGCAGCAGGCGGCCGAACCCGGTCACCTTTCGGAGGTCTTCCGCCGCCGCGGCGACTTCGGTGGTGAGCCGGACGAGTTCTCGTTGGACATCCGGGTGAACAGGCGGGAGGCAGGATGCCCTGGCCATTGCTTGCACCAACGCCTGATCGTCGGTACGCAGCGGGATGACGTGCCAGAGGCAGCGGTTGTTGCGCCGCGCCTCGGCGGTGCAAGCTCGCAGCGCGGCAAACTGTGTGGCGGCCGCGCCAGCTATCTCGTCGCGTGCCGCTGCCACCGCTTTGGCGGTGGCAATCCAGCCGCGTACCTCGTCACCAATCGCCGATGTTGACGGCTGTTCGTTGCTGCTCATGGTCCCCGTTGATCGATTCGTTTCCTGCGGGAGATTAGCGGACCTAGCGACGGTTCGCGGACTACCCCGGATATTGTCGGGGAGGTCGACTAGCGTGGGTCAGCAATCTACCGGGGAGGACAAACAGTGCTGCTGGAAGAGTTGAAGCCTGGCCTGCGTATCGACGGGTTGATCCCCGCCGCGGTGGTCACCGTCGTCGCCGCCCAATGGCACGGCACTGACGCTCTGGAGCTGACCTACAAATCCAACGACGGCGTGCTCGGCCAGCAGGTGGTGTTCCGCAAAGACCAGGACAAGCTGAGCGTCGCCGAGTCCGGCAGCCGGGCGTTCGATGCCCCGGCAGGCGACTTCAAGCTGGTCGCCGAGGCCCAGCGCATCCAGTTGGCCGGCTTGTTCGACCCGATGCTGGCCGTGGCCACCAGCGACGTGCGCCCGCTGCCGCATCAGATCCGCGCGGTCTACGGCGAACTGCTCCCCCGCACGCCGCTGCGCTTCCTGCTCGCCGACGACCCCGGCGCCGGCAAGACCATCATGGCCGGCCTCTACATCAAGGAGCTGATCCTGCGCGACGACGTCAGGCAGTGCCTGATCGTGGCGCCCGGCGGGCTGGTCGAGCAGTGGCAAGACGAGCTGTTCTTCAAGTTCGGGCTGCGCTTCGACCTGCTGACCAATCAGCTCATCGGCGCCAATGTGAACCTCAACGTGTTTGAGACCAATTCGCTGCTGATCGCCCGCATGGATCAGCTGTCGCGCAACGAGGAGCTGCAAGCCCAGCTCAAAGACACCGAGTGGGACCTGGTCGTCGTCGACGAGGCGCACCGCATGGGCGCGCACTACTTCGGCGCCAAACTGGAGAAGACGAAGCGCTTCCTGCTTGGTGAGCTGCTGGGCTCGATCACCCGCCACCTGCTGTTGATGACCGCCACCCCGCACTCGGGCAAGGAAGAAGACTTCCAACTCTTCCTGACCCTGCTGGATCGTGACCGCTTCGAGGGCAAGCACAAGAAGACCGCCGACACCAGCGGCATCATGCGCCGCATGGTCAAAGAAGAACTGCTCACCTTCGAGGGCAAGAAGCTCTTCCCCGAGCGCATCGCCGAGACCGTCCCCTACGAGCTCACCGCGCGGGAGTACGACCTCTACGAACAGGTCACCGCCTACGTACGCGAAGGCATGAACCGCGCCGACAAGATCG
>CAYVQQ010000307.1:0-693 GCA_964453085.1 uncultured Mycobacterium sp.
TAGGTGATCGGTGTCAACGCCCGCGATCTCACGACACTGTAGGTGGACCGGGATTGCTTCGCGCGCATCGCGCCCGGCCTGCCCAGCGACGTGATCAGGGTCGCCGAGTCGGGGGTGCGCGGCACCGGGGACCTGCTGGCCTACGCCGGCGCCGGGGCCGACGCCGTGCTGGTCGGCGAAGGGCTGGTCAAGAGCGGCGACCCGCGTGCCGCGGTTGCCGACCTGGTCACCGCGGGCACCCATCCGTCCTGTCCGAAACCGGCTCGTTAGTCACGTTGAACGCAAATGAGTCGCACGCGCGTCGAACCCCGGTGATGGTCGGTATGCCCGGGCCGGACCTGCCTTTGATGAGCGCGGCCATCTCCGAACCCACCCGGCATGACCCCGATCCGGGCGGGCATTTCGGCGTCTTCGGCGGCCGCTACCTGCCCGAAGCGCTGATGGCGGTCGTCGAAGAGGTCACCGCCGCCTACGAGAAGGAACGCGTCAACCCCGACTTCCTGGACACCCTCGACGACCTGCAGGCGCATTACACCGGCCGGCCGTCACCGCTGTACGAGGCCACCCGACTGTCCGAGCACGCGGGCGCGGCCCGGATCTTCCTCAAACGGGAAGACTTGAACCACACCGGATCCCACAAGATCAACAACGTGCTGGGGCAGGCCCTGCTCGCCCGCCGGATGGGCAAGAGCC
>CAYVQQ010000307.1:703-3377 GCA_964453085.1 uncultured Mycobacterium sp.
GCCGAAACCGGTGCGGGACAGCACGGCGTCGCGACGGCCACGGCGTGCGCGCTGCTGGGGTTGGAGTGCGTGATCTACATGGGTGCCGTCGACACCGCCCGTCAGGCACTCAACGTCGCCCGGATGCGGTTGCTCGGTGCCGAGGTCGTCTCGGTGGAAACCGGTTCCCGGACACTCAAGGACGCCATCAACGACGCGTTCCGGGATTGGGTCACCAACGCCGACAGCACGTACTACTGCTTCGGCACCGCTGCGGGACCGCACCCGTTCCCGATGATGGTGCGCGACTTCCAGCGGATCGTCGGCATGGAGGCGCGTGTGCAGATTCAGCAGCAGGCGGGCCGGTTGCCGGACGCGGTGGTGGCGTGCGTGGGGGGCGGATCCAACGCGATCGGCATCTTCCACCCCTTCATCGACGACCCCGACGTGCGGCTGATCGGTTTCGAAGCGGCCGGCGACGGAGTCGAAACCGGCAGGCACGCGGCGACATTCACCGGCGGTTCGCCAGGAGCGTTCCAGGGATCGTTCTCCTACCTGCTGCAGGACGAGGACGGTCAGACCATCGAGTCCCATTCCATCTCGGCGGGCCTGGATTACCCGGGGGTGGGTCCCGAGCACGCGCAGCTCAAGGAGACCGGACGCGCCGAATACCGGCCCATCACCGACGCCGAGGCGATGGAGGCGTTCCGGTTGCTGTGCCGCACGGAGGGCATCATCCCGGCCATCGAATCCGCGCACGCGGTGGCGGGTGCGTTGCAGCTGGGCCCCGAGCTGGGCCCGGGCGCCGTCATCGTCGTCAACCTGTCGGGTCGCGGCGACAAGGACGTCGAGACGGCCGCGAAATGGTTCGGACTGTTGGAGCCCGGCGATCGATGACCGTGGAACAACGCGAAGCGAGCAGGCTGGGCCCGATCTTCGACGCGTGCCGCGCCGAGGACCGCGCCGCGCTGATCGGTTACCTGCCCACCGGCTACCCCGACGTGGCGGGGTCCGTGACCGCGATGACCGCGCTGGTCGAATCAGGTTGCGACATCGTCGAAGTGGGCGTGCCGTATTCGGATCCCGGGATGGACGGCCCGACGATCGCACGGGCCACCGAGGCCGCGCTGCGCGGGGGGGTGCGGGTCCGGGACACGCTGGCGGCGGTCGAAGCGATCAGCCGCGCCGGTGGGCGCGCCGTGGTGATGACGTACTGGAATCCGGTGCTGCGCTACGGGGTTGACGCCTTCGCGCGCGACCTGGCGTCGGCCGGCGGATACGGTCTCATCACCCCGGACCTCATCCCCGACGAAGCCGGCCAGTGGATGGCGGCATCCGAGGAGCACCGGTTGGATCGCATATTCCTGGTGGCGCCGTCGTCGACGCCGGAGCGGTTGGTGGCCACCGTGGAGGCGGCGCGGGGGTTCGTCTACGCGGCGTCGACGATGGGGGTGACCGGGGCGCGGGAGGCGGTGTCGAACGCCGCACCGGAGCTGGTGACGAGGGTGAAGGCGGTATCGGACATACCCGTCGGGGTGGGCCTGGGGGTGCGGTCGCGGGAGCAGGCCGCGCAGATCGGCAGCTACGCCGACGGCGTCATCGTCGGGTCCGCGCTGGTGTCGGCGCTCGGCGGTGGGCTTCCCGCGTTGCGCGCGTTGACCGAGGAACTCGCCGCCGGTGTCCGGACGAGGGTGCCTCGTCGGTGATGATGCTGCCCGCGTTCATCCCCAGCCCCCCACAGGGGGTCTGGCATCTGGGGCCGCTGCCCCTGCGCGCCTACGCGCTGTTCATCATCGTCGGCATCGTGGCCTCGCTGCTGATCGGCGACCTCCGCTGGGCGGCCCGCGGCGGCCAGCGGGGCGTGGTCTACGACATCGCGTTGTGGGCGGTGCCGTTCGGATTGGCCGGCGGCCGGCTCTACCACCTTGCCACCGACTGGCGGACCTACTGGGGTCCCGGCGGAGCCGGCTTCGGGGCGGCGCTGCGCATCTGGGACGGCGGGCTGGGCATCTGGGGCGCGGTCGCGCTCGGCGGCGTCGGCGCCTGGATCGGTTGCCGCCGCCGCGGGATTCCGTTGCCGGCCTTCGCCGACGCGATTGCGCCGGGCATCGTCCTGGCGCAGGCCATCGGCAGGCTGGGTAACTATTTCAACCAGGAGCTCTACGGCCGGGAAACCACGCTGCCGTGGGGTCTGGAGATCTTCTATCGCCGCGACCCGTCCGGCTACATCGACACCCATTCGCTCGACGGGGTCTCCACCGGCCAGGTCGCCCTGGTCGTGCAACCGACGTTCCTGTACGAACTGCTCTGGAACCTGCTGGTTTTCGTCGCCCTGATCTACGCGGACCGGCGGTTCAAGCTGGGCCACGGACGGCTGTTCGCGCTCTATGTGGCCGGCTACTGCATCGGCCGCTTCTGCGTCGAGCTGTTGCGTGACGATCCCGCGACCCACATCGCCGGGATCCGGATCAATTCGTTCACCTCGACGTTCGTGTTCATCGGGGCCGTGGTCTACCTGGTCCTGGCGCCGAAGGGTCGCGAAGATCCCGCCGGCCTGCGCGGCGAGGATGACGTTGCCGACGAACCGGAACCGGAGGCCGGCCCCGAGGGGCCGACGGCCGCGTCGCCCGCGGCGAAAGCGGTGCCGGCTCCTGGGGGCACGGCCGATGACGGCGAACCCCCGGAGCCGGGCGAT
>CAYVQQ010000308.1:0-3377 GCA_964453085.1 uncultured Mycobacterium sp.
TGGACAACATTTCCGTCGACATCGGAGCGTCCGCCGGCATCGACGGGCACCCCCGCGTCGGCGACGGCGACAATCACGAACTGCCCTGGAGGAACTGATGCAGCGCACCATGCTCAAATCCAAGATTCACCGCGCCACGGTCACGCAGGCCGACCTGCACTACGTCGGCTCGGTGACCATCGACGCCGATCTGATGGATGCCGCGGACCTGCTCGAGGGCGAGCAGGTGACGATCGTCGACATCGACAACGGAACCCGCCTGGTCACCTACGCGATCGCCGGGGAACGGGGCACCGGGGTGATCGGAATCAACGGTGCCGCAGCTCATCTGGTCCACCCCGGGGATTTGGTCATTCTGATCGCCTACGGGACCATGGAGGAGGCCGAGACCCGCGTCCATCGGCCGCGGATCGTGTTCGTCGATGCCGACAACAAGCCGATCGACCTGGGCCAAGACCCGGCGTTCGTCCCGGCTGACGCCGCCGACCTGTTGAGCCCCCGGATCGGTGTGGGATAGCCGTGCTGTTGGCCATCGACGTCCGCAATACCCACACCGTCGTCGGGTTGTTGTCCGGTGCGAAGGAGCACGCCAAGGTCGCGCAGCACTGGCGGATCCGCACCGAAGCCGAGGTCACCGCCGACGAATTGGCGTTGACCATCGACGGCCTCATCGGCGACGACTCTGAGCGACTCACCGGCGCCGTCGCACTTTCCACCGTCCCGTCGGTGCTGCACGAGGTGAGGGTCATGCTCGACCAGTACTGGCCGACGGTGCCCCATGTACTCATCGAACCCGGGGTGCGCACCGGCATCCCATTGCTGGTGGACAATCCCAAAGAAGTGGGCGCCGATCGGATTGTCAACTGCCTGGCGGCATTTCAGAAGTACGGAGGAGCTGCGATCGTCGTCGACTTCGGCTCCTCGATCTGCGTGGACGTGGTGTCGGCCAAAGGCGAGTTCCTCGGCGGCGCCATCGCGCCCGGGGTGCAGGTTTCCTCCGACGCCGCCGCGGCCCGATCGGCGGGGCTGCGTCGCGTCGAATTGGCCCGGCCGCGTTCGGTGATCGGCAAGAACACCGTCGAATGCATGCAGGCGGGCGCGGTGTTCGGGTTCGCCGGGCTGGTGGACGGCTTGATCACCCGCATCCGCGAGGACGTGGCGGGCTTCGCCGGCGACCAGGTCACCATCGTGGCGACCGGGCACATCGCGCCGCTTCTGCTCCCCGAACTGCACACCACCGCCACCTACGATCAGCACCTGACCCTGCACGGCCTGCGACTGGTCTTCGAACGCAACCGGGAGACCCAGCGCGGCCGGATGAAAACGGCACGCTGACGGCCGGGCGAGGGCGGCCCACCGCTGACCGAACCCCGCGGCAAATCAATTAGGCTGGCTCGTCGTGAGTGCCGCCGACCCAGATTTCCCCGAGCAGTTCCGGATCCGCCGGGACAAGCGTGCCCGCCTGTTGGCGGAGGGACGTGAGCCCTACCCGGTCGACGTCACGCGCACCCACACCCTGGCCGAGGTGCGCGAGGCCCACCCCGACCTGCCGGTCGACACCGCCACCGACGATGTCGTCGGTGTGGCGGGCCGGGTGATCTTCGCCCGCAATTCCGGGAAGCTGTGCTTCGCCACGCTGCAGGACGGTGACGGTACGACTCTGCAGGTGATGATCAGCCTCGACAAGGTGGGCCGCGATTCGCTCGACGCGTGGAAGGCCGACGTCGACCTCGGCGACATCGTGTACGTCCACGGCACCGTGATCAGCTCCCGCCGCGGCGAGTTGTCCGTCCTCGCCGACTGCTGGCGGATGGCGTCCAAGGCGCTGCGTCCGCTGCCCGTCGCCCACAAGGAGATGAGCGAGGAGTCGCGGGTGCGGCAGCGCTACGTCGACCTCATCGTGCGTCCGCAGGCGCGATCGATCGCCCGCCAGCGGATCGCCGTGGTCCGGGCGATCCGCCGCGCGCTGGAGCGCCGGGGCTTCCTCGAGGTCGAGACCCCGATGCTGCAGACGCTGGCGGGAGGCGCGGCGGCGCGGCCGTTCGTCACCCATTCCAATGCTCTCGACATCGACCTCTACCTGCGGATCGCGCCGGAACTCTTCCTCAAGCGGTGCGTAGTCGGCGGTTTCGACAAGGTCTTCGAACTTAATCGGGTGTTCCGAAACGAAGGTGCCGATTCGACGCATTCTCCCGAATTTTCGATGCTGGAGACCTACCAGGCCTACGGAACCTACGACGATTCGGCAGTGGTCACCCGTGAGCTTATTCAGGAGGTGGCCGACGAGGTGATCGGCGCCAGACAACTGCCACTGCCCGACGGGGGCGTCTACGACATAGACGGAGAATGGGCGTCGGTACAAATGTACCCCTCGCTGTCGACGGCGCTCGGCGAAGAGATCACCCCGGAAACGACGGTCGAACGGCTCACCGCGATCGCCGGCCGACTCGGGGTCGAGATTCCGCAGAACCGCGGTTTCGGACACGGCAAGCTGGTCGAGGAACTGTGGGAACACCAGGTGGGCGGCACGCTGACCGCGCCCACGTTCGTCAAGGACTTCCCAGTCGAGACAACGCCTTTGACGCGCCAGCATCGCAGTGTAGCGGGTGTCACCGAGAAGTGGGACCTGTACGTGCGGGGGGTGGAATTGGCGACCGGCTACTCGGAATTGAACGATCCGGTGGTGCAGCGCGAGCGGTTCGCCGCGCAAGCCCGCGCCGCGGCCGCCGGCGACGACGAGGCCATGCTGCTCGACGAAGATTTTCTCGCGGCGCTGGAGTATGCGATGCCGCCGTGCACGGGAACCGGAATGGGTGTCGATCGGTTGTTGATGTGTTTGACCGGGCTGTCAATTAGGGAGACAGTTTTGTTCCCGATTGTTCGGCCGCACTCGAGCTGAAACTTCGGCCGCGCGGCCCGCGTCGCGATTGAGTATCCTGCGTTATTATGGCAGATTAGTGGACGGGGAGGTCCCTTACCAATCTGCTCACGACGAAACGCGAGGGTAAGCCGATGGCAAAAAAGGTGACTGTCACCTTGGTCGATGATTTCGACGGTGCGGGCGCGGCCGACGAAACGGTCGAATTCGGGCTTGACGGGGTGACCTATGAGATCGACCTTTCGACCAAGAATGCCGCGAAACTGCGCAACGACCTCAAGCAATGGGTCGAGGCGGGCCGCCGGGTCGGCGGCCGGCGTCGCGGGCGGGCCGGAACTGCGCGCGGGCGCGGCACCATCGACCGCGAACAGAGCGCCGCGATCCGGGAATGGGCCCGCCGCAACGGGCACAACGTGTCGACGCGCGGGCGGATCCCGGCCGACATCATCGACGCCTTCCACGCATCGGGGAACTGACGAACTGCGCGCCGGGGCCCACG
>CAYVQQ010000309.1:0-3361 GCA_964453085.1 uncultured Mycobacterium sp.
CGGCGAACCCCGCGCCGGGAGCGTCCCGGCGATGTCGCCGGCGATCCATCGACCGCCGTCGGGGCCCCAGTCGGCCAACCGTCTTGGCAGTCTGCTCCCGCAGGTCGCCGGACACCGCTCGGCAGATACTCCGCATTCGGAGGGGATTCCGCGGGCGGGGAAATCGGTGGTCGATATTTGAATCGGTGTGCCCCCTGACGGGAGGGAAACGGATGAGAGAGTGTGATCGGGTGTCGTTGCTGAGCGGTCGGACCGCGGTGATCACAGGTGGCGCTCAGGGCCTGGGCTTCGCCATTGCCCAACGCTTCATCGCCGAAGGCGCACGTGTGGTGCTCGGTGATCTGGACCCCGAGGTCACCGAAGCCGCCGTCACGCGGCTCGGCGGCGCTTGCGCCGCGTTGGCGGTCCGTTGCGACGTGACCAAGGCCGCCGATGTCGAGGCGCTGACCCGGAGCGCGGTGGAGCATTTCGGTGGCCTCGACATCATGGTCAACAACGCCGGCATCACCCGTGACGCCACGATGCGCAAGATGACCGAGGAGCAGTTCGACCAGGTCATCAACGTGCACCTGAAGGGCACCTGGAACGGTACCCGGATGGCGGCGGCCATCATGCGGGAGAACAAGCGTGGCGTCATCGTGAACATGTCGTCTGTGTCGGGCAAGGTGGGGATGATCGGGCAGACGAACTACTCGGCGGCCAAGGCCGGCATCGTGGGAATGACCAAGGCGGCCGCCAAGGAACTCGCGCATCTGGGAGTCCGCGTCAACGCGATCGCTCCCGGATTGATCCGTTCGGCCATGACCGAGGCTATGCCGCAACGTATTTGGGACGAGAAGGTCGCCGAGATCCCGATGGGCCGGGCGGGCGAGCCCAGCGAGGTGGCCGGCGTCGCGCTGTTCCTGGCCTCCGACCTGTCGTCGTACATGACCGGCACCGTGCTGGAAGTGACCGGCGGACGCCACATATGAGTTTCCTTACAGCGTGCGCAGACGTGACACACATTCGCCCCGATACGCCGCGATCGACCGCGATGGCGCTGCGCTCACGGGGTCTGCTGGAGCAGACCGGTCTCGCGCCCGTGGCTCTCCGGCACTGCTACGCCACCGGCGACGCGCCGTCGGCAGTCCCTCACCGGCGGCGTCGGTCGTGGTCACCTTCTCCCCGAGCGGCACCCGCCGGGCCCGCGCCACGCCGATCACGTCGGTTGGCTGCGATGCGGCGGTGAATTGTCAGACCGGCGTGAATTTCGTGATCAGCCACTTGCCGTTGATCCGGCTCAGGTGGACCAGCGCGCTGGTGAGCGCCAGTGACGGTTGCGGGTTGTCCTTGATCTCGGTCGTCTGATCGGCGAAGACCAGGACGACCGCCGAATAGGGCTGCAGCTCGGTCACCGCGGCACCGGTCACGTGGGCTGTGGTTTTCAGCGCCTTCTGTTTGACCGCGGGAGTCACGACCTGCTTGGTGAAATCGTTGTAGTACGACAGGAAGTCCCCGCCCAGGTACGCCCTGGCGGCGGCGAAGTCCTGGTCGAGGGTGTCAGACGTGTAGGACAACAGTGCGACGGTGCCTTCCGATGCAGTGCCGGCGACGGCGCGGGCGACAGCGGGATCGGTCTGCTGGTCGGGCCGGAACTGCTTGAAGTAGAGCCATGTCGCCACGATGCCCGATACCACCAGCAGTACCACCAGGATCACGGAAACGGCCTTCGAGTTGAGCACCGCGCGCGTGCGGGCCAGTCGCGGTCGCCTGGGCGGGGCGGGGGAGTCGACTGCCTCATCGCCCCAGACGAACGGCTCGCCGTTCGGGTCCTCGACGTGTGATTCGGGCGAATCGTTCTCGGCATCGGCGGAATCGTCGTGCAGGTGGTAGGTCACGGCACGTACTCAACTTTCGACATCTTGTACTGTCCGCCGACGTCGGCGATGGTGACCCGGAGCCGCCAGGCCCGCGGTGGCTGGTCCTTTCCCGGCGGGGAGTTGGTGACCCGCGAGGTCGCCGACACCAGCACCACCGCCGAATTCCCTCTCACGGACTCGACGGCGGCCGCGTTGATGGTTCCCTCGGTCACGGCCTTCGACTGTTCGACCACCCCGATGAAATCCTTGGCCCGGTTCTTGAATTCATCCTTGAATTCGCCGGTGGAACTGTCGATTACACGTTGGAAATCCTCTTGGGCCTTCATGTAATCGAGGGAGATCATGTAGGTCACGTCCTGCTTGGCTCCGGCGACGAAAGCGGCCTGACGCTGCCGGTCGCGGACCGTGTCGCGATGGTGCAGTATCGCGTACGTGCTGAACCCGGTGAAGCCACCGATGAGAAGGACCGCGGCCACTTTGCCGATCGCGGCCGATGACGGCAACCGGCGTCGCCATCCGCCCAACCGCGTCGCTGGTTGCGGCGTCGCCTCACCTTGGCCCACGGTGGCGGCTCCCGCGTACCCCCTCTCGGGGTCCTCGCCGTACTCGTCGTCGGCCGTCTCGTCGTAGGCGTCGTCGTAGTCCGCGTCGGCGGCCGCGGCGGCGGCGTCACCATAGTCCTCGGCGGCCTCGGCCATCGTCAGCGCCTCGCGCCGCAACCGGGCGGCGCGGGCGCGGGCGCGGGCAGCGGCGGCCATCGCCTCGGCTTCGGCTGCTTCAGCCTCGGCCTCTTCGGCCAAGGCCATCGCCTCGGCCCTCGACGTGGCCTCCGGCGCCGCAGAAGCCTCGAGCGGTTCGTCCGCCTCAGCCATCGCGCCTGCTGCTCGTCACCATCATCGTTGACTGAACTCCGGTATCTCTTCCTGTATTGCCGTTGCTGACGTCGATTCGCCAGCGCAGTCCGTCGAGGGCCGAATAGGCGGATGACCACCCAAGTTCCTCTGGCTGTCGATTCTCCCGAAAAGATACTCTTTACCTCCCCGGGCCCTGCCATTCTGCAAAAATATGTAGCGCCGCTGAGCCGGGTCAGTGAGTTGCCCGCCGCAGGCCTCCTTCGATGGCCCGCCCGGCGGCGCACCACGTCCGAGTTGACGCGTTCGGTCGGTCACCGGCATCGCGGTGAGTGGCCGCGCAGGAGGTCGTCGCGAGGCCGCGTTTGGCCTATCCGCGATGGCCAACCAGTGCAACCACTGGGCATCAACTCACGGTCGCGGCCGCCGCCCGACACCGTGACTGGCTGGGCGCGGCGAGAAGGGTCACCATCTGTGGTATTCGCGCCGGCATGAAACCCGGGGCTTCGGCCCGGTGGGCCCGAGTTTGAATTTCGCGCGATCGTCAGTGAAGGCGGGTTGCCTGAGGGCGAACAAGCCCGCCCCGAACTCACGGATCTAGGAGCGTGGGTCAGTAACGGTTCACTGGGGTCAGGTTTTCATTTTGGGCTG
>CAYVQQ010000310.1:0-3299 GCA_964453085.1 uncultured Mycobacterium sp.
CCCCCGCCCACCCCACTTTCCCTACACGACGCTCTTCCGATCTGTGCGCAGCGGATCGACCAGCATCCGGGTGTCGTGAAGCGCGATCCCGGAGGCGATCCGACGCATCACGAAACGCCAGCCGGTGACCTGATGGCGCGTGACGAATCCGCGGCGGTACTCGACCTTGTCGGGATTGTCGTTGGCCGGGGTCCGCGAGGAGAACGAACGCCGGGGCTCGTCGGGTTCGTGCTCGCTCATGCCGGCACCGAAAGGCCGAGACCGCGCAGCAGCGGCTCCACGGACCGCTCGACGTCCTGGTCGGTGATCGTCATCAGCTCCTCATCAGTGAAGTCAACGTTTCCGGCATGTTCGGAATGGTCGAGCCGGAATTCCCGCTCCTCCTCGGCGCGTTCGACGATGTTGCGCACGAACCGCCCGTTGCCGGCGATGTCGAGGTTGCGCCGCGAGACCCCGTTGGAGTCGGGCGTCGACTCCACAGCCAACTTGGCGAACAACGCCTCCATGTGGTCCAGTGCGGCCTGCTCGAAGACGCTGTCGCGCTGTTCGGCCATCTTGTGCGCGATCTCCACCAATTCCGACGGGGCGTACGACGGGAAGTCGATGTTGCGGGTGAACCGCGACCGCAACCCCTCGTTGGTGTCGAGGAACTTGTCCAGGTCGGCCCGGTAACCGGCGATGATCACCACCAGCCGCTCGCGGTCGTTCTCCATGCGGGCCAGCAGCGTGTCGATGGCGACCAGGCCGAAGTCGTTCTTGGCGCCCGTGGACACCAGCGCGTAGGCCTCGTCGAGGAAGAGCACGCCGTCGAGCGCACTGTCGATGATCGCATTGGTCTTGGCCTCGGTCTCACCGATGTGCTGACCGATCAGGTCCGCGCGGTGCACCTCCCGGACGTTCTCCCGCTTCAAAAGGCCCAGCCCGCAATAAATTTTGGCGACCACGCGGGCGATCGTCGTCTTACCGGTCCCTGGCGGTCCGGCGAAGACCAGGTGATGGGTGCGCTGGGCGACCTGCAACCCGCGCTGCTTGCGGACCAGCTCCATGGCCACCGAACTCTTCAGCCGCGACACCTGGTTCTTCACCTCGTCCAGGCCGATGAATTCGCCGAGCTGGCGCTCTGCTTCGGCCAGCAGCGTCGCCTTGCGTTCGTGGGCGGCAGGATCGACGAAATCCTCGGCGCTGGGCTCGGTGGCCGGATCCCACGGATCGGTGCGGGCGTCGATCCGAGCAGCGGTGGTGGTCACGATCCCGAAACTGGTGTCGGACAAGGCCTGTTCGACCTGTTCGTTTTCCGGGTGGGCCGCGTACAGATCCTGCAACACCTCGCTGGCCGACTCCTCGTCGACGTGCGCGCGCAGGACCAGCGCCTTGGCCAGCCCACCGTCGACGGCCGCGACCGCGATCGGGCCGTCCGGTTCCTCGAGATAGGACAGCGCTGGGGCGAACATGCCCAGCCGGGCCAGCGCCGTCCCCAGCGCGATCCTGGCGGCGTGCGAGAAGGCCTCGTCGAGATCGGTGTCGTTGACGATGGGGGTCAGCAGTTTGACGACGTCCGACCAGCGCTCGGCCCGGTAGTTGACGACGACGGCGACCCAGCGGGCCGCGCGCCAGCCCGGCCGGCGTTCGGTGAGATCTGCGACGATCCCGGCGGCGCAGGCGAAGTGCTCTGCCCGCGCAAGCGCGGCCGCGTATGCCAGCTGGAAATCATCGGCAGTGGTGGCACGGAACTGCAGATACAGCCCGGTGTCGTAGCGGAACCCAAGCGCACCGGGCGCCAAATCCACCTCCCGCTGCAGCACACCGGCCGTGGCCGCGGTGCGCGCAACCGCCTCGAGCACCTGCAGAGACGTGTCACCGGCAGCGGCCAGGCCGGTCCAGGCATCGCACTGATCGTGGGCGATGCGGGTCAGCGCGGTGAAGCCGGAGCGCGCCGCGGCAAGATCGGCTGGGCGATGCCGCTCGTACACCACCAGCCCCAGCGCGCGGCAGCATGTCGCGAACCGGCTGACGACCTCGCCGTCCACCCTGCCGTTCGAAGCGAAATTCGCGGGCTGCGCTGCCAGCACGCCGGTGTCACCGCGATCCACGGCCACTCCTTCTCCTGTGCACAGTGTTCCCTAACCTAACTTGCCAAAGTTAGCATTGCATAAGCTAACTGTCCACACGTCCAGGCCACTCAGATGCCCAGCTCCTGCACGCTCTTGACCGCAAATATGTTTCCACACCCCAGCTTTCTCCGCAGTTTCGGAACTTGCGGCTTCCAAGCAGCTTAATGGAAACGATTTTCATTATGCAACACGTCGCGGGAGCCGGTCCGCCAGTGGTGCCCGGCAGCGGGAATCGGCGCGGGAGCGCAGGGCGCCACCGCCGAGACGGAGGTCAACTCGCACCACGCCAGCGTGGCTGCGGCCTGAATCCACGTCGCCAGGCACCGGCGCACGTTGACTTCGCTGGGGATGGTGTCGAGCCCGAAGAAGGTCGCCGCCACCGACACTGCATGGATCGCGTGGTTGGCGGCCAGTTCCACCGGGGTCGCCGTCGCGGGCGGCGCCGACGCGTTGTCGGCGCTGACCTGTGGCAGCCACATCAGGTAGGGCAGGTGCTCGGCCGCGTACTTTTCGGCGGTAGGCCCTTCCCCCACCCCGGGTGTGCACCCAGAGTGCGCGGCGCTCTTCCGTGACCGCCGCATAGGTCTCAGTCAGCGAATTCCGCGACCCGGCGGTAAGCGGCAAGCCGCCCGGCCCGGGACGGGCGCCGCGCGGCTCGGAGCGGAACTCCGGCGGCGAAGCCATCCCGATCGGCGCGGTCATTGCCGGCCGTCCCCGGCCAAATGCGGCGCCGTTGGGACCAACGCTCGGCCAGCAACCGGTTGCGTCATAGCGCGGACTCCTTGCAGAGGTTGCTCAACGGCGGTCCCGCCGTTGAGCGCCGTCGTCGTGTCCACCCCTGCGCAGTGGTCGGTGGCCCAGGCAAAAAAGTTCCCGCTCACGACCAACTGATTGGCCGACTCTCCCCCACCCGGGCCGGTCAACCCACTGGAGTGTTCGCGCAGGTCGGGGCGGCAGATGCCCGCGGCAGCCGCGGGTTTGACCCAGTCACCGGTTGCAGCGCCGACGTGCCCGACAAGATGAAGTTCGCCACCAATCTGGCTTGGCCACCAGACGATCGCCCGCTCTCTCGACGCCGAGATCACCGCACGGGTGACCGGTTCTCCGCACGGGCCGTTGGTCGACACCACCGAGACACCCCTTCATTGGTCGCTCTGGTATCGCCGACGTCGACTACGCGCCCGCCGG
>CAYVQQ010000311.1:0-3297 GCA_964453085.1 uncultured Mycobacterium sp.
CCGTTACTGACCCACGCTCCTAGGACCCTAAACCCTCCGTGTGGACCGCAACCGCCGAATCCATCCTCGCCAAAGTCGCACCAGCAAGCGCCCCGAACGCAGTCAGCCGATTGCGGGACACATCACTGGTGTGCGGCCGACCCGAGCGAACGGCTGCTGAAGCCGATGCTCGCCGGCACCGAGTGACCCTCAGGTCGCCGTACAACCTACGGCGACCGGCGCAACCAGCACACTCACTCTCCGCCGCCGGTGGCCCCTACCACCGAAATCGGAGGCTGCGGACCAGGATTCGGGGTTCCGGTGATCTGACTGGCGGCGAACTCCGCACCCTGGTCGATCATGCTGACGTCATTCACGTAGGTGTTGTGCGCGGCGAAGTCCAGCCCATCAGAACAGACCGGGTCGCCGGGCTCGCAGACCTTGATCGTCTTGGATTCGTACTGTGGGCCGATGGCGACTGGAGGCTGGCCCAGGAAATTCATGGCCCGCGCGTTCGGCGTCCCGAACAGCACGACCGAGGAGACGTGGTTGGCCACGTCGGGACTGAGTGGTTTGGGAACGCTCGCCGGGTCGATTCCGTCGGGGATTCCATTCGGGACCTCCGAGGAGGTCACGAACCCCATCACCGCCGCCCCCTGCGAGTAGCCGCTGAGCACCATCTTGGTGTTGGGGCAGTTCTGGGCCATCGACACCACGTGAGCCCCGGCGTCCCTGATGCCCTCAAGGCCGGTGTACCACTGGTCGCTGGCGGGATAGTTGACCGGGTACACATCTAACGACTTGCCGGCTAGGCGCGAGCGGAGATTGTCGATGAAGGCCTGACCGGTAGGACCGACCCCGGGTGCTTCACCGGTGCCGCGCGCGTACACCACCTGGACGTCCGGGCATGGCTGAGCGGAGGCAAAAGGGACAGCAGAGGTGAAGATGAAGGTGTCCAGGCCCGACGCTGCAACCACAGCCGGGCCAAGAACTCGTGCGATGTGGCGTGTGATCATGCCGCAATACTCCCCAGGCAAACGCGGTCTCAAACATACAACTTTCCTGACCCGTTGGTGATATTTCCGCACACCCTGTCCGTCTGCGCAACCGCAAGTGAATCTTGCATCAACCGGCCGGTTCGGAGGGGCGTTGCGCTGCGCCTCACCGGGCCCTGTGGCGAGCCGCAGTCCAGCACCGGAACCGACTGTGTGGCGGGGCATCCGGCGGTGGCGTCAACCACGCAGGTTTCGCACCGCCGTGTGGTCGGCGGCACGCTCGGTCAGCCGGCGGTTCGGCTGCTGCTCGCCGCCGGTGCGCTGCGTCATTCTCCGGCGGGTCGCGACCTGCGTCGCGATCTGCACAGCGCCGCGGTGCTCGGGCCAGACCAGGTCCGCGGAAGTGTCGCCCGCGACGCGGCTTTCGATCGCTGCGAGAGCGGCATCATCCTCGCCGGCGACCGCGGCGGGCCCCGACTTGTCGAGGGTACGGCGTACGTTTGCGCCATGGCTGCTTCCAGGTCGAGCTCAGGTGGCGGGTTCGGTGCATTGCTGGGGCTGCTTGCTGCTCGTCGCGATCATCATCAAGTTCATCTGGTGGATCCTTGGGGCGGTGGCGCGAGGCGGGCCGTGGTGCCGGTGGGCAAACGGGTGCGCGGAAGCGCCCGAAGGATGCGCCCACGCATGTGCGGTCCTGGGTGTTGCGCCGGGATCCGGGGCAGGACAGGGTGATCGGGACCCGGTTTTTCACCGGGATGCGGGTGTATAACGCGGTGCTGGGCGAAGTCCTGGACCGCGGGCGGGCGCTACGGGTCGATCCGGCCTGGGCTGCGGCTTGCGGGTTGCCGGGCCTGCGTCTCCTGGGCGGGCAGATGCTCGCGCACCGGCGGCCAAGGACGGCCCAATGGGGCGTTGCGGCCCAAGACCGATGAGGCAGGGCGGTTGATCGGGTTGCAGTGGGGCGCGGGGTTGGTGATTCCGGTCGCGGCCGCTGCTCAAACGCCGCCGCGGTGAGGAGCAGCGGGCCGCCCGCGCATCACCGCCTGCCGCAAACGTGTCTGTACGGGGACCGTAAGAAGCAACCGCTCTCCCAGCGGGTGCACCGCTGTGAGTGCGGCATCACTGAAGATCGGGACCTGTTCTCGGCCTACCTGGGGCTGCATGTGCGGCTCGGGGCCGATGGGGTCGATCGGCTGGATCTACCCTCAGCCAACACCGGCCCGCCCACGGCGATCGCCGCATGAACGGCCATCGAGACAGCCGGCCGGCACGAGGAATCCCCCAGTTCACTGCGGGGAGGACGTCAAGGGGATTGCTACCATCGCGCGGTGAGCGCTCCAGCCGGCCGACCGCGGTCCGTCACACGGCGGGATCTGCTGAAGTATGCCGGTGTCGCACCGGCACTACTCGGCGCCGGCGCGTTGCTACCCGCCACCCGTGCGGCCGCCGGAGTCGCCGGTGCGGCCGTCTTTCTCGACGCGGGCCACGACGGCATCAGCGAGCCGTCAATCACCCGGCAAGTGCCCAATGGCCGGGGTGGCACCAAACCGTGCAACACTTCGGGCGCCGCCAGCGCCGGCGGCTACCCCGAGCACGCGTTGAACTGGGCCGTCGTCTCCCTGGTCAACCAGTCGCTGAACCGGCAGGGCGTACGCACCCAGGTGTCGCGGGACGGAGACAGCGAGGTGGGGCCGTGCATCGACCAGCGCGCGGCGCTGGCCAACGCGATGCGTCCCGACGCGATCGTGAGCATCCACGCCGACGGGGGGCCGCCGTCCGGCTCGGGTTTCCACGTGAACTACTCCAGTCCGCCGTTGAACGACGTCCAGGCCGGCCCCGCCGTCCAGCTGGCGCGCACAATGCGCGACGCCTTCGTGCAGGCGGGGTTTCACCCCGCGACCTACATCGGGTTTGACGGCCTCTATGGTCGCGACGACCTCGCCGGCCTCAACCTGGCCCAGTATCCGGCGATCCTGGTCGAGGTCGGCAACATGCGCAACGCCGACGATGCGGCGCGGATGGAAAGCGCCGAGGGCCGGTCGAGCTATGCCGCCGCCGTCACCCAGGGCATCATCACGTTCTTGAACGCCAACACCGGCTACCAGTAACTAGGCTTCGTCGATCCACAGCCGCTCGGTGAGGTTCTCGAACGTCACCAGTGCGACCGGATCGTCGTGGCGCATCAGCGCCGACCTGCTCATCCTGGCCCGCACCGTCCACCCCTCGCTGTGCCTCAGCTCGACGACCATATTCGCTAGCGCGTCGATGCCGGACAATGCGTTGAGCGTGGCCGCATCGGCATTGAAGACCTGCGGGAACCCCG
>CAYVQQ010000312.1:0-3296 GCA_964453085.1 uncultured Mycobacterium sp.
GGAACGTGGCTCACCCGCGGCCACCGGCGTCTGCGCCGGTGCCGGAGGTGACGGTGGTCGTCCCCGTCCGTGACCGCCCGCGGATGCCGAGGCAACGTTGTCGGTGGGTGTGGGCATCTCTGTGCGGGGTGTGTGGCGGACGTATTGTGCGGTGGGTCGTTATTGCACGCAGTTTGCTGGTCCGTTGTTGGTGGTGGGGCTTTTTCGGCGGCGTCGGGTCCGGATGATTTCGGGGTTGTTGTTGGCGGCTCCGCTGGGTGAGGCGTATTCGGGTGTGTTGAAAGTGGATCCGGTCCGGTTTGTGGTCGGGTATTTGGCTGATCATGTGGCGTATGGGGCGGGTGTGTGGGTGGGTTGTCTGCGGGAGCGGGCGTTCACCGCGATTTACCCGAAAGTTATCATCCCGAGGTGGTTCGCCCGCGTGCGGGATTCTTACAGGGTTCGACGAAAGGGATTTATGCGATGACTAAGGGCTGGTTGGAGACGGTAGCGGCCGCTCAGCGACAGGCCCAGCGGCGGTTGCCGAAGTCGGTGTATTCGGCGCTCATCGCCGGGTCGGAATCTGGTGTTACGGTGCGGGACAACACTGCGGCTTTCGCCGAAGTGCAGTTGGCTCCTCATGTGGCGGGGTTGTCGGCGCAGCGGGATCTTTCGACGACGGTGATGGGTCAGGACGTTGCGTTTCCGGTGATCATCTCTCCGGTCGGGGTGCAGGCTGTGCATCCTGATGGGGAGCTTGCGGCGGCTCGGGCGGCGGCGTCGCGGGGGACTGCGATGGGTTTGAGTTCGTTTGCCAGTAGGCCTGTTGAGGAGATCGTCGCGGCCAATCCGAAGACGTTTCTGCAGGTGTACTGGTCGGGGGGGAAGGAGCAGATCGCCCAGCGGATCGAGCGGGCCCGCGCGGCGGGGGTGGCGGGGTTGATCTTGACGTTGGATTGGTCTTTCTCGTATGGCCGGGACTGGGGCAGCCCGGATATTCCGGAGCGGATGGATCTGCGGGCGATGTTGCGGCATGCGCCTGAGGCGTTGGCTCGTCCGCGTTGGCTGGCTTCGTTTGCGCGGGCTCGGAGTATCCCTGATTTGCGGGTGCCCAACATGGCGTTGCCCGGACAGCAGGCGCCGACTTTCTTCGGTGCTTATGGGGAGTGGATGCAGACGCCGCCGCCGTCGTGGGAGGACATTCGCTGGTTTGGGGAGACCTGGGGTGGTCCGTGGATGGTGAAGGGCATCATGCGTGTCGATGACGCCAAACGGGCTGTCGATGCCGGTGTCACGGCGATCTCGGTGTCCAATCATGGGGGGAACAATCTGGACAGTACGCCGGCGTCGGTGCGGGCGTTGCCGGCTGTGGTGAAGGCTGTGGGTGACCAGATCGAGGTCGTGTTGGACGGCGGGGTGCGGCGTGGCAGTGATGTGGTGAAGGCTGTCGCGTTGGGGGCGCGGGTGGTGATGATCGGGCGTGCTTACCTGTGGGGCCTGGCTGCCGGCGGTGAGAACGGTGTGGCAAACGTGCTCGACATTCTCCGTGGCGGTATCGATTCGGCGGTGCTCGGGCTCGGGCGCAAAGCGGTGAGCGAACTCAGCGCCGAGGACGTCGTCGTCGGACCGGATTTCGTGCGGACACTCGGCGGCTCAACGGCCCAAGGGTAGACCCACACCGATTAGGGGATCACCGCCGGACAGTAACCCCCGGGTCGGCATGACTCCGGGTTCGGCACCGCGGGCACCGACGCGTCGGCCGTGCTCAACGACGGCGACAAACGGTGCGGTCTCCCCGCCTGAACCGGTCCGTGGCGACCGGGTCTGTTTGAGTCGATGCGTCACGCCCGCGGGGAGCGCGGTGGCGACTCACCGTCCCGGGTTGTTACCGATGAGCTCGACCCCGGTGCCGTTCCAGTGGAACCGCACCGGGGTCGCAAGGCCGCTGATGCCGCTGGGATAAGTCAGGGCCACCGTGTCGCCATTGGTCTGGGACGCGTCGATGCCGTTGAATCCGTACGTGTCGGGCACCCCCTGCGGGATGAACTGCCCGAGATGGAACAGCACCGCCCGGGTCGCGGGATGGTCGGCGTTGGTGTTGGCCTTGAGGATCACCGCCGACAGCTGAGCGCACTGGTTGTAGTTTCCGGTCAGTGGTTCGGGGTTCCAGGGCTGCGCGCTGCGCGGATCGGGGGGTAGTTCGGACACCGCTTTCGCGATCGCGGGCGAGGCCAGGTTGATGGCGCACGGGTCGGCCGGGGCCGCTCCGGTGCCTGGTGTGGCGGCCTCGGCCGGCGGGAGCGGGGTCGGGCGCGCGGTGATCGGCGCGCTCGCGGTGGCCGGACGGCTCTGCGGGGTCTTCGCCACCGTGGAGTCCCCCGACCCGCAGCCGGCCAGCGTCACCGCGGCGGCGGCCAGACTTGTCAGCGTTTGCGCACGGCACGGTAGCGACCACACATCGCGCACCGTACCGGCACCGCGTCCACGGGTGTCGCAGGCATGCCGCGCCCGGGCGCGGCACGCCAGGATCACCGGGGGACCGCGCCGGGCATGACCAGGGCCGCTTCGGCCACTAAACTGCGTGGACAATGACGCTCCCCGACAGCCCGCCCGAGGCTGCTTCCACGACCTTCGCCGACCTGGAGATCCATCCCGCTGTGGTGCGGGCGGCCGCCGACGTCGGCTACGAGTCGCCGACGGCGATCCAGGCGGCGACGATTCCGGCACTGCTGGCGGGATCCGACGTGGTGGGCCTGGCCCAGACGGGCACCGGTAAGACGGCGGCCTTCGCGATGCCGATCCTGTCCAAGATCGACGTGACCAGCAAGGCGACCCAGGCGCTGGTGCTGGCGCCCACCCGCGAGCTGGCCCTGCAGGTCGCCGAGGCGTTCAGCCGCTACGGGGCGCATCTGCCCGAGGTGCACGTCCTGCCGATCTACGGCGGGTCGTCCTACACCGTTCAACTGGCCGGGCTGCGCCGCGGCGCGCAGGTGGTGGTCGGCACCCCCGGCCGGGTCATCGATCACCTGGAGCGCGGGACGCTGGACCTCTCGCACGTCGACTACCTGGTGCTCGACGAGGCCGACGAGATGCTCACGATGGGTTTCGCCGAGGACGTCGAGCGGATCCTGTCCGAAACCCCGCAATACAAGCAGGTGGCCCTGTTCTCGGCGACCATGCCGCCGGCGATCCGCAAGATCACCACCCGATACCTGCACGACCCCCTCGAGGTCACCTCCAAGGCGAAAACGGCGACCGCCGAGAACATCTCGCAGCGTTATGTCCAGGTGGCCGGCCCGCGGAAGATGGACGCACTG
>CAYVQQ010000313.1:0-3291 GCA_964453085.1 uncultured Mycobacterium sp.
TGGGAAAATCGCGGGTTCGACTCGATCTCAGCCACCCGCACATCGCGGAACCCGGCCTCGGCCAGCATCGAGGTGGCCAGCTGCTCGCCCCAGACCGCACCCAGCCCGGCGCCGTCGAGCGCCAACGACACGGTCATGCAGTGCATCAGCGACGTCGTGTAGAGGTAGGTACGCATCGGCACCCCGACGTTGTCCTCCAGCCGGCTCGAGGCCTTGATGTCAGCCATCAGCAGGACGCCGCCGGGCCGCAGCGCGCGGTAGGTGTTCTCCAGCACCTGCGCCGGGTGGGACTGGTCGTGGATGGCGTCGAACACGGTGATGACGTCGTACGCGCCGACCTCGTCGAGTTCACGCAGGTTGCGTCTCTCGAAGCTCACATTGGACAGGCCCAGGCCGGCCGCCTCCCGGCGGCCGGCCGCGATGCCCTCCTCGGAGAAGTCGATGCCGGTGAACCGGCTGGCCGGGAACGCCCGCGCCATCACGTTGATCGCGTGCCCGCTGCCGCAGCCGAAATCGGCCACGTCGGCGCCGGAGCGCAGCCGTTCGACCAGCCCGTCGACCAGCGGCAGCACCACGTCGACGAGCGAGCTGTCGTACACCGCCGCGCTCTGCTCGGCCATCAAGGTGTGAAAGCGCGGGAATTCGCTGTAGGACAGGCCGCCGCCCCGGCGGAAGCAGTCGATGATCTGCTGCTCCACTTCGCCCAGCAACGGGATGAACATCGCCGCCACGGCCAAGTTGGCCGGGCCGGCCGCCCGGGTCAGCACGCTGGCGCGGTGGGCGGGCAGCGTGAAGGTCTCCGAGGCGGGGTCGTAGTCGACGACGTGCCCGGTGGTCATCCCGCCCAGCCACTCCCGCACATAGCGCTCATCGAGACCGGCGGCCTCGGCGATCTGCGCGCTCGTGGACGGGGGCAGCCCGGCGATCGTGTCGAGCAATCCGGTCTGATGCCCAATGCTCAGCAGCAACGCCAGACTGGCGCCGTCGACAGCGCCCAGGATCCGCCCGGCGAATTCCTCGGTGGTTTCGGTGGCACCGTGAGTGGTCACTTTGGATGCCGTCACGTTTGGCGACACTACACCGACGGCATTAGGGTGCGCCGATTCCGGCGGATCGGCCTACGGGACCGGCGATCTTCGCCGCCGAGACCGCCGACCGTAGCGGCTCGCTACGCGAACCGCTGGCCGACCGAAACCGCGCTCGCGGCGAAACTGGGCCGGGCTCCGGCGCGAGTCGGCGGACCAGGACCGCAGCCACGGCTGCACCGCAGGGCAGGCCACCATCCCCGACGCCCGCCGCCACGCCCGATGCCTCACAATGAAGATCAACACGCCTCCCCATGTCGACCCCCGGCAGCAGCATGCCGGGGGGAAATTTCGGGGTGTACGATCTCCGTCGTGAATCGAATAGTGCGCGGCATCATTTCACGCGACAAGGGCAAACCTGTCGAGTTGGTAGACGTCGTCATCCCCGCCCCCGGACCCCGTGACGTCGTGGTCGACATCATCTCCTGCGGGATCTGTCACACCGACCTGGCCTACCGAGAGGGCGGCATAAACAACGATTACCCGTTCCTGCTGGGCCACGAGGCCGCCGGCACGGTGGAGGCGGTGGGCCCCGACGTGACGGCGGTGGTGCCGGGCGACTTCGTGGTGCTGAACTGGCGCGCGGTGTGCGGCCAGTGCCGGGCCTGCAAGCGCGGCAGGCCGCACCTGTGCTTCAACACCTTCAACGCCTCGAAGAAGATGACACTGATCGACGGCACCGAACTCACCCCGGCGCTGGGCATCGGCGCGTTCGCCGACAAGACGCTGGTGCACGAAGGCCAATGCACCAAGGTGAACCCGAAAGCTGATCCGGCCGCCGCGGGCCTGCTGGGCTGCGGGGTGATGGCCGGCATCGGCGCGGCGATCAACACCGGCAGCGTGACCCGCGACGACTCTGTGGCGGTGTGGGGCTGCGGCGGCGTCGGCGATGCCGCGATCGCGGGAGCCGCGCTGGTCGGGGCTCGGCAGATCATCGCCGTCGACACCGACGACACCAAGCTGAAGTGGGCTCGCGGGTTCGGCGCCACCCACACCGTCAACGCCCGCGAGGTCGACGTCGTGCAGACGATCCGTGACCTCACCAACGGCTTCGGTGTCGACGTGGCGATCGACGCCGTCGGTCGGCCCGAGACCTGGAAGCAGGCCTTCTACGCCCGCGACCTCGCGGGCACGGTCGTGCTCGTAGGGGTTCCGACACCCGAGATGCAACTGGACATGCCGCTGGTGGACTTCTTCGCCCATGGCGGTGCGCTGAAGTCGTCGTGGTACGGCGACTGCCTGCCCGAGCGCGACTTCCCCACCCTGATCGACCTGTACCTGCAGGGTCGGCTCCCGCTGGATCAGTTCGTCTCCGAACGGATCGGGCTGGGCGATGTCGAGGACGCGTTTCAGAGGATGCACGGTGGCGAGATACTGCGTTCGGTGGTGATGTTGTGATGAACCCCATTCAGAAAGTGGTCACCCACGGGACCTTCGAGCTCGACGGCGGCAGTTGGGAAGTCGACAACAACATCTGGATCGTCGGCGACGATTCCGAGGTCGTGGTGTTCGACGCCGCCCACACCGCCCAACCGATCTTGGACGCCGTCGGCGGCCGCAAGGTGGTCGCGGTGGTGTGCACGCACGGCCACAACGACCACGTCACGGTCGCGCCCGAGCTGAGCGCCGCTCTCGACGCGCCGATACTGCTGCATCCCGGCGACGAGGTGCTGTGGCGGATGACCCACCCGGACGCCGACTTCCGCACCATCTCCGACGACGACACGCTGCGCGTCGCCGGCACCGAACTGCAGGCGCTGCACACCCCGGGCCACTCCCCCGGATCGGTGTGCTGGTACGCCCCCGAGCTGCACACGGTGTTCAGCGGCGACACCCTGTTCGCCGGCGGTCCCGGCGCAACGGGCCGGTCCTACTCCGACTTCCCGACGATCCTGCGGTCCATCTCGGAGCGGCTGGGTCGACTGCCCGGCGACACCGTCGTGCTCACCGGCCACGGGGACAGCACCACCATCGGCGACGAGATCGTCCACTACGAGGAGTGGGTCGCCCGCGGGCACTGAGCCCGCAGGCGAAGCTGTGCGCGGTGCGGGCCCGGCGTGCGTGTCGCCGAACCGACATGCACGCCGGGCCCGCGGCAACCCCGCTACGGCGCACACTATGACCCATGAGCAACGTCCTCGTCGCCGCGGTGCCGAACCTGTCCGGGAAGCTCGTCGTGGTCACCGGGGCCAACAGTGGGCTTGGA
>CAYVQQ010000314.1:0-3242 GCA_964453085.1 uncultured Mycobacterium sp.
GGATGTCGGGGCCTTGCGGCCGCACGACCACCCGTTTGGTCATCGCCCGGGGACCCCACCACCGGTCGTTGGCGACGAGCACCACCGCGCCACCGTCGAGGACCGATTCGATCTTGTACGGCCCCGACGACGGGAAACGCCGCAGATCGAGCCCGGGCTTGAGGTCCCAGGTGGTGTTCCAGAGCCGGGCGATCTGTTTCACCGTCGCCTCGTCGTTGCTCAGCAGGGCTGCAGTCACGTCGGTGTGCAGCTGGTCGGCGATGACGTGCGACGGCAGCAGCGAGGTGGCGGTGAACAGCTGTGTGTAGTCGACGATGCCGCGGTCGGGGGCGAAGGACACGCGGGCCTTCTTCTGGCCCGGTTTGCACTCGACGTTGGCGACGTCGGCGTAGCCGCCCTGGGTGGCCGCGTCGAAGCCGGGGAACCGCCCGGACTGGGCCGCCCAAGCCAGGACGACATCGTCGCAGGTCACCGGCTTGCCGTCGGAATAGACTGCCCGATCGGCGATCTGATAGTCGAGCACCAGCGGGGCGCCGTCGACGACCGAGATGGCGCCGAAGTCGCGGTCGGCCACGACCTGCCCGTCCGGCCCGTGATAACCGAAGCCGGTGAGAGTGCGGGCGAATGCCTGGGCACCGGCCGACGCGGCCCCGACGACGGTGTTGACGTTGTAGGAGACCAGCGGGCCGTCGACCACGTAGTCGACCTGCAACGCGGTGCTGCCGGAGCACCCGGTCAGGGTGGTTGCCCCCGCCAGCACCGCGGCCAGAGCACCGATCGCCCATCCGCGCCCGCCGGCCATGCTGACTACCGCCGGCTGGCGTTGCGCTTGCCGCTTGGACGCCGGGCGCCCGCGGGCCGAGCGCCCGGGGCCGGCGTGCCGGACGCATCTGCTTCGGTGGCGGCCTCCGTGGCGGTGTCGGTGCCGTCCCGCACGGGTTCGGCGTCGCCGGAGCGCTTGCTCACCTCCGCCGCCTCGGCCGCCTCGGCCGCCTCGTCGCCGGCCCCGCGGCGCCGCATCACCCGGCGGGTGTGGGTGCGCACCAGCTCGGTGCGTTCGCGCAGGGTGACCAGCAACGGCGTCGCGAAGAAGATCGAGGAGTAGGTGCCGATCACGATGCCGATCAGCTGCACCAACGCCAGATCCTTCAGGGTGCCCACACCCAGCAGCCACACCGCGACCACCATCAGCGACAGCACCGGCAGCACGCCGATCAGGCTGGTGTTGATCGAGCGCATGAAGGTCTGGTTGATCGCCAGATTGGCCTGCTCGGCGAAGGTGCGCCGGGTGGTGTGCTGGAATCCGCGGGTGTTCTCCTCGACCTTGTCGAACACGATGACGGTGTCGTACAGGGAGAACCCGAGGATCGTCAGCAGGCCGATGACCGTGGCCGGGGTGACCTCGAAGCCGACCAGCGAGTACACGCCCGCGGTGACGGTCAGGTCGAAGAACATGGCCGCGATCGCCGACAGTGTCATATAGCGCTCGTAGCGCACGGTGATGTAGAGGGACACCAGGGCCAGGAACACCACCAGCGCGATCAGCGCCTTGTTGGTGATCTGGGCTCCCCAGGTCTCCGACACCGCGGAGTCGCTGATCGCCTGCTTGCTGGGCTTGCCGTCGGCGCCCTTCGGGTGGAACGCGTCGAACAGCGCGTTGCGCAGCCGGCTGGTCTGGTCGTTGGACAACGTCTCCGAGCGAATCTGCACCGTCGCCGCGGCGCCGCTGCCGACGGTCACCACCGATTCCGGGTCCTTGCCGATGGTCTTGCTGAAGACCCCGGCGACCTCGGAGGTCTGCGCGTCGCCGCGCGGCATCGACACCGTCGTTCCGCCCTTGAAGTCGATGCCGAAGGTGAACCCGCGCACCAGGATGCTGACGATCGCCACCACGACGATCGCGCCGCTGATACCGAACCACCGCCGGCGCCGGCCCACCACCTCGAACGCGCCGGTGCCGGTGTAGAGCCGCGTGACGAAGCCGCGGCGGGCCGGCCCGGTGGTGCCGCCGGTCAATTCGACGGCACCCGCGGACACCTCGGTGGTTTCGGTCTTGTCCAGGGAAGCCATCGCGTCACACCCGTCCCGTCTTCACCTGCGCGGCGGCCCGGCGTTCGCGCGCGACCTGCTGGACCGCGCCCAGGCCGTTGTAGACCGGCTTGGCCAGCGTCGGGGACTTGGAGGCCAGGTACACCAGCGGCCAGGTCACCAGGAACACCACCACCAGGTCGAGGATTGTGGTCAGACCCAACGTGAACGCGAACCCCTTCACCTGGCCGATCGCCAGGACGTAGAGGACCGCGGCCGCCAGGAACGTGACGGCGTTGCCCGACACGATCGTCTTACGGGCCCGCACCCAGCCTCGCGGCACCGCCGACCGGAACGAGCGGCCCTCGCGGATCTCGTCCTTGATGCGCTCGAAGAACACGACGAATGAGTCGGCGGTGGTGCCGATACCGATGATCAGACCCGCGATGCCGGCCAGGTCCAGGGTGTAGTTGATATATCGGCCGAGCAGCACCAGGATCGCGAAAACCATTGCTCCCGAGGCGATCAGCGACAACGCCGTCAGCAGCCCCAGCACGCGGTAGTACAACAGCGAGTACAGCAGCACCAGGACCAGTCCGATGGCACCCGCGATCAGGCCGGCCCGCAGGGAGGTCAGCCCCAGCGTCGCCGACACGGTCTGGGCCTCCGACGACTCGAAGGACAGGGGAAGCGACCCGTATTTGAGGACGTTGGCCAGCTGGCGCGCCGTCGCGGCGGTGAACGGGGGGTCGCCGCCGGTGATCTGGGTGCGGCCGCCGGGGATCGCCTCTTGGATCAGCGGGGCGCTGACCACCTGCGAATCCAGCGTGAACGCCGTCTGGGTGCCGATGTGGGACGCGGTGAAGTCGGCCCAGACGCTGGCCGCGGCGGGCTTGAACTGCAGGTCGACGACGTAGCCGATGCCATGCTGGTTCATGCCCGAGGTGGCGTCGACGATCTGGTCGCCGCTGATGATCGACGGCGCCAGCAGGTAGGCCGTCTTGTGGTCGGTGGAGCAGGTCACCAGGGGCAGCTTGGGATCATCATTGCCGGCGAGGATGTCATCCTTGCCGCAGCGGGTGGCTTCGAACTGCAGGGCGAGGATCTGGATGCGCTGCGCCGTGCTCTGCCGCCACTTCTTCTCCTCGGCGATGCGCTCTGCGAGGTCCTTGCGCGGATCCGCGCCGACGATTAGCTTCAATGGCTTTATCCAA
>CAYVQQ010000315.1:0-3236 GCA_964453085.1 uncultured Mycobacterium sp.
ACGCGGGCCTTGATCGGGCTGACGAACTCGACAACCGCCTCGGCGGTGTCCTTCTTCAGGTCGCCGTAGCCTCGGCCCGCGTAGTCGTCGACCAGTTTGTCGACGCCAACCCCGGTGACCGCCGACTGGATGGTCAGCAGGTTGGACACACCTGCCTTGGCCTCGGGGTCGAACCGGATCTCGCGCTCGCTGTCGGTGACCGCCGAGCGGATCTTCTTGGCGGACTTGGCCGGATCGTCGAGCAGGTTGATCAATCCGGCATCGGTGGCCGCCGATTTGCTCATCTTCGACGTGGGGTCGGCCAAGTCATAGATCTTGGCGGTGGCCTTGGGAATCAGCACGTCGGGAACCACGAAAGTGTCCGGGAAGCGGGCGTTGAACCGCTGGGCGACGTCGCGGGCCAATTCGAGATGCTGACGCTGGTCCTCGCCCACCGGGACCAGGTCGCTGTCGTAAGCAAGCACGTCGGCGGCCTGCAGTACCGGGTAGGTGAACAGCCCCACGGTCGTCGAGTCGCTGCCCTGGCGTACCGACTTGTCCTTGAACTGCGTCATCCGCGACGCCTGCCCGAAGCCGGTGAAGCAGCCCAGCACCCACGCCAACTGGGTGTGGGCGGGCACGTGGCTTTGGACGAACACGGTGCTACGGCCGGGGTCGATGCCCAGGGCCAGGTACTGGGCGGCGGTGACCAGAGTGCGGCGGCGCAGCGCCTCGGGATCCTGGGCGACGGTGATCGCGTGCAGGTCCACCACGCAGAAGAACGCGTCATGGTCCTTCTGCAGCGCCACCCACTGCGTGACCGCGCCCAGCGCGTTGCCGAGGTGAAGCGAGTCGGATGTGGGCTGCACGCCGGAGAAGATCCGGCGGGGTCCGGTGGCTGTGCTCATGATGTTCCGATCTTGTCATGCGGGACCACCGCCTCCCTCAACCGGCGGCAGCCCGCGGACGCCCGTTTGCGGTACCGGCGGTACCGTCTTTGGCGTCGGCGGTATGGGGAGCAGCGCGGGCAGTCGGAGGCGGTTTGACATCCTCCACCGCCTAAAGGCGGTGGACTCCTTTGGCCGTTAGGCGGCTTCGGGTGGTTCGCGGTTCATCGCAGATGCCGCCGGCCCAGGGGCCGGACCCGTGTGGGGGTCGGTCTTATTCGTGCTCCCCGCCTGGCTGACGGCTTCGCCGCCCGGTTTCTCACCGGATGTCCCAGCCAGTTGTTCAGTTGGTTGCGCCGCCGCCCAGCGGGTGAGGGCTTCCTCACGGATGTTGACGGCAGCGTTGGTGTCGGCGTTGCCGGCCCAGCCACAACTTTGCGACCGGCACCGGAACACCGCTTGGCTTTCGCGGTTCTCCGGTGCTGTGTGCCCGCACCGATGGCAACGCTGACTGGTGTAGGCCGCCGGCACCTCAATGCAGGTGACACCGGCCAGTTCGGCTTTGTATTCGATGTGTTTGACCAGCCGCGCGAGCGCGGCGTTCTGCAGCACCCGGTTGAGTCCTCGCTTGGCTGCGGCCCCTGCGCTTTTGCCGCGGCGGGTCATGCGGTGCAGCGACAGTTTCTCGATTCCGATGAAGTCGTGTTCACGCACCAGCCGGGTGCTGAGCTTGTGCGCGAAATCGTCGCGGATCCGCGCCTGCCGCGCGGCCAGCGCCGCGGCTGCGGCCTTGTGCGCCCGGTAGCGGCTCGATTCCAGTACCGGCGGCCCTGACGGGCGGCGACCAGTTTGGATTTGCCCATCTGGCGTTGATGAAACTTGCGCTGCATGTCCAGCGCGGCGGTGTCGGGGGCGTCGAAAAACCGGCCGCAGTCATCGGCGGCGGTGTGCACCACACCCCGGTCGATCCCGACCACCTCACCGGTAGAGACCTTGCCGGGCACGGGTAGCGGTTCGTTGACGAACACCAACTGTCGGCGCGTCCAGTTCACCCGCACCAAGGTGTAGGGGCGGATCGGCTGGGATAACCGGACGTGCAGCGTGATCTTCCAGCCCAGCTTGTGCGGCTTGCCATCCACTGCACACCCTGGTGCGCGGTGCGTTGCCGGGTTGGCGCCGGTGATCGTGACCATGCCCGAACGCTTGCCGGTGCGGGTGAAGACCGCGTTGCGGCCGCCGTTGAACCAGCACACGAACCGCTGATCGGAATCCTTGCGGCGGAAACCCGGCATCGCCCCGGGCTTGCGCCCGTTAGCGATGTTGGTTTTGCGTCGTTTTGCCGCCGAAAACCAGTCCGTGCGCTCTGTTTTCAGCGTCGCCTCCAACACCAGCGACGGCATCGCGGCCAGGAAACTGTGCCGCTCTCGGGCCTGGGCGTCGGTGATGTCGGTGACCGTGCGCCCGATCGGCACCAGCACCGGCTCCCCGGCCGGGTCGCTCACCACCACCCGCTGCCCGTCGCGATCCTCACAGCTCAAATACCGGCAGCGGGTCGAGCGGCGCTGATTGAACCGGAACCGGAACCCATCACACAACCAGCCCAGCACCTCATCCGGGTTGGCCGACCACACCGGGCCGGTCGCGCCGTCGCCGCCGGTGACCTCACCCAGATACGGGCCGCCGTGCACCCGGGCCCGGATGATCTTCACCTGCTGGCTCACGACGCCAGCACCGCATCCCACTGGTGCTCGATGTAGCGGCGCACCGTCGTCTCCGACACGGAGCCTACCGAGGCGGCGAAATACGCCGGTGACCACAACACCGTCGCGAACCTGCGCAGATGCGGGAACTCCTGACGGACGCGTGATGGCGCGTTTCGAAATCCCCGACGGGTGGTGTGTGCAGGCGTTTCGATTCACCCTGAACCCGACCGACGATCAAGCCCGCGCGTTGGCGCGGCATTGCGGTGCGCGGCGTAAGGCATACAACTGGACCGTCTCGACCCTCAAAGCTGACATCGAGGCCTGGCGCGCGGCGGGAATCGAGACCGAGAAGCCTTCGCTGCGTGCACTGCGGAAACGCTGGAATCAGCTCAAGGACGAGGTGTGCGTCAACGCCGAAACCGGTGCGGTGTGGTGGCCGGAATGCTCGAAAGAAGCCTACGCCGACGGCATCGACGGCGCGGTCGACGCGTACTGGAACTGGCAGACCTCCCGTTCGGGCAAACGCGACGGCAAACCGATGGGTTTCCCCCGGTTCAAGAAGAAGGGACGCGACACCGACCGGGTGTCGTTCACGACCGGGGCGATGCGCGTCGAACCCGACCGGCGTCACCTCACGCTGCCGGTGATCGGGACCGTCCGCACCCAG
>CAYVQQ010000316.1:0-3108 GCA_964453085.1 uncultured Mycobacterium sp.
CGTCCAGGGTGTGGGTCAGCCGGGGCCGCTCGGCCAGGTCGTCAAGCGACCTCGCCTGGTCCAGTCCGAAGCGGCCGACGCGGGTCCGCCGCAACGACGTCAGATGCCCGCCCACCCCCAGCGCGGCGCCCACGTCGCGGGCCAGCGCCCGGATGTAGGTACCCGATGAGCAGTCGACCTCGACATCCAGATCGACGCACGCGCCGTGGGATCGGCGCGCCACCACATCGAACCGGTCGATGCGCACCGGCCTCGCCGCGAGCTCGACGGCCCGGCCCTCACGGGCCAGACGGTAGGCGCGCCGGCCATCCACCTTGATCGCGCTGACGGCCGACGGCACCTGCTCGATGTCGCCGCGCAACCCGCCGACAACGGCGGCGATCGCCTCGTCGGCCAGGTGCCCGGCGGGGACGCTGCGCAGCAACTCGCCCTCGGCGTCCTCGGTGGACGTGGACTGCCCGAGCCGGACGGTAGCCGTATACGACTTCGGGGCCGCCGTCAGCAGGCCGAGGATCTTGGTGGCGCGGCCGGTGCCGATCACCAGCACGCCGGTGGCCATCGGGTCCAGTGTGCCGGCGTGTCCCACCTTGCGCGTGGAGAAGATGCGCCGGCAGCGAGCCACGACGTCGTGGCTGGTCATCCCGGCTGGCTTGTCGACGACGACCAGTCCCGGCTCGGGCACAGCTGCACCGGTGGGTCCGCTCATAGGACGATCGCGGTGAGCACCAGGCCGCGCTCAACCGACCAGCGGCCCCGCAGCGCGGTGAGTGGCGGTCCCGACAGTGCCTCGGGATTGATCAGGATCTTCGAGACGAACGTCCCCGATGTCCCGGCGCCGGACGGGTTGACGTCGAACATGACGTGCGCGTCCTCGAAGCCGAGCCATCTGTTGGTCAACGGGAACCACGCCTTGTACGTCGCCTCCTTGGCACAGAACAGGATCCGGTCCCAGTGCAGGCCGCCGGGCAGCGCTGCGATCTCGTGGCGTTCCTCGGTCAGCGTGATCGCATCCAGCACCCCGTTGGGTAGCACGTCGTGCGGTTCAGCGTCGATGCCGACCGAACGCACCGCGCCAGCGCGGCCCACCACCACCCCACGGTAGCCCGTGCAGTGGGTCAGGCTGCCCACCACGCCGGCGGGCCAGCAGGGTTGCCCTTTGTCGCCCTTGAGAATCGGCACCGGCGGCACGCCGAGCTGACCCAGCGCGATGCGCGCGCAGTGCCGTGTCGTGACGAACTCGTTGCGCCGCTTGGCCACCGACTTGGCGATCAACGGCTCCTCTTCAGGTAGTGGGACCAAACCCGGCGGGTCGGAGTACAACTCCGAATACGCTAGGTCCTGCGACAGCGTCTCGGGCAGCACCGTCGACACCAGCATCTGTGTGGTCATCGGGACTGCCGCTGGCGCACTCGTTGCCGGAACTTGGCGGCCTGTTCACGCATCTGCGGGGTGATCTCGAAGTGGCCGCCGAACTCGTTGAGATAGCCGGGCGGGTACTGGGGGTCGGGCAGCACCTGGCGCAGCCAGCTGTAGGGCTTACGACGCCGCCATTCCCGTGGGTAGCCCACAGACACCTCCTCGAAGCGCACCTCGTCGTACCAGGTGGTACGGGGAATGTGCAGGTGGCCGTAGACCGAGCACACGGCGTTGTAACGGATGTGCCAGTCGGCGGTCTCGGTGGTCCCGCACCACAGCGAGAACTCGGGGTAGAACAACGCGTCACAGGGGTCACGGACCAGTGGGAAATGGTTGACCAACACGGTCGGCGTCATCCAGTCGAGCTGTTCGAGACGGGCGCGGGTCGTGGCCAGCCGGTCGCGGCACCAGGCGTCGCGAGTGGCGTAGGGCTCCGGCGACAGCAGGAATTCGTCGGTGGCCACCACGTTTCGTTCGCGCGCGATCCTCAGGCCCTCGGCTTTGGTCGTGGCTCCCTCCGGCAGGAAGCTGTAGTCATAGAGCAAGAACATCGGCACGATCGTGGCCGGGCCGCCGCGTTCGGTCCACACCGGGAACGGGTGTTCGGGCGTGACCACGCCCATCTGGTCGCCCATGGTCACCAGGTACTCGTAGCGGCTTCGCCCGAAGATCTGTCTGGGATCCCGGTTGGTGGTCCACAGCTCGTGGTTACCCGGCACCCAGATCACCTTGGCGAAGCGCCGTCGCAGCAGGTCGAGCGTCCAGCAGATCTCGTCGGTGCGTTCGGCGACGTCGCCCACGACGATCAGCCAGTCGTCGGGGGATGACGGGTGCAGCGACTCCGCGATCGGCTTGTTGTCCAGGTGCCCGGTGTGCAGATCGGACACCGCCCACAGGGTCGGTTGCGGGGCGGGGCGCCCCCCGCTCGGCGATTCCTGCCCGGCCATGGGCCTCGACTTTTCGTCCAATTGGGTGGTGTCGGGTGTCGCACATGCGAAAGATGCACTGGCTCAACAACCATGGATGTTACGAACACACAATGTCGAGGCGAGCAGTGCGGCCTACCAGATGCAGGCTACTACGGATTGGGCCCGCGGTCTGCGAGTCGAGGTGCGTGGCGATCATACGGCCGAGTCCAGTGCTGCGCGGTGCGGCTCCGACGAGCACTCCCTGGCGAGACCGGCCGGGGTCATCGATGCCGCGTTCCCGACCGGGCCAGCGTCACGGCCAAGTCATGCCCGGGTCCGTGGCGGCACATCGCGTCCGAATGCTCCACCATCGCCGGGTGTCAAGCCCCGACGCCCAACCTGTCCACCGGTTGCGGCCACTGCGGCACAACGACTTCAGCGACGGCGGTCAAACATCAAATCAGCCGACGACTGCTACGAGGCATCCGGACAATGTCAAACCGCACCTGCCGCTTCAGCTCGGCGAGCTCTGGCCGCAAAGCAATGCTCTGCCCGACCAGCTCGTCAACAACATGACGCGGATCAGCGGACACCACACCATGATTCGCACCCAGACGCCAACATCATCCCGGCACGCCCAGCAGGCCACAAGCGACAGAATGCGCCTGCTCGAACGGTGCGCGCATGGTGTTGATGCGCCGAACCCAGCGAAAACGGCTTATCTCGCCGAGCGACATGTCCGGCGGTGATCCCCTAATCGGTGTGGGTCTACCCCTGGGCCGTT
>CAYVQQ010000317.1:0-3098 GCA_964453085.1 uncultured Mycobacterium sp.
ACGTCGCGGGACCAGCCGAAAACAACCAGCACCCAAGCTGCGCTGCATGACCCATGACGGGTCAACTCTTAGTCGTAGGCCGGCGTCCAGATGGTGTCGAGGATGGCTCGGTGGACGTCGGCGTGCGTCCTGCGCGCAACCCCATCCTCGACGGCCGCGCGGTAGACCGCCTCGGCGACCGCCACGGAGACGGCACGCAAGTCCTTGACGTCGGGCAGCAGCGAATCGCCCGGGCCCGCCGGAGAGGCCTGATGGACTACGGCTTCCGCCGCGGCCTGCAGCATTCTCGTGGTGACCAGCCTCGCTCGGGCGACGATGATGCCCAGCCCGATCCCCGGGAACACCAGCACGTTGTTGGCCTGCGCGATGGTGTAGGTGGTGCCGTCGTATCCTATGGGCGACACCGGGGAGCCGGTGGCCAGCAGGGCACGGCCCTTCGACCACTCGAGCACGTCGCCCGGCATGGCCTCCATGCGGGAGGTCGGGTTGGACAGTGGGAAGATCATCGGGTGCTCGCACGACGCCGTCATCGCCTCGACGACCTCGCGGGTGAATGCCCCCGACACTGTCGAGCAGCCCAACAGCAGGGTGGGTGACGCGAGCTTGATCGCGTCGATCAGGCCCACCCGTTCGCCGGCGGCCACCCCCAGCTCGTGGCGGTTCTTGGCGTAGGGACGCTGGAAATCCCGCAGATCGTCCATGTCGTCGAACAGCAGACCCTGCTTGTCGATCGGCCAGATCCGCGACCTGGCCTCCTCGACCGTGGCGCCGTCGGCGACGAGCGCGTCGCGGATCTGGTCGGCGACGCCGATCCCGGCCGTCCCGGACCCGAAGACGATCGCCTTCTGGTCGCGCATCCGGGTCCCGGTGACGTGGCACCCCCCGTACACGGCCGCCACGACGACCGCGCCGGTGCCCTGGATGTCGTCGTTGAACACGCAGTACCGGTCGCCGTAGGTCTGCAGGATGCTGCGCGCGTTCAACGGCCCGAAGTCCTCGAAATGCAGCATCGCGTTTGGGAACAGGCGGTGCGCGGTCTCGATGTAGCGCTTGACGAAGCCGTCGTATACGGCGCCGCGGCGCCGGGGATGACGGTTGCCCAGGTAGAACGGGTCCCGCAGCAGTTGTTCGTTGTCGGTGCCGACGTCCAGCGAAACCGCCAGGCAGCGGCGAGGATCGATGCCGGCGCCGGCGGTGTAGAGCGCGAGCTTGCCCACGGCGATCTGGATGCCCCCCACACCCCAGTCGCCGATACCAAGGATCGCCTCGGCGTCGGTGCACACGATCAGGTCGACGTCGTCGGGTCCCAGGCCGAAGGTGCCGAACGCCTCCTCGATCTCGTCCGGCTCGTCGATGCTGAGGAAAAGCCCCCGCTGCCCACGGTATTCGTCGGAGAAACGCTGGATCGCCTCGCCGACGGTGGGGGTGTACACCACCGGCATCAGCTCGGGCAGGTGGTCCTCGAGCACCTTGAAGTACAGCACCTCGTGGCGGTAGTGCAGCTGCTCCAGCAGTAGATTGCGGCCCAAATCCGTTGCCAAGCTTTGCACTTGCTGCCACACGCGGTCGGCTTGCTGGTCGAGCGTGAGCACCGCCGGAGGCAGCCGGCCGGTCAGTCCCAACTGCCGCCGCTGCTCGTGGGTGAAGCCGACTCCGCGGTTCAGGCTCGGTGCGGACAGCGCCACCGGGACGCGCGGTGTGCAGGGGTCGCTCATGACAGCCACGGTAACGCCGATCCGGGCGGGCCGCCCGGCGGGCGGTCTAGATCGAGAAGTCTTCGCCGTGCCAGACCCCGGCTTCGGGTGGCCGGATGACACGTTCGATCTGCTGCCCGTCGCTCAGCGCCTCCAGCTTGGCGACCCGGGTCAGCAGGGACTGCAGGCTGACACCGACGAGATCGGGCATCATCGAGTCATCCGGGCTGTTCCGGCCCTGATGGCCGATCACCTGCCCGGGCACTCCGACGACCACCACGCTCGACGGGACGGGCTTGACCACCACGGCGTTGGCGCCGACGCGGCTGTCGTCGCCGATCTTGATCGCGCCCAGGATCTTGGCCCCGGCGCCGATGGTCACGCGGTCGCCGATGGTGGGGTGGCGTTTGCCGGTGTCGGCGCCGCTGCCGCCGAGGGTGACGCCGTGGTACATCGTGACGTCGTCGCCGACCTCGGCCGTTTCGCCGATCACCACACCGGTCGCGTGATCGATGAACAGCCTCGAGCCCAGGTGGGCACCCGGGTGGATGTCGACGCCGGTCATGATGCGGGTGACCTCGGCCAACGCCCGCGCGATCACCCGCGCGCCGCGGTTCCACAGCCAATGGCTGATCCGGTGGCCCCAGATGGCATGCACCCCGGGGTAGGCGAGGATCACCTCGAGCGTCGTCGGGGCGGCCGGGTCCCGCTCGCGAGCGGCCCGGATGTCGTCTCGGAGGGTTGCGAGCATGGCTAGTCCGCCACGTCGGCGAACAGCGGTGTGCTCAGATACCGTTCGCCGAAGCTCGGCAGCACCACGACGACGAGCTTGCCGGCGTTCTCGGGACGGCGGGCGACCTGCACGGCGGCCACCACGGCCGCGCCCGAGGAGATGCCGGCGAGCAGCCCCTCCTCGCGTGCCAGGCGTCGGGCCATGGTGAGTGAGGCTTCGCCGTCGACGGCGACCACCTCGTCGATCAGGTCCATGTCCAGCACCGGCGGGATGAAGCCGGCGCCGATGCCCTGGATCGGGTGTGGTCCCTTCTGCCCGCCGGACAGCACCGGTGAGGCCGCCGGTTCCACCGCGATGATCTGCGCCGACGGCTTGCGCTCTTTGAGAACCTGCGCCACCCCGGTGATGGTGCCGCCGGTGCCCACCCCGGCCACGAAGATGTCGACCTTGCCCTCGGTGTCACGCCAGACCTCCTCGCCGGTGGTGGCGCGGTGGATGGCCGGGTTGGCGGGGTTCTCGAACTGCTGCGGCACGAAATACCGCTGATCGGTCTTGGCGAGTTCCTCGGCCGCGGCGATGGCGCCCGCCATGCCGTCGGCGCCGGGCGTCAGCACGAGTTCGGCCCCGTAGGCGCGCAGCAGCATCCGCCGCTCGACACTCATCGTGTCGGG
>CAYVQQ010000318.1:0-3070 GCA_964453085.1 uncultured Mycobacterium sp.
ATAGCCATCAGCGCCGAAGGTTTCATCGGTCCAGCGCAGCAGATCGACGGCGCTGGCGCCGTCAAGCCTGGCCGCCCCGTCGGCGGCGAGCTCACGCAGCTCCGCCTCGGCAAAAGAACGAGACATCGGTACCCCCTGTCATCGCTGTTGTTGTCATCACCGTAGCGGTTCGCGGCGACGAAACGACGGCGGCGAAAGGGCGGAGTTGGGTGGGGGCGCACCACCGTCTGCCTCGCCCTGGCTCAAGCAGGGCGCACGCCGACGCCGGACCGCATCCGCCGCGAAATCGTCGAACGGCTCGCCAGGCGCTTTCGTGATCCACCCCCTGCGTCAGGCCTGCGTCAGGCACACATTCGCGGAAAAGCCCGGGATCTGGTGATCGTTCTCACAGCAGGTGTGCGGCCGCGGCGATCGCAGGTGAATCAATTCCCGCGGTCGTCGGTCAACCGGCGCGCCAGCCAGTCGGTGAACTCGCGCACCTGAGCGGGGCTGTCCAGCGCGAACAGCGCCGCGGTGGCGCGGTCACCGTCCTCGTCGTGCCGCACGAGGATGGGCACGCCGCCGTCGCGCACCACGTCGAACGCGTCCTCGTCGGTGATGTCGTCGCCCAGGTAGATCGGCGTCAGCGCGCCTGAGCCGGGCCGGTGCAGGTGCTCGAGCACCCAGCGCAGCGTCTTGCCCTTGTCCCAGTCGACGTCTGGGCGCAGCTCGATGACCTCGCGGCCCGTGGTCACCCGCAGCGCGCTGCGTCGACCGGCCGCGCGCACCGCCGCGGCCACCTCGCCGATCCGGTCCCGCGCGGCGTTGCGGTAGTGCACCGCCACCCCGAATCGCTTGTGCTCCACCATGACCCCGGGTATCGAACCGAGCCGCTCGCGCAGTTCACCGGCCGCCCGCTCCAACACGGGGATGGCCGCGGCCGCGGCGTCATTCTGGTGGTGCGTCCCGTCGGGTGCGGTCAGCTCGAACCCATGGCTGCCGGCGTACCAGATTCCGGGCACGCCGACACGTCGTGTCACGTCGGCCAGGTCACGGCCAGACAGCACGGCGACCGGGCACCGCGCGGCCAACTTCTGCAGTGCCGTTGTCGCGCCCGCGACGGGCCGGGCCGCGTCGGGGTCGTCGACGATCTCCGACAGTGTGCCGTCGAAGTCGTAGAACACCGCCGGGTTCGGCGGTGGGTCCAAGGTTTGCGCTGCGTCGGGCAGCTGCGACATCCGGCGGTCCCCGGTCCGCACCGTGAGTTCACCCACGTCGGCCACCACCGCATCGGCGCCGGCCTCGTCGAGCGCGTCACGGCGCCCCGCTCGGTCTTCTCCCTTGACCACGCCGACGACCACCGCGAAACCGTTGTCGCGCGCGGTCGTGACTTCGGCGACGTCGCTCGCGACGACGACGCACCGACCCGGCGGTACCCGCAAGAGTTCGGCGGCCGCGGCCGGGCCGTCGGCCCGCGCGTCGAACAGATCCGCCGGTGCGGCGCGGCCATCGCCGAGCGTGAAGACGGCGGTGCGGAGCCCGACGTCGCGCAACCGGCGGACCGCCGCCACCGCGGATGCCGGCGCGGCGCCCCCGGCGTCGGTCACCGCGTCGAGGTCGAACAGCGCGGCGTCATGGCGGCGGGGGTCGATGACGACCGGCTCCGGCTTGCGCACCACCCCACCTTCTCATGGCGGCCGGTGCCGCCGGGGCCGGGCCGGTGCCATGCGTCCGTCGGGGGGATCGGCAGCAGAAGGTCCATCGTCTGGCCCGTCAGCGTGACGCACGCGTGGTGGGGGTGGGGAGGCGATCAACCACCCACGCATATCGAACATATATTCGATATGCTGATCCGTATGGGCTGGCGCAACGGGCCGTCGAGCTGGGCGGAGATGGTGCGGGTTCTCGACAGCAAACCACGCCACGGCAGCGTGCCTTCGCGGTCCGACCAGGAGGGCCCCCCGCCGCGCAGGGGCGCGACGCGCCAAGTTCCCGGTGGCCGACGACGGGCCCGCTCGCCGGTACCGTACGCCGAGTTGCACGCGCATTCGGCGTTCAGTTTTCTCGACGGCGCCGGCACGCCCGAGGAGTTGGTCGAGGAGGCGGCCCGGCTGGGCCTGCGCGCGTTGGCGCTCACCGACCACGACGGCCTGTACGGGGCGGTGCGGTTCGCAGAAGCCGCCGCCGAGTTCGACCTGCGCACCGTGTTCGGCGCCGAGCTGTCTTTGGGGCCGGGCGCTCGGACCGAGGCGCCGGACCCGCCCGGCCCGCACCTGCTGGTGCTGGCCCGCGGCCCGGAAGGCTACCGGCGGCTGTCGCGGCAACTGGCCGCCGCGCACCTGGCCGGCGGGGAGAAAGGCAAGCCACGCTACGACTACGACGCGCTGCCGCAGGCCGCCGGCGGGCACTGGCACATCCTGACCGGCTGCCGCAAAGGACACGTGCGCCAAGCTCTTTCCTCCGGTGGTCCGGAGGCAGCCGAGCGGGCGCTGGCCGACCTGGTGGACCGGTTCGGCGCGGACCGGGTCAGCGTCGAGCTGACCCATCACGGTCACCCGCTCGACGACGAACGCAACGCCGCGCTGGCGGAGCTGGCACCGCGCTTCGGTGTCGGTGTCGTCGCCACCACCGGGGCGCATTTCGCTCAGCCGTCGCACGGCCGGCTGGCCATGGCGATGGGGGCGATCCGGGCCCGGCAGTCCCTGGACTCGGCGGCGGGCTGGCTGGCGCCGCTGGGCGGTGCGCACCTGCGCTCCGGCGAGGAGATGGCCCGGCTGTTCGGGCCCGGGTCCGCGGGGGGCCCCGATGCGGTGACCGCCGCCGCCGAGCTCGGTGAACAGTGCGCGTTCAGGTTGGCGCTGATCGCCCCGCAGCTGCCGCCGTTCGACGTGCCCGCCGGGCACACCGAGGACAGCTGGCTGCGGCACCTGGCCATGGCGGGCGCGTATGACCGCTACGGGCTCCCCGAGGCCGCCCCCCGCGCCTACGCCCAGATCGATTACGAGATGAAAGTCATTGCCCAGCTAGGTTTCTCGGGCTATTTTCTGGTGGTCCACGACATCGTCCGGTTCTGCCGTGACAACAACATCCT
>CAYVQQ010000319.1:0-1195 GCA_964453085.1 uncultured Mycobacterium sp.
CGGCACCGCGCGGGCGGACGCGCCGGTCGCGGCCGCGGCGCTCAACCGGGAGGCGGTGGCAGAGGCGCTGCACTCCGACGTGCCGCCGCGTGACGCCGCCGAGCGGGTCACGTTCGCCACCTGGGCGATCGTGACAGGCAAGTCCCCGGGTGGGATCTTCAACCCGCTGCCCGAGGTGGACGACGAGACCGCCGCCAAGATGGCGCAGCGGCTCTCCGAGCGCGCCGACGGGCCGATCAGCGCCGAGGACGTGCTGACCGCGGGGACCATCGAGACGCTGGCCGAGAAGGTGCGCGGCCACCTCGAGGCCGGTGAGCTCGACGGCTTCGTGCGCACCATCAGGGCCCCGCAGAACGACTCGCAGATCCCCGTATTCGTGTTCCACCCGGCCGGCGGTTCCACGGTGGTGTACGAGCCGCTGCTGAAGCGGCTGCCGCCGGACACCCCGATGTACGGCTTGGAGCGGGTCGAGGGGACCGTGCAGGAACGGGCCGCCCAGTACATCCCCAAGCTGCTGGAGATCAACGGGGACAAGCCGTTCGTGTTGGCCGGATGGTCGCTCGGCGGCGCGCTGGCCTACGCGTGCGCGATCGGGCTCAAGCGGGTGGGTGCGCCCGTGGCGTTCGTCGGAATGATCGACACCGTTCGGGCCGGCGAGGAGATCCCGCAGACCAAGGAGGAAACCCGCAAGCGCTGGGACCGGTACGCGAGGTTCGCCGAGCGCACCTTCAACGTCGAGATTCCCGCGATCCCCTACGAGCAGCTCGAAGAGCTCGATGATGAAGGCCAGGTCAAGTTCGTGCTGGACGTCGTGCAGCAGAGCGGCGTGCAGATTCCGGGCGGCATCGTCGAGCACCAGCGCACGTCGTACCTGGACAACCGGGCGCTGGAGACGGTCCGGATCGAGCCCTACGACGGTCACGTCACCCTCTACATGGCCGACCGCTACCACGACGACGTCATCGAGTTCGAGCCGCGCTACGCCGTTCGCCAGCCGGATGGCGGCTGGGGCGAGTATGTAACCGACCTCGAGATCGTGCCGATCGGCGGCGAGCACATCCAGGCCATCGACGAACCGATCATCGCCAAGGTCGGCGCGCACATGTCCCAGGCCCTGAACGAGGTCGAGGCGATGAGCCGCCAGACCAGTGAGGTGGGCACCTGATGACCGACACATTGCCCGTTTCGGGGCCCG
>CAYVQQ010000319.1:1295-2990 GCA_964453085.1 uncultured Mycobacterium sp.
CCAGACCAGTGAGGTGGGCACCTGATGACCGACACATTGCCCGTTTCGGGGCCCGCTCCCGTCCGGCACAGCACCGCTGAGAGGCTGGCAGAGTTGCACGCCCGCCTCGAGCTGGCCAAGGAGCCCGGCGGCGAGAAGGCCGTCGCCAAGCGCGACAAGAAGGGCATCCCCAGTGCCCGTGCGCGCATTCACGCGCTGGTCGATCCGGGCACGTTCCTGGAGGTCGGCGCGCTGGCCAAGACGCCAAACGACCCCGGCGCCCTGTACGGCGACGGCGTGGTGACCGGCCACGCCCTCATCGACGGCCGCCCGGTCGGGGTGTTCAGTCACGACCAGACGGTGTTCGGCGGCAGCGTCGGGGAGATGTTCGGCCGGAAGGTCGCCAAGCTCATGGAGTGGTGCGCGATGGTCGGATGCCCGATCGTCGGTATCAACGACTCCGGCGGCGCCCGGATCCAGGACGCGGTCACTTCGCTGGCGTGGTACGCCGAGCTGGGCCGCCGCGGCGAGTCGTTGTCCGGGCTGGTGCCGCAGATCTCGATCATTCTGGGTAAATGCGCCGGGGGAGCGGTGTACTCCCCGATCCAGACCGATCTGGTGGTGGCGGTGCGCGACCAGGGCTATTTTTTCGTCACCGGACCGGACGTGATCGCCGAAGTCACCGGTGAAGAGGTCAGCCTCGACGAACTCGGCGGTGCCGACGCCCAGGCCCGCTACGGCAACATCCACCAGGTGGTCGAATCGGAGGCCGCCGCCTTCCAGTACGTGCGGGACTTCTTGTCGTTCCTGCCGTCCAACGCCTACGATCAGGCGCCGGTCGTCAATCCCGGCCTCGAGCCGGAGATCACCCCGAGCGACCTCGAGCTCGACTCGATCGTGCCGGACTCGGACAACACGGCCTACGACATGCACGAGATCCTGCTGCGGATCTTCGACGACGGCGACTTCCTCGACGTCGCCGCGCAGGCCGGACAGTCGATCATCACCGGGTACGCACGGGTCGACGGTCGGACGGTGGGCGTGATCGCCAACCAGCCGATGTACCTGTCCGGGGCCATCGACAACGAGGCCTCCGACAAGGCCGCCCGCTTCGTCCGGTTCTGCGACGCCTTCGACATCCCGCTGGTCTTCGTCGTGGACACCCCCGGCTTCCTGCCCGGGGTGGAGCAGGAGAAGAACGGCATCATCAAACGCGGCGGCCGGTTCCTGTACGCAGTGGTCGAGGCGGACGTGCCCAAGGTGACGATCACCGTACGCAAATCCTACGGCGGCGCCTACGCGGTGATGGGGTCGCGGCAGTTGACCGCCGACTTCAACTACGCCTGGCCCACGGCGCGCATCGCGGTGATCGGCGCCGAGGGTGCCGCGCAGCTGTTGATGAAGCGCTTCCCGGATCCGACGACCCCCGAGGCCCAGCAGATCAGGCGGGACTTCATCGAGGGCTACAACCTCAACGTGGCGATCCCATGGATCGCCGCCGAACGGGGCTTCATCGACGCGGTCGTCGAACCGCACCAGACACGGCTGCTGATCCGCAAGTCGATGCACCTGCTGCGGGACAAGCAACTCTGGTGGCGGACCGCGCGCAAGCATGGCCTGATCCCGATCTGATGCCCGGCGCGAGCAGGCCTGCCAACCACTGATGAGGCGAACCCCCGTCTCATGGTGAAGTGCGGAGCGGTCGTCTCCGATTGG
>CAYVQQ010000320.1:0-2967 GCA_964453085.1 uncultured Mycobacterium sp.
GCCAACAGACGCACCGCGGCCGACTACGACACCGTGGTGTGCACGACACGCTTCGCGCGCGAGGAGTTCGACCGTATCGGCGCGTCGAATACCGTCACCGTCCCGCTGGGAGTGGATCTGCAGACCTTCCATCCGCGCCGCCACTCGTCTCTGGTGCGCCGGCGCTGGGCCGCCCCGCAGCAGATCTTGCTGGTCCACTGCGGCCGGCTGTCGGTGGAGAAGAGGGTCGACCGCAGCATCGACGCGCTCGGCACCTTGCACCACGCCGGTGTCGACGCCCGACTGGTGGTCGTGGGCGAGGGACCGTTGCGAGCCCGGCTGGAGCGGCAGGCCGCCCGGCTGCCGATCGACTTCACCGGGTTCATCAACGACCGGCACACCGTCGCCGAACTGCTGGCGTCGGCCGACGTGACGCTGGCGCCCGGGCCGCACGAAACCTTCGGGCTGGCAGCACTGGAATCGTTGGCGTGCGGCACCCCAGCCGTGGTGTCACGTACGTCGGCGCTGACCGAGATCGTCACCCACGACAGCGGTGCCCTGGCCGACAACGACCCCCGGGCCATCGCCCACGCGGTCCGTGCCGTCGTCGGTCGGCCCGAATTCCACCGCCGCAACTCCGCGCGGCGCCGCGCGGAGGACTTTACCTGGGAGCGGGCCGCGGCCGGCATGCTGGCATCATTGGGCACCCACAGCGGGGACGGCCGGGAAGGGCCGTGACGTTGTCGGGAGAACCCTCGAACAACTCAATCAATCATCACGCCCTCCACGGCAAGCATCATGCGGCACCGGTTCAGGGACCCCAGATGAGCAGGTCCTCCATCCCGTTGTTCATCGTGACCGTGTTCGGCGCCGGTCCTGTGACGTCGAAGTGGATCTTGCCGGTCGAGTGTGCGCCTTCGGGAATCGTGGCCCCGCTGATGTTGGTGGGGCTCGCGACGAACCACAGCACCCGGTAGGCGGCCTCGTTGGGGGCCACGGCGTTGAACTGCGAGATGGCCGGGGTGACGCTGCCGCGGATCGCCCGGACGGTGACCGTGGCCTCCCACAGCTTGCCGGCCGGAATGTATCCCGGCGTCTCGTCGGTGCTGGGTTGCAGGTCACTGACCTTGTAGCTGAGCACCACTTGGCCGACGGTGTCGGTCATCGTCAGCTCGCTGCCGAGCTTGCCGACTATCGGATAAGCCGCCGACGCGGTGGGCGCGACGCCGACGCCGGCCGTCACCAAGACGGCCGCCACCGCCGTCACCATCATCGAGATGACCTTCATTGTTGTCCTCCTACCTCCTGCGAACAACGAAATCGTCGGCGCGCAGCCAACTCTGGGAGCCTGATTGTCGGCGCCGCACATTCGTGCCGATAGAGCCGTTGGGCCCGAGCGCCGGAGGACCTAAGTCAGCAGAGAGTGTGGCGACGCGTCCGTCGGCCGGCACAGCCCTGGCCATGAGTCTGCAAGCGCCCCGGCGTGGCCTTATAGTCCTCCTGGCAACCGAGCAGAGGAAGAGGGATGTGGCGGATGGTTCCCGCGGTCGCCAGGATCGGTGCGGCCGTGGTGGCGACGAGCATGTCGGCCTGCAGCGGCGGCGACCACCACGCCGCAACCCTGGGGTCCGGCTCCCCTCCGGTGAGCACCACCACAGTGATGATCGGCGGCACCACGCACACGATGATGACGCCGGTGAACTGCACCACCACCGCGGCGCAGCGCGGCGCGACACCCCCGGAATCGGGGGACCTGACCACCCGCATCGCCGTTCACGACGATGCGGCCTCGGTGCGGCTGGCCCTGTCGGACGAAAAACCGCCGAGCGTCGACGCCTTCGCCATCTCGTTGAAGACGGCCAATGGCCGCTACCAGTTCCCGTACCAGGCGCCGCAGTCACCGATCCAGGTCCAGGCGACCAAAGACGGCGCAAGCTACACGGTGACCGGCACCGGTCAGGCGACGACACCGGATCAAAGTGGCACGCGCCAGGTGACATTCGGCATCCACGTGACCTGCCCGTAGGGTACGCGATCAACCGGGGGTCGCCGTCGGCGAACTGACGGGCCGGACCCCGCCGACGAAACCGGTTGGCTCGAAGCGCTTTCCACCATTCCGAGACGGCGGCAGATTACCCATACACGGGGCCTACCCGACACGCCGCAACAGCTTTGGCCGCTCCTCGAAGCGCCACCCGGGCCTCCCTCCTCGGCAATCGTTCGTCCCGGTTGGCCGAACGGTTCAGCAGCGATCAACGAGCCTTGCAGGACGCCGCGGGCCGTGGTGCTCGGCGTCGCGGGTGACATAGCGAACCCGTACGGCAGCATCGCTTCGGGCCCATGGATCGGACGAACCGGTCGACGGTTTCGTTGCCGGCACCGGCACTCATCGCGGACAGCACATCAGCTCATCGGTCTCGTGATCGGCGCGCCAGTCAGGAGCCGCGCGACATCCTGTTCGTGCGTGCGGTGAACGGCGCGGTGAAAACTCGTACTGGACGAATATGCCTCGCGGAGAGAGGCTTGCAGTGCTGTCCGCCCACCGGAGGTTCTGAACATGCATGTGCTGCGAACCCCTGACTTCCGCTTCGAAAACCTAGAGGGCTATCCGTTCGTAGCAAACTATCTCGACGTGACGGCACGCGACACCCGGCCGTTGCGGATGCACTACCTCGACGAAGGTCCCATCGACGGCCCCCCGATCGTGCTGCTACACGGCGAGCCGACCTGGAGCTACCTGTATCGGACGATGATTCCGCCGCTGACCGATGCGGGAAACCGGGTGCTCGCCCCCGATCTGATCGGTTTCGGCCGTTCCGACAAGCCCGGCCGGGTCGAGGACTACACCTACCTGCGCCACGTCGAGTGGGTGACCTCGTGGTTGGAGTTACTCAACCTGCGGGACGTCACGCTGTTCATGCAGGGTTGGGGAGCGCTGATCGGGCTGCGCATCGCCGCCGAGCAGGGGTTCCGGATCGCGCGACTGGT
>CAYVQQ010000321.1:0-2921 GCA_964453085.1 uncultured Mycobacterium sp.
GTCTTCGTATTCCCCGGCCAAGGCTCCCAATGGCTCGGCATGGGCGTCGAACTGCTGGACACGGCACCGGTTTTCGCGACGCACATTGCGGCATGCGCGGACGCCTTCTCGGAGTTCGTCGACTGGTCGCTGATCGACGTGCTGCGTGGTGCACCGGGCGCCCCGGGCATGGACCGCGTGGACGTCGTGCAGCCGGTGCTGTTCGCAGTGATGGTTTCGCTGGCCGAGTTGTGGAAATCCGTCGGTGTCGGCCCGGACGCCGTGATCGGCCACTCGCAGGGTGAGATCGCCGCGGCCTACGTCGCCGGTGCACTGTCCCTGCGCGACGCCGCCCGTACGGTCACGCTGCGCAGCAAGTTGTTGCGGTCACTGGCCGGTCCCGGCGGCATGGTTTCCATCGCCTGCGGCGCCGCACGGGTACGGGAGTTGTTGGCGCCCTACGGCGAACGGCTGGGTATCGCGGCCGTCAACGGGCCCGCCGCGGCGGTGGTCTCGGGCGAAGTGGCCGCGCTGGAGGACCTGATCGCGGTCTGTGCCGGCCAGGATCTGCGCACCCGCCGCATCGATGTGGACTACGCCTCGCATTCGGCGGCAGTGGAAGCCATCCGCACGGAGCTCATCACCGCACTGGCCGGTATCGAGCCGCGTTCCTCGGGCATCGCGTTCTTCTCCACGGTGACAGGAAGCCGTTTGGATACCGCGGATTTGGACGCCGGATACTGGTACCGCAACATCCGTGAGACGGTGCGGTTCGAGCAGGCTGTCCGCAGCGCCTGCGAGCACGACTACCGCACGTTCATCGAATCCAGTCCGCATCCGGCGCTGATCGCCGGGATCGAGGACACCTGCAACGAGTGTGCCGACGGCGACGCCCGGGCGATCGTGGTCCCCACCCTGGGCCGCGAGGAGGGCGGCCTGGATCGTTTCCTCGCCTCGGCCGCCACCGCGTTCGTTGCGGGCGTGGACGTCCGGTGGCGCGGCGGACTGGACGGGGCGCAGCTGGTCGACCTGCCGACCTACGCGTTTGAGCGGCGGCGGTTTTGGCTCTCCAACGAACGTTTCGGGGCCGACGCCGCGGGTTTGGGGCTGGCCGCCGGTGAGCACGCCTTGCTCGGTGCGGTGGTGGATTTGCCGGCCTCCGGCGGGGTGGTGCTCACGGGGCGCCTGGTCCCCGGCATGCACGAGTGGCTGACCGACCACACGGTCTCCGGGGTGTCGGTGTTCCCCGGCACCGGATTCGTTGAGCTGGCGATCCGCGCGGGCGACCAGGTCGACTGCCCGGTGATCGACGAGTTGGCCCTGCAGGCGCCGTTGCTGCTGCCTGCGTCCGGGCAACCGGTGGCGATGCAGGTGGTCGTCGGCGCCGCCGAAGATTCCGGGCGGCGCAGCGTTTCGGTGTTCTCCCGCGCCGGAGCGACCCCGGAATCGGGCTGGGTGTGCCACGCCGAGGGCATGCTGCGCCCCGGGTCGGTGGCGCCGACCGCGGACCTGTCGGTGTGGCCGCCGTCCGGCGCCGTCGCCGTGGACCCGGGCGACGCATACGCGCGGCTCGCGGCCCACGGATACGGGTACGGCCCGGCATTCAGGGGACTGACCGCGGTGTGGGTGCGCGGCGACGAGGTGTTCGCCGAGGTGGCGCTACCCGACTCCGCCGGCGGTGTCAACGGTTTCGGGGTGCATCCGGCGCTGCTCGATGCGGCGATGCACGCGCTGGCCGTAGCCGAGCCGACCGCGCCTGCGGCTACTCGCCACACGAGCGAAGTGCTGCTGCCGTTCTCGTGGCGGAACGTGTCGCTGCACGCGGCCGGCGCGTCGGCGGTGCGGGTCCGGATCGCGCCCGCCGGACAGGCGGCCGTCTCGATAGAGCTCGCCGACGGGCTGGGTCTGCCGGTGTTGTCGGTGGGTGCGATGGTGGCCCGACCGGTCAGCGATCGGCAACTGCGGGCCGCGGTCTCGCGGTCGTGCCCGGACGGGCTGTTCGAGCTGACCTGGTCGCCGGCCTCGGCGACGCCGGACACCGGGAACGAGATCCCCGCCTTCGAGATATTGGAATCCATTGCCACCGATGCCCGCCCGGTGTCGGGCGTGTACGCGCGCACGCACCAGGCGTTGGCCGCCGTGCGGTCCTGGGTCACCGAGCGCGACACCGGTGTGCTGGTGGTGGCGACGCGGGGTGCGGTGGCGTTGCCGGGTGAGGACGTCGCCGATTTGGCGGGTGCGGCGGTGTGGGGGCTGGTGCGTTCGGCCCAGACCGAGCATCCGGGCCGGATCGTGCTGGTGGACGCGGATGAGCCGCTGGATGATTCGGCGGTGGCCGCGGTGCTGGCGGTGGGTGAGCCGCAGGTGGTGCTGCGCGGCAAGACGGTGTACACGGCGCGGGTGCACGCCAGCCGCTCGGCCCGCGACGTGCTGGTACCGCCCGACGAGGGGCCGTGGCGACTGGGCTTGAGCAGCGCCGGCACATTCGAAAACCTGCAACTGGAGCCGGTTCCCAACGCTGACGCGCCACTGGAACCGGGCCAGGTTCGGATCGTCATGCGCGCCGTCGCCGCCAACTTCCGCGACATCATGGTCACGCTGGGCATGTTCACCCACGACGCACTGCTCGCTGGCGAGGGCGCCGGCGAGGTTGTCGAAGTCGGCCCCGGCGTCACCGAATTTGCCGTCGGTGACTCGGTGTTCGGCTTCTTCCCGGACGGCAGCGGCACGCGGGTCGTCGGCGACGTGCGACTGCTGCTGCCAATGCCCGCGGACTGGTCCTACGCCGAGGCCGCCGCCGTGCCGGTGGTGTTCATGACCGCGTACTACGCGTTCGTCCATCTCGCCCACGGCCGGCCCGGCCAACGGGTGCTGATCCACGCCGGCACCGGCGGGGTGGGGATGGCCGCGGTGCAGTTGGCGCGGCATCTGGGGTTGGAGGT
>CAYVQQ010000322.1:0-2887 GCA_964453085.1 uncultured Mycobacterium sp.
AGACCTGCACGTCGGCGGCGACCTTGGCCCGGTCGTCCTCGCCGAGGGCGGCGAGTTCGGCGCCGGTGATCTCCCGTGCGTCCGACGGCAGCCCCAACTGGCGAGCGATCGCCCGCGCGGTCACCGGATGATCACCGGTGATCAGCACCACCCGGCGGCGGGCGCCGATCAGCGCCTCGATCAACGGCCGTGCGGATTCGCGCGCGGTGTCGGCCAAACCGACGTAGCCGACCATCTCGAGGTCGTGCGCGGCGGCGTCGACGGCGTCGGCATCGGTGTCGTCCTCGGAAAGGCCGTGCTCCCAACGACGCTGCGCCACCGCCAGCACGCGCAGGCCCTGCTCGGCCAGGCGCAGCACCAGGACCTCGGCGTGCTCGCGGCCGGTGTCGGCGTCGGCGAACCTGCAGCGCGGCAGGATCTCTTCGGGAGCGCCCTTGACCACCAGCATCGGGCCGTCGCCGCCGGCGGCGGTGCCGATCGCGGCGGAATAGCCGCGGCTGGACTCGAACGGCACCTCGGCGAGCAGCGTCCACCCCGAATCGTCTTGCCCGTCCAGGGAACCGGCGGCGGTGAGGATGGCCTCGTCGGTGGCGTGGGCGTGTCCCTGCCCGTTCTGGGGCTGGGTGCTGCTGCGCGCGGCCGCGCGCAGCACCGCGACAGCCCGCGGGTCCGTCGCCGCGGGCAGCTCGGCGTCGACGGCGGTTTGGTGCGGGACGCTGCGCACCACCCGCAGATGATTTTCGGTGAGCGTCCCGGTCTTGTCGAAACACACCGTCTGGACCCGGCCCAGGGCCTCGACCGCCCGTGGGGTGCGCACCAGCGCCCCGCGCCTGGACAACCGCTGGGCGGCGGCCAGCTGGGCGAGGGTGGCCACCAGCGGCAGGCCTTCGGGCACGGCGGCCACCGCGATCGCGACCCCGTCGGCCACCGCCTGACGCAGGGATCCTTTGTGCGCCAAAGCCAAACCCGTCACCGCCGCACCGCCGGCCAGCGTCAGCGGCAGCACCTTTCCGGTCAACTCCCGCAACCGCGCCTGCACCCCGGCCGCGGACTCGACGTCGGCGATCGCCGAGATCGCGCGTTGCGCCGCCGTGCCGGCGCCGGTTGCCACCACGATCGCCCGTGCGCGACCGGCGACGATGGTGCTGCCCTCGAACAGCATGCTGGCGCGGTCCGGATCGGTGACGGCGACGGGGTCGACCTGCTTGTCGACCGGCAGCGACTCACCGGTGAGGAAGGACTCGTCGACCTCGAGGTCCTCGGCCACCAGCAGCCGGGCGTCCGCCGGTACCACCTCCGGCGCCACCAGGTCGATGACGTCGCCCGGGCGCAGCGACTTGGCGCTCACCGTGGCCGTTCGCGGCGCGGAGCGGGCCGCCTCCAGCCGCCGCTGCGAGGTGGCCACCGCGGGGAGGATGACGCGGCGCGCGAGCTGATCCTGCTCGGCGAACAACTCGGCCACGGCCGCCTCGGCCCGCAACCGTTGCATCCCACCGACGATCGCATTGGCGGTCATCACGCCCGCCACCAGCAGCGCGTCGATGTTGCTGCCGACGATCGCCGAGGCCGCCGCGCCGACCGCCAGGATCGGTGTCAGCGGGTCGGCGAGTTCGGCCCGGGTGGCGGACAGCAGCCGTCCCAGTTGGGCCGCCGGCCCCCGCAGCGGCGCCAGCGCCGGGTTGTAGGACAGGTCGTCGAGGACGCGCCGCCACGGCGCGATGCCCGGCTCGACGGCCAGCGGCCGGGTGCGGCTGGACAGGCGGGCGTAGACGATCTCGGGATCCAGTGCGTGCCAGGCGGTCAGCGGCTGGGGGGTGGGCACGGGCTGGCGCAGCACGCGGGTCGCCGAGAACGCCCCCTGCACCAGCGCGGCCGCGGCGGCGGCGTTGACCGGGCTGAACCAGCGCTGCAACGCCAGGGGGTTGGTGCTGGCCCGCGGGTCACCGGTCACGAGCAGCAGCCCGGCCAGCGTGCTGCCGCCCTTGGCGAGGCGCACCGACGCTTCGGTGGCCTCGCGGGCGATCGGCAACGCGGACAGGATCCGTACCGTCGCGGCCAGATCGGTGCCCGTGATGATGTCCGCGGTCCACGGGGTCGCGGCGTGGGGGTCGTCGAGCGCCACGCCGACGTCGGCGACGGCGAGCGCCGCCAGCGTGTCGGTCGAGGCGAAGTCGGGGTGCAGCGCGGTGATCAGCAACACCGGCCCGCGGTCGGTCCGCAGGTCGCGCACCAGCTTCAGCAGCGGCGTGCCCGGCGGGTGGGTCACCGCGACGCTGGCGGTGAGGTCCTCGGTGCCCGCGACGTGGCGCAGCACCACTCGGGCGCCGGTGCGGTGCGCGGTCTGCAGCAGCGGGATCGCGAAGGGATCGACTTCCCAGCCCACGTCGACGCTGCCCACGACCTCGCCGTCGACGACGAGGTCGGCGTGCTCGAGGCCCTGGGCCGGCGCCGCCGACGGACCCTGCGTCGGCACCTGGCGCAGGCGCGCCCCGGTGGCGGGCAGTTCGTCGGGGTCGGGTTCGGGCGGCTGTTCGGCGTGCAGCAGCGCGTCGGCGACCTCGTAGACCCGGTCGTCGTCCCAGCCGGGCATGTCCCCGTGCGCCCGCAACACGGCGCGGTGGTCGCCGCGCAGGGCCGCCCCGTCGATGACGACCACCTTGACCCGATCCAGCCGGCGCAGGGCCCCGGGGTCGAGGATCAGCTGCCCGGCGTTGGCCAGGCCGCGGCCGAGCACCGCGGCGAACGTCTGGCGGCCCATGTGGGCGGCTCTGGGCACCCCGGCCAGCAGGGCGCCGGCGGCGTCCTCGGTGCCACCGCAGGCCAGCTACGCGGTCGCCGCGGCGATCAGCGACGCGTTGGCGGCCTGGTCGGCGTATTCGTCCACGGG
>CAYVQQ010000323.1:0-2818 GCA_964453085.1 uncultured Mycobacterium sp.
ACCGTCTTGCCCGGCACGTAGACTGGCAACCCGGCCAGCTCGGGCCGTAGACGGGTGGTCACGTCGACAGCATATGCCGGGGCTGTGTACGCTATGCCACCGGCGGTAAGGGGATACTGGGAGAAGGGTCGGGTAACCTCGGGAAGTCCGATGGAGGCGTGCCAGAGCGGCCGAATGGGGCTCACTGCTAATGAGTTGTCCCCCTCAAAGGGGACCGGAGGTTCAAATCCTCTCGCCTCCGCCAGGACCACACACACAACTGAACACAAGCGCCCGTAGCTCAACGGATAGAGCATCTGACTACGGATCAGAAGGTTAGGGGTTCGAATCCCTTCGGGCGCGCCATATGTGCAGGTCGGCGACGTGGCGCCGGTGGGGTGGCGCACTGTGCTGGGCGAAGAGGTGGTACTGGTCGCTCTTGCTGCTCGCGCTGAGAGGGAGACTGGGTGGGGTTGGTCGTGGTGATCCCGATTGCTCCGCGCGCCTGTAAACCCGTAAGTCAGCATGGTGACGGAGGGCTTCCGTGGGAACCGTGTGATTGGGCCCTTGAGCGCGAGCGTCGGACTTCTGAAATTTCCATGCCCTCGCCACGACGGACGCCTCAGTGCGGTGGATGTGGCGCACGCCGGCTGACCTGACGTGCCCGACGCCGATGTGGGTGCCGTAGCCGAACGGCTAGAACAGCACGGGTGTGCGGTCCAGTGGAGCCCTCCGAACCACGTCGGCGGGCGGTGGCCCCAGCCGCTCGGCGAGCAGTTCGCCGACCCGCCGGCTCGACGGAGCGCCCGAGGTTATGACGGGACCGGCGCTCCAGGGCGATGAGTCGCAGTTCGGAGTCGATCGACGCGCGATCGCGCATACGAGTCAGTCGTGAAGCACGACGTTGTCACGAGGCTTTCGGCACCCAGTCGTCCCATGCCGCGCCGAAGTCCAGCGCGGCTTGAGGGATCTGCTCGGCGCCGACGATCTCACGGAAGTGGTCTTGCCAGCCCCACCACATGGCGATGTGGAAGACCTGGTCATGCCGGCTGAGCTGGTAGCCGGCGGGGATCTCCTCGCCCTTGTTTTCCGGCGCGAACACGGCGACCGCCAGCAGGCCGATCACCGCCGACGCTGGAAACTCGACCTTGCCGTCCCGCCAGATGTGCACCCGGGTCGGTCGCGGGCCGCGGGGTGTGAGCTCGTAGCCGTTGGGTAACTCGTCGTGGTGGCCGCGGTTCCATCGGTGGATGCCGTAGAGGACGTCGGCGATGTCGGGCCGCCGGTCCGGGAGGTCCGACCGCACCAAGACGGGAAAGCGGCTCTGGCCGAAGTCGATCCCGGGTGCCGCCATCACCTGGAAGATGTCGAGTGAGTCGCGGAGGGTGTGCTTGAACCGGCTCGCAACGCCGAGCTGAGGGTGGCGCTTGATCGCTGTCCCGTCGACCGCATTGCCGGCATGCACCATGGCCGCGTTCCACTGCCGCCGTTCCCAATGGTCGAGTGACCGCGCGACCGACCGTCCGACGTCCACGTCTCAGGCTCCGCCGTCGATGAGCGTCAGCGCCCGCTCGAACGGGTGGGTCGCCTGGGTGTGACTGACGACGCCGGACCCGTCGGCCTGGCAGCCGCCGTGCATGGTGCCGGGCGTCCATCTCGCCGGCCGGTGAGGTTCCAGCCGCGCCGCCACCCGGTCGACGCTCGGGATCTGCGGACCCGGGTAGTTCTCGTACGGACGGAAGGAGTCCAGCCCCGAAAGCCGGCGCGGCACCTGCCATTGCAGGAAGTCGGCCGTCCCGAAGCGCAGCCGGCTGTCGCCGGCATTGAACCCATCGACGGGGTCCATCGGAGAGAACACGGCAGCGCCGAGCGCACCCGGGTCATCGCACGTGACGATCGGATGCGGATGTGGCGCATCGGAGTCTGCCGGCGCCGCAAGGCTTTTCGTCCCCCGCGGGATCACGCTGTTGTTACGCGGGCGTAGCTGCCGCGGCCCGCGCGCCGGCACGCAGAGCCACCATGCCCGGGCGCACCGAGGATGGACGTTCTGGGTGCCGCCGGTGACTGCCAACATGTCCTCGGTGGGGCCTTCGCCGACCCCGCGGCCCATTGTCCATTCCGCCGCGGCCTCGAGGCCCACAGCGCTGACCTGCGGTGTAGGTGTCATGGAACTCCTCTCCCGATCCGTGGGCTCCCCGGGAAAGAGCGTAGGCCACCGGCGCCGAGGCGCCCCGCACCCTCGCCGGTGGGGACAGCGGCGGGGACAATAGTGTGTGGAACTAACTTACTTTCACGTTCGGAAGGGACCCGGCGATGGCGCGCACCGACAACGATTCCTGGGACATCACCCAAAGCGTGGGAGCCACCGCGCTCGGTGTCGCCGCGGCCCGCGCGGCGGAGACCGAAAGTGACAACCCACTCATCAACGACCCGTTTGCGCGCATCTTCGTCGACGCCGCCGGGCAGGGCTTGTGGAGCATCTACGCCGATCCCACGCTGCTGGCCCAGGCCGTCGGGCTGGAGCCCGAGATGCGGACGCGCATCCAGTTGATGATCGACTTCATGGCCACGCGCACAGCGTTTTTCGACCAGTTCTTCCGCGCTGCCGCCGACGCCGGCGTCCGGCAGGTGGTGATCCTGGCGGCCGGACTGGACGCGCGCACCTGGCGACTGCCGTGGCCGGACGGGACGGTGGTCTACGAGCTGGATCAACCCAAGGTGCTCGAGTTCAAATCCGACACGCTGCGCCGCTCCGGTGCCCGTCCGGCGGCGGAGCTGGTCAACGTGGCGGTGGACCTGCGCCAGGACTGGCCGAGAGCACTGGGTGAGGCGGGATTCG
>CAYVQQ010000324.1:0-2759 GCA_964453085.1 uncultured Mycobacterium sp.
GGCTCTGCGGTCGGCCGTGGCAGGCCCGGATGTCCCGTCACGACGCCACGGCGGCGGTTGCAGCGACGCCGACTTCCACAACCCGGAGTTGGCGGAATTGCGGGCGGAGTTGCACCGGCACCCGTTGCACAACAGCCCCGGCCTCGAGCCCCGGGTGCGTCAGGCCGAGCGGTATCTGCGCATCGAGCGCGACAACGCGCAGCTGGAAAAGAAGGTGGCTGCTGCCACCAACTCGCTGGCGCGCACCTTCGATCGGATCGTAGGGCTGCTCACCGAACGGGGGTTCATCGAGGGCCCAGCCGACGACCCCCGCGTCACCGAGCACGGCAGGCTGCTGGCCCGCATCTACAGCGAGAGCGACCTGCTGGTGGCCGAATGCCTGCGCACCGACGCGTGGGCGGGGTTGCAGCCCGCCGAGTTGGCGGCGGTGGTCTCCACCGTGCTCTACGAGGCCCGGGGTGGTGACGGGTCGGGCTCCGCGCCCGTGGCGGAGGCGCCCACCCAGCGGTTGCGACAGGCGCTGCTGCAGACGTCGCGGATGTCGACCGCGTTGCGCGCCGACGAGCAGGCACACCGCATCGCCCCGAGCCGCGAGCCCGACGACGGCTTCGTCCACGTCATCTACCGCTGGGCGCGGACCGGCGATCTGTCGGCGGCGCTGGCCGCCGCCGACGCTGCGCCGGGCACCGGTTCGCCGTTGCTGGCGGGAGACTTCGTCCGCTGGTGCCGGCAGGTGCTCGACCTGCTCGACCAGGTGCGCAACGCCGCCCCTGATCCTGAGTTACGGGCGGCCGCCAAGCGCGCCATCAACGATGTTCGGCGCGGCGTCGTCGCTGTTGACGCCGGGTAGGCTGTGCCGTAGCTACGGTGAGACCGTAAGAGAAGCCAAGACGTCAAGGGGCTGAGGAGAAGCGATGAGCGGACCGCAGGGATCGGAGCCGGACCAGCAGTGGCAACCACCCGGTCAGGGTGGCGACCAGTCCTCGGAGCCGACCCAGGCGGGATCGCCGTGGCAGCAGTCGAGCCAGGACGCGACGTGGCAGCCGCCGGCCTACCCGCCACCTTCTGGGTACCCGTCGTATCAGCAGCCGGCAGAGCAGGCCTACCCGCAGCAGTATCCGCAACAGCCCGGCTACGGGCAGCCCGAGCAGCAGTACGGCGGGCAGACCCCTCAATACGGTCAATACTGGCCCTACGGCCAGCCGGGCCAGTACGGCCAGCCGGGTCAATACCAGCCGGGCCAGTACGGCCAGCCGGGTCAGTATCCGCAGCAGTACCCGCCTTACGAGCAACCGGGCAAGAAGCGGTCGACCACGGTGGTCGTCGGGGTGGCCGGCGTGATCGCCCTCCTGCTCATCGCTGTCGTGTTGGTGCTCGGCTTCTGGGAACCCGGTTTTTTCGTCACCACCAAGCTGGACATCAAGAAGGCCCAGACCGGCGTCCAGCAGATCCTCTCGGATGAGACCAACGGTTACGGCGCCCGCAACGTCAAGGACGTGAAGTGCAACAACGGCGCCGACCCGACCGTCAAGAAGGGCGCCAGCTTCGACTGCAGCGTCAGCATCGACGGCGCGCAGAAGCACGTGACCGTGACATTCCAGGACAACAAGGGCACCTACGAGGTCGGCCGGCCCCAGTAGGGCCGGTCAACGCGGCAGCGTGTCGAGCGCTTTCTGCAGCCGCCCGATCGACGAGCCGATACCCAGCACGGCGGCCAGCTCGGCCGTGCGCTGCGGGTCTGCGGCCGTCCGGGGCAGTGTGTCGGTCGGAGTCGACAGCGTGACGGGCGCGTCGGTGGCCACCCGCACCACTCGTTCTGCGGCCTCGATGTAGTCGGCGGCGGCGAGCAGTTTCGCGCGCACACCCTCAGCCATCTTAGAGTTTGGATCGCCGGCGGCGGCGAGGATTTGTTGCAGCGAACCGTGCCGCGCCAGCAGCGTGGCCGCCGTCTTTTCGCCGATACCCGGCACGCCGGGCAGGCCGTCGGATGGATCGCCGCGCAGCAGCGCAAGCTCGGCGTAGGCCGCCCCGGCCCGCTGCATCGGCACTCCGTAGCGGTCGGACACCTCGTGCGGCCCGAACAGGATCGCGTTGGTCGGTCCGCGGCCCAGGTAGAGCACCCGCACCGGCACCGGGTCGTCGGTTACCACCTGCAGCAGGTCGCGGTCCCCGCTGACCACGACGACCGGGTCATCGTGTTCGCGCGCTGCCAGCGTGCCCAGCACATCGTCGGCCTCGTAGCCGGCCGCGCCGGCCATTGGAATCCCGAAGGCGTCGAGCAGGTCGGTGATCATGTTGACCTGAGGGGTCAGGTCGTCGGGGACGTCCTCGACGCCGGGTGTGCCCTGCGCCTCCGGCTCGGCGACCCGGTGTGCCTTGTAGGACGGGATGAGATCCACCCGGAACTGCGGCCGCCAATCCAGGTCCAGGCACACCACCAGCCGACCGGGCCGCTGCCTGGTGATCACCACGGCCATCGAATCGATGAAGCCGCGGACAGCGTTGACCGGCCGGCCATCGGGAGAGGTGATCGAGGAGGGCACGGCGAAATACGACCGGAACCACATGCTGGCGCCGTCGAGCAGCAACAGTGGCGATCGCACGCGCGGCGCAGCCGGGCGGGGCGGGTCGGCACTCATCGAGCCCTGTGGCGATCGCACGCGCGGCGCAGCCGGGCGGGGCGGGTCGGCACTCATCGAGCCCTGTGGCGATCGCACGCGCGGCGCAGCCGGGCGGGGCGGGTCGGCACTCATCGAGCC
>CAYVQQ010000325.1:0-2711 GCA_964453085.1 uncultured Mycobacterium sp.
GCCGGGCACGGCGCCACCTTCTTTCGCCGCGCGGATCACGATGGGTGATTTGGCCGGCGCGGTGATCGGCGCCGCCTGGCGCTACACCGTCTCGGCACTCGGCTGCGCTGTGATCGGCGCGGTGCTGGGCACCGTCGGCGGCTACCAGGCGCGCCGGCGACTGGTGCAATCACGCGGCGGGCAGGACTTGCCGATCGCGCTGTTGGAGGATGCGATCGCGGTGCTGGGCGGGTTCGCGATCCTGGCAGTCACGGCCAGTCTGTGATGGCGCGGACCGGTCAGCGCGGCGTGGCGAAAGTCACAGCGCACAGCGACGAGAGAGAGTTCCGCGACGAGAGAGCGTTCCGCGGTGGCCAAGCGGTGGTTCCCGACATGGCCGGACTCTCCGGCGTCGACGGCCTCAGCAGCGTATCGGTCCGCCGAGATGGGCATGCTGTCAACGCAGATGCCGTCGACATCGTGTGATTCATGTCGGCGGACGCGCCGTACGCGCGTCCCCCCGGGGCTTGGTGACCGGTCAGGTGCGAGCCGGAACATCGTCGGCCCCAAAGCGGTCCGGCCAGCCCGGGTAGGGCGGGGGCGTTCCGCCGAACAGGGGGCAGTGCTGCTGGTGGGAACACCAGTCGCACAACCGCGACTGCTTGGGCCGGAAATCGCCGCTCTGGCCGGCGCATTGGATGGCGCGCCACATCGCCATCAGCGTCTTCTCGAAGCGCAGCAGCTCGTCGCGATCCGGCGAATAGTCCAGCACCTGCTCATCGGCGAGGTAGATCAGGCGCAGCCGGGCAGGCAGCACACCGCGGGAACGTAGCAGCGCCACCGCGTAGAACTTCATCTGGAACATCGCCTTGAACTCGGCCGGCACTCGCGCGGCCGGCGGCGCCTTGCCGGTCTTGTAGTCCACCACCCGCACCTCGCCGGTGGCTGCGACGTCGATGCGGTCGATGAAGCCGCGCAGCAGCGTGCCGTCGGCCAGTTCAACCTCGACCCGCTCTTCGCAGCACTGCGGGTCGAACCGGGTCGGGTCTTCGAGCCGGTAGTAGCCGGAGAGCAGGTCGCGGGCTTCTCCCATCAGCCGGGTCCGCTGCTCGGGATCGAACAGGCTGGCCAGCTCTGGCTCCGCGGCAATCACGTGTTGCCATGCCGCCTCCACCAGCGCGTGCACCGTGTCCGGGCCGCGCCGCACCGCGGGCAGGCCGAAGAGTTGCTCCAGGGCGGCGTGCACCACCGAACCGCGCAGCTGCGCGGCCGACGGGGCTTCGGGCAACCGGTCGATCGCCCGGAACCGGTACAGCAACGGGCACTGCTTGAAGTCCGCCGCCCGCGACGGTGACAGCGCCGGCCGCGGCGGGCGTGTCTCCGGCGGGAGGGGCATTCCCGCAGCCTAGGACCGGGCGCCGACAACCCCGGGCACCGGTGCCGGCCAGTAGGCTGGCACGCTGTACGGCGTGTCTGCCACCGGCCCGTTCACCAGCGGGGAACGCGTCCAACTCAGCGATGCCAAGGGCCGGCGCTACACGCTGGTGCTGACGCCCGGCGCCGAGTTCCACACCCACCGCGGCTCTATCGCCCACGACGCGTTGATCGGCCTGCAGGAGGGCAGCGTCGTCAAATCCAGCAACGGCGCCCTTTTCCTCGTGGCGCGCCCGCTGCTCGTCGACTACGTGATGTCGATGCCCCGCGGGCCTCAGGTGATCTATCCCAAGGACGCCGCCCAGATCGTGCACGAGGGTGACATCTTCCCGGGTGCCCGCGTGCTTGAGGCCGGAGCGGGATCGGGCGCGCTGACCCTTTCGCTGCTGCGCGCGGTCGGGCCCGACGGGCGGGTGGTCTCCTACGAGCAGCGTGCCGACCACGCCGAGCACGCCCGGCGCAACGTGGCGGACTTCTACGGCGATTCGGGCCGTCCGCCGGCGAACTGGCAGCTGATCGTTAGCGACGTCTGCGACTCCGACTTCCCCGACGGTTCGTTCGACCGCGCGGTCCTGGACATGCTCGCACCCTGGGAGGTGCTGGACACGGTCTCGCGACTGTTGGTCGCCGGCGGCGCCCTGATGATCTACGTCGCCACCGTGCCTCAGTTGTCGAAGACGGTGGAGGCGTTGCGGGCGCAGCAGTGCTGGATCGAGCCGCGCGCATGGGAGTCCCTGCAGCGGGGCTGGAATGTGGTGGGCCTGGCCGTGCGGCCGCAACACACCATGCGCGGGCACACCGCGTTCCTGATCTTCACGCGTCGGCTCGCTCCCGGCGCGGTGGCCCCGGCGCCGTTGGGTCGCAAACGACCGGGACGCGATGGCTGATAAGGTCGGTCGACCACAACGGAGCGCCGACGAGCGCCTCCAGCGCTTCGCGGGTGCGGTTGCTCCGATCACGTGCGGCGCGGGGCAACCTTTTCTCGTCGGTGCCCGTCTTGTGGCGCTTGGTGGCGGGTCATCGGCGGCGTTTTCACATCGTCTCCCCGGGTGGTCTCCCCGGGTGGTCTCCCCGGTGTCCACCGCCAACGGCGCGTGCCAGGAACGCCCGGGGGAGAGCGCCCGGCAGGCGTGTCGAGATCGACCGGATCATCGGCGCGGCGGTGCGCACCACAACGCGCCGATCAAGCGAGTTTGACGCAACTCTGGGAGTCGTCCGGAATGGACGGGATGCCAGCTGGTCAGCTGTTGGTTGCGGCGAGTCTTGGGTCGCGTGGTGGGTGAGCGGTGGCGTGGGTG
>CAYVQQ010000326.1:0-2613 GCA_964453085.1 uncultured Mycobacterium sp.
GTTGACGACCACGACGATGTCGCCGCGCTTGACGTGGTCGTAGAACCATTCGGCGTTGGCGGGACTCACGTTGAGGCAGCCGTGACTGGTGTTTGTGTGGCCCTGGGCGCCCACCGACCACGGAGCGGAGTGCACGAACACCCCGCTATAGGACATCTGCGTGGCCCAGTCCACCTCGGTGCGATACCCGTTGGGCGAGTTGACGGGAACTCCGTAGGTCGAGGAATCCATGATGATGTGCTTGAACCGCGCGCCGACGATGTAGATGCCGTTGGCCGTCGGCGTGCTGTCCTTGCCCATCGACGTCGGCATCGTCTTGACGACCTCGCCGTTGACCCGCACGGTGATCGTCTTGGTGTTGTTGTCGGCGGTCGCGATCACCTCGTCGCCCACGGTGAAGTGGGTCTTGACGCTGTCCTCACCGAACATCCCGTCACCCAGGTCCACGCCGTAGGTGTTGACCGCCACGTCGATGGTTGTGCGGGGCTTCCAGAAGTGCTCCGGGCGCCAACGCACCTCGCGGTTGTTGAGCCAGTAGAAGGCGCCCTCCACGGGCGGGTCGGTGGTGATGGTGATGGCCTTCTGGGCCGCGGCGCGGTTGGCGATGTTCTCGTCGAAGCGGATCGCCACCGGCTCGCCGATACCCACCACCTCGCCGTCGCCCGGGTAGACGTAGGGCATGGTCAGGTGAGCGGGCGAACTGGTCTGGAACGTCATCTGCCGGCTCGCCGCGCCACCTAGGCCCAAGGCCTCGGCGGTCAGGGTGTAGCGCCGGTTGTAGCCGAGCTTATCGGTGGTCGACCAGCGCAGCCCGTCGGGACTGAGCCGGCCACCGATCGACCTGCCGTTCTCGTTGACCATGGTGACCGATGCCAGCACACCATCGGCGACGGTGACCGTCACCGGCGCGTCCACGGTGACGCCGACGGCACCATCGGTGACCGTGGCGGAGAGCTTGGGCACGAGTAGGTCGGCGAACGGCGTGCCCTTTTCGACGATGACGTTCGCCGGCGCCGCGCGGTGGTCGCCGCCACAGCCGACACCGAACACGGCAACCGTGACTGCCAGTGCAGCCAGCCATGATCGGCGCGGGCGCAAAGCCGCCATCGAGTGACCTTCCACGTGATCCTGCCTGCTCCGGTCACCACTGACCCGCCTCGTTGGAAGCATTCTAAGGGGTTCGCCGGTGCCGCCGTGGTGACCCGGAGAACGGCGATTTCCGGCACAAGTCGGTCACCGCCAGGGCTCGTTGCGGGATCGTGGCGACATCGGGGGCCGCCGCGATTGCGTTACCCTGGACGCAACCGGCAATTTCGTCTCGCGGCAGATTGCCTGTTATTGTCGCTACCGCGGTAGTGACCGACCGAAAGCGCCGTTAGCTCAGTTGGTAGAGCAGCTGACTCTTAATCAGCGGGTCCGGGGTTCGAAACCCTGACGGCGCACCACCAAAAAGATGTCAGGCACGATTTCGCCCGGTCTTCGGTGTTTCCCGGCACACCTCGAGGTGCATCGAAACGGCCATAACCCCTCCGCCCGGCGGGGACGACCCGCCACAACAAACGGGGCACTGCGGTGACGTCTCGGCTGTCCTACCTGCGAGATCCGCGCAAATCTCGGTTGGCTCGACGGCCCACCGTGGCCCGGTTCCGTCCGCTCGGCGGCTTCACGGCAAGGGCGGCTACCCGCCGCCGTCGCGGTTCTTGAGCTTGTCAGCGCGAGCCTTCGCGGCGGCCACCGACAACTTCGTAGCCTGAGCCGTGGCGAACTTGACAGCGCGGAACGCGTTGTCGCGTACGGTGTTGTTCGAATCCTTCGCGACATCGTCGCGGCGGGCGCCGTTTCCCTTGCCTCCGCCCAGGATGCCTTCGGTAACTTGCCTGACTTCGTCATACCCGGCCGCAACGGCGCGGACCTTGTCCTCGACCTCGCCGCCGTCGACGTCCGGTCTGGTGATTGCGCGCACGTTGACCTCTTCCAGCCGCGAACGTGCACGCTCACGCCGGTCCGCGGCTGCGGCCGCTGCCTGTTCTCTGGCCTGTTCGTCGGCGCGTCGACGCTCCGGCGCCGTCATGCTTTGCGACAAATTGTCCGCAGTTTTGGAACAACGCTTCAACGTGGCCTCAATCGCGGACAGTTCGTCCTTGATGCCCTGAATCTGGGCGTTGGCATCGTCGAGCAGTGCGCGGTCGTTGGCCATGGCGTCGGGCCGCAGGTCGCGCGCCGCAGCAGAGAGGTCGGAACTGAGGATCGCTCGCTCGGCGGCAGAATAGACAAGTTGGTCCAGCCCGAGCTCACCGAACATGTCGCGTTGGTAGGCCGGGCCGGATCGCACCGACTGCGCCAATCGGTAGATACGCCGCATCGTCGACTTGATCGGTCGCGGCGCATCGGCGTAGTCCGCTTCGCAGATCACGTATCGGTCGGCGCGGCGACGCCGGTCTGCCGCCGACCACAGCATGAACGCCAGTGTTGGCCACAACAGCAAAGCCACCAACGCACAGGCGATCGCGAGGATGATCCCGTCAGGCCCCAGCCAGTTGGTCAGGGCGACGGTGACGTACGCCACGAAGAGGAGGAGCACCATCGGCACCCACGGCAACCACCGCTCGAACC
>CAYVQQ010000327.1:0-2564 GCA_964453085.1 uncultured Mycobacterium sp.
CCTCCAGCACCTGGAAAGCTTCGGCGAGCGGTCGCTCGTGAGGCCAGACTACTAAAGGTCCTCGTCGGCCCCCCAGCGCCGGCGAACCGCCGTTGCTGAAAAAGTGTTGGCGTCAGCTCGGTACTATGAGCTAAGCTTCGAATCGGTCATGAGCGCCAGCGCTAAGCCCCGGCTTGCTGGCCGGCAACCCTCCAACCGCGGTGGGGTGCCCCGGGTGAAAGACCAGGTCTAGTAGCCACAGGCTGCACGGCAAGCGCGGGTCCGCCATAACGGACCCCTGACTAGAGGGGAAACGTGGTGCGCATCGTCCATCCAGATCTTCCGGATCGGCTTGTCTGCCTACTCGTGTATCGCTGTTAGCCGGTGGCCGCCGGTTGACGCGTCCACCGGTGGTGGCGTCCCGCGCGGCTGCCCCGATACCCGACCTGTCCAGACGAAAGCGACACCCGTGAGCACCGAAAACAGCACTTCCGGTACCGATGCCGGCGAGGACGGCGATCCGACCGCGAGCTGGTCCTTCGACACCAAGCAGATCCATGCCGGCCAGCAGCCCGACCCGGCGACCCGCGCCCGGGCACTGCCGATCTACCAGACCACGTCCTACACCTTCAACGACACCGCGCACGCCGCCGCGCTGTTCGGCCTCGAGGTGCCCGGCAACATCTACACCCGGCTGGGCAACCCGACCACCGACGTCGTCGAACAACGCATCGCCGCGCTGGAAGGCGGTGCGGCCGCGCTGTTCTTGAGCTCGGGGCAGGCCGCTGAGACCTTCGCCATCTTGAACCTCGCAGGCACTGGAGATCACATTGTGGCGAGCCCGCGGCTCTATGGCGGCACGTACAACCTGCTGCACTACTCGCTGGCCAAGCTCGGCATCGAGGTCACCTTCGTCGCGGACCCCGACGACCTGGACTGCTGGCAGGCCGCGGTCAAGCCGAACACGAAGGCGTTCTTCGGCGAGACGATCTCCAACCCCAAGATCGACGTGCTGGACATCCCCGGCGTCGCCGGGGTCGCCCACGCCAACGGGCTGCCGCTGATCGTCGACAACACCGTCGCCACGCCATACCTCATCCAGCCGTTCACGTACGGCGCCGACATCGTGGTGCACTCGGCCACCAAGTACCTGGGCGGGCACGGCGCCGCGATCGCCGGCGTCATCGTCGACGGCGGCACGTTCGACTGGACGCAGGGCCGCTTCCCCGGCTTCACCACGCCCGACCCGAGCTACCACGGCGTGGTGTATGCCGAGTTGGGGCCGCCGGCGTTCGCGCTGAAGGCGCGCGTGCAACTGCTGCGCGACTTCGGCTCGGCCGCTTCGCCGTTCAACGCGTTCCTGGTCGCCCAGGGCATCGAAACGCTGAGCCTGCGCATGGAGCGCCACGTCGCCAACGCGCAGCGGGTCGCCGAGTTCCTGGCCGCCCACGACAGCGTGTTGTCGGTCAACTACGCGGGCCTGCCCAGCTCGCCATGGCACGAGCGCGCAAAGAAGCTGGCGCCCAAGGGTACCGGGGCCGTCCTCTCGTTCGAGCTGGCCGGCGGCATCGAGGCCGGCAAGGCGTTCGTCAACGCGCTCAAGCTGCACAGCCACGTCGCCAACATCGGCGACGTGCGCTCGTTGGTGATCCACCCCGCGTCGACCACCCACGCTCAGCTGAGCCCGGCGGAGCAACTGTCCACCGGCGTCAGCCCGGGGCTGGTGCGCCTGGCCGTCGGCATCGAAGGCATCGACGACATCCTGGCCGACCTGGAGCTCGGTTTCTCCGCGGCACGGCAATATGACCGGCCGGGGCTGTCGACGCGGTCCAGCGGCGACCCGCACGCGGTGGCGGCCTGCTGAGGCGAGTTGACATGACGATCTCGGAGTTTCCCACCCAGACGCTGCCCGCCGAGGGCGAGATCGGCTTCGTCCACATCGGCGCGTTGACCACCGAAAGCGGCGCGGTGATCGATGACGTCTGCATCGCCGTCCAGCGCTGGGGTGAACTCTCCCCCACTCGCGACAACGTGGTGGTGGTCCTGCACGCGCTCACCGGCGACTCCCACGTCAGTGGGCCGGCCGGGCCCGGGCATCCGACACCCGGCTGGTGGGACGGCATACTCGGGCCGGGTGCACCGATCGACACCGACCGCTGGTGCGCGGTGGCCACCAACGTGCTGGGCGGCTGCCGCGGCTCCACGGGGCCCAGCTCGCGCGCACGGGACGGCAAGCCTTGGGGATCAAGGTTTCCGCTGATCACGGTGCGCGATCAGGTGGAGGCCGACATCTCCGCGCTGGCCGCGTTGGGAATCAACGAGGTCGCGGCCGTCGTCGGCGGATCCATGGGCGGCGCAAGGGCTTTGGAGTGGATGGTCGGTCATCCTGACCAGGTCCGGGCGGGGCTGCTGTTGGCGGTCGGCGCGCGCGCCACCGCCGACCAAATCGGTACCCAGACCACTCAGATCGCGGCCATCAAGGCCGACCCCGACTGGCAGGGCGGCGACTACCACGACAGCGGTCGCACGCCGCAGACCGGGCTGTCGATCGCCCGCCGCTTCGCGCACCTGACCTACCGCGGCGA
>CAYVQQ010000328.1:0-2543 GCA_964453085.1 uncultured Mycobacterium sp.
GTTAACCGGCACCTCTGCCCCGGTCTGCACCGCCACTGCCGCCAGTTTGTCGTGCGCGCGAACATAGCGCGCCCACGCCAGGACGGCCGCGGCGACGTAACATCCGAGAAAGATCCAGAATGCGGGCGTCTCGGTGCCGGCGCGTTCGTAGGATTGATGCAGTGCCAGATTGATCCCCACGCCCCCGAGTCCGCCGAACGCCCCGGCGAACCCGATCAGGGTGCCCGACCTGACCCGCACCCAAAGCCTGCGTTCGGCGTCGCTGACGTCCAACTGACGGCTGCGTGCCTCGAAGATCGACGGGATCAGCTTGTAGACCGCACCCTTGCCGGCACCGGAGAAGATGAACAGCGCGATGAAGCCGAGGATGTAGCCGACCAGCGTGAAACCCGTCACGGGATCGCCCTCGCCGCGGGTGAAGTCGTCATGGGTGCTGACCACCACCAGGAAGCCGCCGACGAGGATCATGCAGGAGAGCACCGCCAGGGCGACCCGGCCGCCACCGAAGTGGTCGCTCAACTTGCCGCCGTACACGCGCGCCACCGACCCCAGAAGCGGTCCGATGAAGGCCACCTCGGCGGCGTGCAATGCCGCCAGCCCGTGGCTCTGCCCACTGGCCACGAAATTGTGCTGTAGCACCTGCCCGAACGCGAAGGCGAAGCCGATGAACGAGCCGGAGCAACACAGGTACAGCATCGCGACGCCCCACGAGTCGCCGACCATGAGGACTTCTTTGAGGTGGCTCATGTCGATGCGGTAGTGGAGGTTGTTCATGAACAGCGCCGCACCGACCCCGCCCACCGCCAGCAGCACCAGGTAGATCGCGCAGACCAGGTAGGGCGCCTCGTGGCCCGCGGTGGCCAGCACGATCAAACCAGCCGCCTGGATGGCCGCCGACCCGAGGTTGGCGATACCGCCCGTGAGTCCCATCGCGACCCCCTTGAGTCGCTGGGGATAGAAGGTTTCCACGGTGGCGAGCGACGCCGAGTAGTTGGCCCCCCCGAGGCCGGTCAGCGCGCCGCAGACCAGGTACGGCCACAACGGCAGGCCGGGGTGCGCCAGCAGCACGATGGTGCCGGCCGTGGGGATCAGCAACACCGCGGAGGACAACACAGCCCAGTTGCGGCCGCCCAACCTGGCCCCCGCCATGGCATACGGGATGCGGGCGACCGCTCCGACCAGAGCCGCGGTGGCGCCGATCAGCAGCTTGTCGCCCGTCTTGAAGCCGTACACGCCGGTCGGCATGAACAGCACCATCACCGACCACAAGTACCAGATCGAAAAAGCGACGTGCGAGGTCACGATGGACCAGATCAGGTTGCGCCGGGCGATGCGGCTGTTGCCGGCATCCCAGGCCGCGGCATCTTCAGGATCCCAGTCCAGGATGCGACGCGTACTTGCCATGCGGTGTTTACCTTTCACAGTGTCGGGCAACCAGCAAGCCACTTCTTGCGTGGGGTGCCGGGTTGCGGCGGGCTCGTCGGGACTACGGGAAGCGCAATCCGAAACAGCCTGGCGGGCTTAGCATTTTCTTACCGCCCGTCCACGCGCATGGAAGAGAGATGGAAGAGAGATCGTAATCGGCGCGCGCCGCACGGCAGTGGCAGCGCGGCGGTCATCGACGGTCGAGACGCGGCACCAGACATCAACCGCCACTTGTCGCCTTCCGCGTCATACCCGGCCGCCGCCGTCGGCCGGCCGGGTACCAGTCAGTGTTACAGGACCTGTTGGCGGTCGACATTGACGCGCAATCGTGGCGGGCCCGGCGCCACGGTGCGTCGACCCGTTTCGGACACCATGTGGCAACCTTCGGGTGCACCGTCCCGGCGACACACTTCACTGCCCGACAGTCAAACTCAATTGCCGCGCCCCGACAACTCGTACCGGCCGATGCACAGGATATCCCCAGCTAATTTTGTCGAGACGTCCAGCCGGACCGGTCGCATGCGGCCCCGCGCGCCGAATGTCCTGCTCATGCGCATGCGAACTCACGCGCCACCCATGGTCTGGGTGAGAACTTCGGATCCCAGCAAACGCTGGCCGCCCCGATGTGTACACCCGCGGAATACGCCGGGGCCAGTTTTTGGCAATATTCCGTTCACCCGAATCGAGTGGGGCAATGCGGCGATCCCCGGTGCGGCGAATTCGCTGCCGGAAGCTCTGGCATTCGCAATGCGGGGCGGTGGGGCGGTGGAGGGGTTTGCCCGATCGCGTCGCACGAGTTTTCGGCGTGGCCCGCGACGGTGGCCACCAACGGCCGCCGGCAAGCCCCCGCCATCCGACCGGGCCGCAAAGCCCCGACACCGAACCGCAGTTTGCGGAAAGTGACGTGGATTACGCGGTGCCGGCGCCGGCGCCCGACCGTCAGTGCCCTTCCGGTGGTCTTGGTGCGGCGGACCGATCCTCTCCGCCACCCCGACACACGCCAATGTCCTTGCAAGCGGCGCATTCACGCCGATCATTCACCGACCCCACGGCCGCCTCTCTCGCCGCCGCCCTTCCCGGAAGCGCCCCCGCAGACCCGCCGCTCGGTCAGCTGGATA
>CAYVQQ010000329.1:0-2467 GCA_964453085.1 uncultured Mycobacterium sp.
GGTGCACGCGTAGCCGGCCAACTCCAGCACGTCGGCGTCGGTGATGCAGAAACGGCCGCGGTCAGTCCTCGGGGTGGCGACGTTGCGGGTCGTGTGTTTGGTGCCGCCCTCGTCGAACACCATCTTCACGTCCTTGTCGCCGATCAGGCGGCGCAGCACGGCGCGGTGCCCGGCCTGGTAGGTCGGCTTGTGGACGTAGAACTCGTCGGGGTCGACCGTGCCCTGGACCACGTTCTCGCCCAGGCCGTACGAGCCGGTCACGAACACGACGTCGGTGAAGCCGGACTCGGTGTCGAGGGTGAACATCACCCCCGAGGCGGCCAGGTCGGAGCGCACCATCTTCATCACGCCGATCGACAGCGCGACCTTGAACTGGTCGAAGCCCTGGTCGATGCGGTAGTGGATGGCCCGGTCGGTGAACAGGCTGGCGAAGCAGCGGCGGCACGCATCCAGCAGGCTCTCGGGTCCCTTGACGTTGAGGAAGGTCTCCTGCTGGCCGGCGAAGCTCGCGGTCGGCAGGTCCTCGGCCGTGGCCGAGCTGCGCACGGCGAGGCTGACGTCGTCGCCGTATTCGTCCTGCAGCGCGCGGTAGCCGTCCAGGATCTCGTCGGCAAGGTCTTCGGGGAGGCCGGCGCCGTAGACGATCTCACGGGCGCGTTTGCCCTTGCGTGCCAAGGCGGTGACGTCGGCGGGGTCGAGGTCGTCGAGCTCGGCGTGCAGCGCGGCCCAGGCGTCGGCGCGGTCCAGCACGTGCTTGTAGGCCTCGGCGGTGATGGCGAATCCGTGCGGCACCCGGACGCCCCGTTGCGACAGCTTCTGGAACATCTCGCCGAGCGAGGCGTTCTTGCCGCCGACGAGCGGCACGTCGGCGATGCCGAACTCCTCGAAGAAGCGAATGTAGGTGAACCCCGTCATGCCCTGTTCCTTCGCATCGTTGCGCATGGTTGCGCATGGTTGCCCGTCCGCCCGCGAACCCGGCGTCACTTGATGACGATATGGTCACGCCCGCCGCCGTTCTGCGTGCGTTTGGCACCCAAGGTGAGGACTTCCGGCCCTGATCGGGGGCGGTGCCGTGGCGGACAGTGGCGGAATGGAGCAGTTGACTGCCCTGGACGCCGCCTTCTTGGAGGTTGAGGACGCCGATCCGCATGTGAGCCTGGCGCTGGGCGCGGTATCGGTCATGGAGGGGCCCGTGCCGCGCTACGACGAGTTCGTCGCGGCCTTCACCCGGCGGGCGGCGGCGGTCCCACGTTTCCGGCAGGTGCTGCGAACCCATCCGCTGGATCTGCGGCCCCCGGAATGGACGGATGACCCGCACTTCGACCTGACCCGCCACCTGCACCGCGCCGCGCTGCCGCACCCCGGCGGCGACGCCGAACTCTTCGAGACGATCGCCGCCCTGATGGAGCGCCGGCTCGACCGCGAGCGCCCGTTGTGGGACTGCTGGATCATCGAGGGGCTGCCCGACGACCGGTGGGCGGTGTTGGTCAAACTGCACCATTGCGTGGCTGACGGCATCGCGGCGACGCAGATGATGGCCAGGTTCGGCGACGACGACACCGGCACCTTCGCCACCGACATCGCGGGCACCAAAGGCCGCGCGAGCCGGGGCGTGAAGCTGGCGGGGATCGACCTGAACCCGCTGAACTGGGTGCGCGAGATCGGGCGGGGAGCCCTGGCGGCCGAACACGCCGCCATCGGGGTGGCCGAGCTGACCGCCGGCCTCCTGCGACCGGCGCGGCCGTCGTCGCTGAACGGACCGCTCACGACGATGCGGCGCTACAGCGCGGCCCGAGTCCGGCTGGCCGACCTGCAGACAGTGTCCCGGGCGTTCCATGTGACGCTCAACGACGTTGCGCTGGCGGCGATCACGTACAGCTATCGCCGCGTCCTGCTGGATCGCGGTGAACGGCCCGGCCACGATTCCCTGCGCACCCTGGTTCCCGTCTCGGTCCGCACGGCCGATCACTTCGCGGCCAGCGACAACCGGGTCTCCGCCATGTTGCCGCTGCTGCCGGTCGACGAGCCGGACCCCGTTCGGCAGCTGCTACTGGTGCGCGAACGCCTCACCCGGGCCAAGGCCAGCGGACAGAGCGAGGGCGGCAGCGTGGCGGTGTCGGCGGCCGACAGCGTGCCGTTCGCCTTCTCCGCGTGGGCGGTCCGCCTGCTGGCACGGCTGCCGCAGCGTGCCGTCGTCGGACTGGCCACCAACGTGCCCGGCCCGCGCGGCCGGCAGCGGCTGCTGGGGCGGCTGGTGTTGGAGATCCTGCCGGTCCCGCCCATCGCGCTGCAGGTGCGCACCGGCATCGCGATGGTCAGCTACGCCGATGCGCTCGTCTTCGGTATCACCGCCGACTACGACACCGCCGCCGACATCGGGACTCTCGCCGCGGGGATCGAGGATGGGGTGGCGCTGTTGGTTGCGGCGAGTCTTGGGTCGCGTGGTGGGTGAGCGGTGGCGTGGGTG
>CAYVQQ010000330.1:0-2467 GCA_964453085.1 uncultured Mycobacterium sp.
TTCTCGGTCAACGTGATGCTGGACCGCGACACCGTCCGGCGGCGCCTGGCGGGCGAGGGCATCTCCTACACCGAGTTCAGCTACATGCTTTTGCAGGCCAACGACTACGTCGAGTTGCACCGGCGCCACGGCTGCGTGCTGCAGATCGGCGGCTCGGACCAATGGGGCAACATCATCGCCGGCGTCCGCCTGGTCCGCCAGAAGCTGGGCGCGTCCGTACATGCGCTGACGGTTCCGCTGGTGACCGCCGCCGACGGCAGCAAGTTCGGCAAGTCCACCGGCGGCGGCAGCCTCTGGCTGGACCCGGAGCTGACCACCCCGTACGCCTGGTACCAGTACTTCTTCAACACCGCCGACGCGGACGTGATCCGCAACCTGCGCTGGTTCACCTTCCTGGCCGCCGACGAGGTGGCCGAATTGGAGCAGGCCACCGCCGAGCGCCCGCAGCAGCGCGCCGCCCAGCGCATCCTGGCCCGCGAGCTGACCACCCTGGTGCACGGCGAGGCTGCCACCGAGGCCGTCGAGCACGCCAGCCGCGCCCTGTTCGGCCAGGGCGACCTGGACCGCCTCGACGAACCGACACTGGCGGCGGCGCTGCGGGAGACCTCGGTGGCCGAGCTCGAGCCGGGCGGCCCCGACAGCATCGTCGACCTGCTGGTGGCCAGCGGCCTGTCCGAGAGCAGGAAGGCCGCCCGCCGCACGATCGGGGAGGGCGGTGTCTCGGTCAACAACGTGCGCGTCGAGACCGAGGAGTGGGTGCCGCAGAGCTCCGACTTCCTGCACGGCCGTTGGCTGGTGCTGCGTCGCGGCAAACGCAACATCGCCGGGGTCGAGAGGGTCTGGTAGCGAACGTGGTACGCGGCCGCGACGACCCGCCACCGCAAAAACACGTGTGCAAACCTTCATCTCATCGTGCCGCCGCTGTGGAGCCGTGTCGGCCAGTGTTGTCCCGATGACTTCGGCGACGCGTGCGCACATGACCCTCGCGCAGTCTCTGGGGGTGGCCGCGGGAGTGGTCGCGGTGGCGGCGCCCATCCGCGCGGACATGCTCGGCACCGCCTTCCTGTCGGCGCTGACCGGCGCCGGCATCGCCTGCTCCCAGCCCGCCGCCACCGAGGCGCTGGGCCAGTCGGTGTGCCCGTCACTGTGCTCCCCGGGCGGGTCGTTCGACTCCGTCGTGGCCCGGACGGCGGACGTCACCGGCATGTCCTACCACGTCGCGGGCAAGTTCGCGATCGTCGAGGTGGCGACGTACAGCCCGGCGATGATGGCGCCGCTGCTGCCGAACCGGCTGCAGTCGTGAGGGCCTTGTATTCTCAGCAGCGTGGTCGAATACAGGCAGAAGGCCGGCAGGGAGCGACGACCGCGCCCCGCCGCGGGGGGCTGGTCGAGGCCCGGCCGCGCCCGTGCCGCCCAGACCAGGGACACTGGCGGCCAGCCAAGGGACGGCCAGCCCAGGGACAACGGCCGGAACGCCCGCGGTGACCGTGGGCCGCACGACGCGCCGGCCATCCCGTCCGACGTGGATGCCCGTCAGTTGGACCCCGCGATCCGCCGCGAACTGAGCACCCTGGACCGCGCGACCGCCGACGCGGTGGCGCGCCACCTGGTCGCCGCCGGCGCGCTGCTGGACGAGGACCCCGAGACCGCGCTCGGTCACGCGCGCGCGGCGCGGGCCCGCTCCAGCAGGATCGCCGCGGTGCGGGAAGCCGTCGGCATCGCAGCCTACCGCTGCGGGGACTGGGCCGAGGCGCTGTCGGAGCTGCGCGCCGCCCGCAGGATGGGCAGCAAATCGTCGTTGCTCGCACTGATGGCCGATTGCGAACGAGGACTGGGCCGCCCGGAGCGGGCGATCGAGCTGGCGCGTGGACCCGAGGCCGCCGAGCTCAGCGGCGACGACGCCGACGAGCTGCGCATCGTCGCGGCCGGCGCGCGCGCCGACCTGGGCCAGCGCGAGCAGGCGCTGACGGTGCTGTCCACGCCGCAGCTGGACCCCGGCCGCAAAGGACCGATGGCGGCGCGGTTGTTCTACGCCTACGCCGACACGCTGCTGGCGTTAGGGCGCAGGGACGAGGCCCTGCAATGGTTCCTGCGTTCGGCCGAAGCGGACGTCGAAGGTGTCACCGACGCCGAGGACCGGGTCGCCGAGTTCGCCGCATTATGAAGACCATCGCGCAGGAATACGACTGCCTGCTGATCGACCTGGACGGGACGGCTTTCTGCGGCCGCAGCCCCACCGAGGGGGCCGTGGAGGCGCTCGCCGAGGTGCGTAGCCGCATGTTCTTCGTCACCAACAACGCCTCGCGGAGCCCCGAGGAGGTCGCCGCGCACCTGAGCGATCTCGGCTTCACCGCCACCCGCGGCGACGTGGCCACCAGCGCCCAGAGCGCCGCCAGGTTGCTGGCCGACCAGCTGCCGCCGGGCTCTCGGGTGCTGGTCGTGGGCACCGACGCGCTGGCCGAGGAGG
>CAYVQQ010000331.1:0-2299 GCA_964453085.1 uncultured Mycobacterium sp.
ATCGCCCAACCACTCCGACGACTCAACCGCAGCCAGCTGTTCGACACGCTTTAGGCCACTCCGGGATCCGACGTCTGCTCGGAGGCCGCCTGCACGTAGTCGATGCGGTACTCGCGGGCGGCGGCCACCGCCACCGACGGGTCGATCTCGCCGTCACGCGCCAAGGCCTCGAGCACGGCGACCACCTGTGACTCGGCGTCGGTGTTGAAGTAGCGGCGCGCAGCGGGCCGGGTGTCGGAGAAGCCGAACCCGTCGGTGCCCAGCGTCACGTAGGTGCCCGGCACCCACGGCCGGATCTGCTCGGGCACCCCCCGCATCCAGTCCGACACGGCGACCACCGGCCCGGCGGCCCCTTCGAGGGCTTGGGTGACGTAGGGCACCGGCGCGGGCCGGTCGGGGTGCTGCAGCCTTGCTTTCTCGGCGGCCACCCCGTCGCGGTTGAGTTCGCCCCAACTGGTCACCGACCACACGTCGGCGGCGACATCCCACTTCGCCGCGAGCATGTCGGCGGCCTTGAGCGCCGAGGGCAGCGCCACCCCGGAGGCCAGGATGTGGGCGGTGTTGGCGCGGCGCTCGTTGGCTGCCCGATATCGGTAGATGCCCCGCAGCAGGCCTTCGGGATCGAAGTTCTCCGGTTCCGCCGGTTGCACATACGGCTCGTTGTAGATGGTGAGGTAGAACATGACGTTCTCCGGGTTCTCGCCGAACATGCGGGCCAGCCCGCTTTCCACGATGTAGGCGATCTCGAAGGCGAACGCGGGGTCGTAGGCGACCACCGCGGGATTGGTGGACGCAAGCAGCAGCGACTGGCCGTCGGCGTGTTGCAGCCCCTCGCCGGTCAGCGTGGTGCGACCGGCCGTGGCGCCGAGCAGGAACCCGCGGGCCATCTGGTCGCCCGCGGCCCACAAGCTGTCCCCGGTCCGCTGGAATCCGAACATCGAATAGAAGATGTAGATCGGGATCATCGGCTCGTTGTGCGTCGCATACGAGGTACCTGCGGCGGTGAAGCAGGCCGCCGAACCGGCTTCGTCGATGCCTTCGTGCAGGATCTGCCCGACCTGGCTTTCCTTGTACGCCAGCATCAGGTCGGCGTCGACCGAGGTGTACAGCTGGCCATGGCGGTTATAGATCTTGAGCGACGGGAACCACGAGTCCATCCCGAAGGTGCGCGCCTCGTCAGGAACGATCGGCACAATACGCGAACCGATTTCCTTGCTGCGCAACACTTCCCGGAACGTGCGCACGGCCGCCATCGTCGTGGCAACCTCCTGGTTTCCCGATCCGTCTTTAAGCGACTTGTAGACGTCACGGCCGGGCAGCGTCAGCGCCTTGGACGTTGTCCGCCGCTGCGGGAGGAAGCCGCCGAGGATGCGGCGCCGGTCCAGCAGGTAGCGGATCTCCGGCGCATCCGGGCCCGGGTGGTAGTACGGCGGCAGATAGGGATCCTCCTCCAACTGGGCGTCGGAGATCGGAATCCTTTGCCTGTCACGGAACTCCTTGAGGTTTTCCAGCGTGAGCTTCTTCATCTGGTGGGTGGCCATGCGGCCCTCGAAGTGCTTACCCAGCGCGTACCCCTTGATGGTCTTCGCCAGGATCACGGTCGGCTGTCCTTTGTGCTCGACCGCAGCGCGGTAGGCGGCATAGACCTTGCGGTAGTCGTGACCGCCGCGCTTGAGGTTCCAGATCTCGTCGTCGGACAGGTTCTTCACCAGTTCCTTGGTGCGCGGATCGCGGCCGAAGAAATGCTCGCGGACATAGCCGCCGTCGTTGGCCTTGTAGGTCTGGTAGTCACCGTCGGGCGTGGTGTTCATCAGGTTCACCAGGGCACCGTCGCGGTCGGCGTGCAGCAGTGCATCCCATTCACGGCCCCAGATCACCTTGATGACGTTCCAGCCGGCGCCCCGGAAGAAGGACTCGAGCTCCTGGATGATCTTGCCGTTTCCGCGCACCGGACCATCGAGGCGCTGCAAGTTGCAGTTGATCACAAAGGTGAGGTTGTCCAAACCATCGAGGGCTCCGATGTGCAGCAGCCCCCGGCTTTCGGGTTCGTCCATCTCGCCATCGCCCAGAAAGCACCACACATGTTGATCCGAGGTGTCCTTGATGCCCCGGTCGTGCAGATAATGGTTGAACCGGGCCTGATAAATGGCGTTCATCGGGCCCAGGCCCATCGACACAGTCGGGAACTCCCAGAAGTCGGGCATCAGCCGCGGATGCGGATACGACGGCAGCCCGCCGCCGGGATGGCTGTGCTCCTGGCGAAAGCCGTCAAGTTGATCCGCGCTGAGTCGTCCCTCCA
>CAYVQQ010000332.1:0-2254 GCA_964453085.1 uncultured Mycobacterium sp.
CTGGATGCCATCCTGGTTGAGCTGCTCGAAGAAGGTGGCATCGTCGGCGCGGGCGGTTACAGGGGCCACGAAGGTGGCTATCCCGGCCGCGATCAAAAGTGGCTTGACGAACCTCATTTTCACTGTTGCCTCCCTATCGCATCGCGTGAGTTCGGTGGCGCCGTGCGGCCGACCAAAAGACATCCCGAAAGCAGTAGAAGTCAGGTTCGGCGGTGGGAGCGCACCGTCGCCTCGACAACGGTGACCACGTGTCGCGTACGACTTTCACGTCGGGGCCGCCCGGGAACTCGGTACTTCAACCGGTGACAGCGCCCGACAGCTGGCTTGGGCAGTAAGTATCCCCGGCGATCTCGACGAATTGGAGAGCGTTGTTGTTCGACAGGTGGTGATTCCGGATTTTCAGTGCGCGTGCGACTACGGTCACGGAGCGTCCCTCCGCAAGATAGTCACAGACCCCCTTGGCCGCGGTGACGGCGTCTTGCGCATCCGCGAACTCAATGCCGGCACGATCCAGCTGATTGAAGAAGATGGCGTCGTTGTCGTCGGCGTGCGCGGACGCGGCCAGGCCGATTGTCATCAGCACGCCAGCGGCGGACAAAGATGATCCCATCAACCACATAGTTGGGGGAGTGTTGTCGCCATTGACGAACACCGACTGCGCGGACGGTGAAGACAACGTGAACATTGATCGTCGGGTTTCCGCCGTCGCGGGTCGATGCGGTATCGACTAGCGACGGTTCCTGTCCTGCAATGGATGATTGCCTGTCCTGCAATGGATGACGAGGTTTCTTGAGACTTCGGCATCCAGCGGGGTGGCATCTTTTCAAATGAACGGTCGCGTGGCGGTTGCTCGGACGACAGTGTCGTCCGGCGGTGCCGATGTGGTGTCGCACGCCCGGGTTGGGCAGGCTCGGAGGGCGCTTGGCGACGTCCTGACCGGGGTCCGTGGATGCATACGCCCGGGGAGGTGTTCGCCGATCCGGCGGCAGCGGTGGCCGGTGATACCGACTGAGTCGCGGCGACGCCGCTCACCTGGCGGGGATCCGGGCCGCCTGCGGCCATGCCCGGGCGTGGGCCGCTGGGGCGGCCCCGGTCATGGCGGGTGACGGCGCTGGATGTCGATGCCACCATCACCGTCGATCATTTCGACGACAGCTTGAGGAAAATGCTGTTGGGCACCCACGGGTTCGCTGCGGCCGGCCGGGCCGCACACGTGGGGTTCTTTCGGGAGCGGTGATCGGCGCCCCGATCCGCGAGGCCGCCGAGGTGCTCAACACCAACGACGCGTGGTATCCGGCCATCACCACAGACGGTGGCATCCGCGAGGGCTCCTGGGTGGCCGAGGCCACCGATCTGGTTGATCTGTCCGCCTGGCCGGCCGGCACCCGGTTGGTCCTGCCAAGGCGCGCCCGGTGTGCCGTGAAGCGCTGTTGATTCGAGCGGAGGTGAAAGACCGACGTCGCCGGCCGACCCGGAGACCATGGTGAAGTGCTGGGGGAAGCCATGGTGATGCTGCGGGGCAGAGTCGGGCTCCTCCTTCGTCGAGCGAATCACAGTGCACACGGGAACCATCCTGGTCCCGCCGATGCTGCGTGCACCCGACCCGCAGGGTCCGGCTGGGCGCGCCGACCGCCGATCGGGTCGGGATGGGGCGGAGCCGTCGTAGTACTCCGAGCCGGGGAAAGCCCGGCACATGGGGAAGGACGGCAGCGGTATCGAGCAGGGAAGGAGACTGTCATGCCGAAAGACGCGACGGTGAACATCGTCGCCCCGGACATCGCGGATCTGCAAGGGCCTCGGTCTCGGGTATCGGGGATGCAGGCCAAGCTTCACCATAGAGCGGCGGCTGATCCAGGCCGCAGGTTCGATGACCTGTTCAACTTCACGACCGGCGACGCTGCTCGTGGCGTTCGGGCGGGTTGCGGGCAATGCTGGTGCGAGGACTCCTGGTGTCGACCGTCTGACCATCACCGAAGCGGAGGCGAGCATCGGGGTGACCGGGTTTCTGGATGACCTGCGACTTCAATTGACGGACAGCTCGTTTCGTCCGCTTCCAGTACGGGAACGGACGATCCCCCAAACCGGGAGGCAGCGGGAAGGTCCGGAAGCTGGGGATTCCGACAATCGCGAATCGGGTCGTTCAGGCGGCGCTGAAGCTGGTGCTGGAAACGATTTTCGAGGCCGACTTTCTGCCGGTCTCCTAGGAGCGTGGGTCAGTAACACGCTGGCTGGGGTGTTCGGTTGATCGGTGGGT
>CAYVQQ010000333.1:0-2208 GCA_964453085.1 uncultured Mycobacterium sp.
ATCGGCGACGTCCTCACCCGGCAACGCCACCGCACCCCGCGTCGCCACCACCAGCGTCGCCGTCTGGTTTCGGGTCAACCACGTTTGCAGCACCTCCAGCACGGCACGGGTGGTTGCGTACACGTCCGTGACGACGTCACCGCTCACCGGCGGAGATGCGAACAGATACGCCGTGGGTTCGACCGTTACGGTATCGAATACGGTTGTATCCCAAGTGCATACCGAAACCGGCTGCACGCTCTCCGAGGGTTGCGCGGACCAGACGACCTCGAAGATCCGATCGGGACCCGAATTCGAGGCCGCGGCCAGGAGTTGCTGATCGCTGACCGGGCGGGCCAGCATCGACGACACCGACAACACCGGTAATCCCAAACCGTCGGCCAGCTCGATCGACATCGAGGACGGACCAGACGGTGCGAGGCGCGCCCGCAGCGCCTCCGCGCCCGCGGCGTACAACGACACGCCCTGCCAGGAGAACGGCACCAGCATGGAGCCCTCGGCCAATTCGCCCGGTTGCGCGGCCAGGATCACCGCGTGCAGTGCCGCATCCAGCAGCACCGGATGGATTCCGAACCCGGTCGCGGACACCCCGGCGCCGGCGGGCAGCGCCACCTCCGCGAACACTTCGTCGCCGCGGCGCCACATCGAGGTCAGGCCCCGGAACGCGGGCCCGTAGCCGTAACCGCGTTCGGCCAGTCTCTGGTACCCATCGCCGATGTCCACCGGTACGGCCCCGGCCGGCGGCCACACCGACAGGTCGGCGCCGGGCTCGACCGATCCCGCACGCAGCACACCGTCGGCATGCAACAGCCAAGCAGAGCTCGGCTCGGCGCGCGAGAACACCGACACAGCGCGGGCGCCCGACTCGTCGGGAGCGCCGACGACGACCTGCACCGCGACCGAGGATGCGGGGGGCAAGACGAGCGGCGCAGCCAGATTCAACTCCTCGACCACCCCGCAGCCCACCTCGTCGCCGGCGCGGATCGCCAGCTCCACGAATCCGGCACCGGGAAACAGCACCGTCCCGCCCACGGTGTGATCGGACAGCCAGCCCTGCGTTCCGGCTGACAACCGGCCCGTCAACACCACCCCGCCCGTGGCCGGCAAATCGACGACCGCGCCGAGCAACGGGTGCTCGCCGGCGCTCAGCCCCAGACCGGCGGCGTCGGCGGCCCCACCGCCAGCGGCAAGCCAGAACCGGCGCCGCTCGAAGGCGTACGTGGGTAGTTCGACAAAGTTGGCCGTCCCTGTCACAGCACGCCAGTCCACGTCCATGCCGGTGACGAACCCGTGCGCGACCGCGTTGACCAGCGTCACCGGCTCGGGTCGATCCTTACGGAGCACCGACGCCGTCAGCACGGGCGCGTCGGGCAGCGATTCCTCGATCGCCGCCGTCAGGCCCCCGCCGGGGCCGACTTCCAGGAAGCGGGTGGCTCCGGCCGAGTATGCGAAGCGGATGCTGTCGGCGAATCGGACCGCTTCGCGGATGTGGCGCTTCCAGTACGACGGCGAGGCGAAGTCGTCTCCGGCCAATTGCCCCGTCACGTTGGAGATGACCGGAATGCCGGCCGCGGCGGTCGCCAGCCCGGCGGCCGCCGCGGCGAACTCGTCGATCATCGGCTCCATCAACGGCGAGTGGAAAGCGTGCGAGACGGCCAACCGGTGCACTCGGCGGCCTTGCCCGCGGAACCGCTCGGCTACCGCGACCGCATCATCGTGGGCGCCCGAGATCACCACGGCAGCGGGACCGTTGATGGCCGCCAGGCCAACCCGGCCGCCCAGCAGGGGCCGCACTTCCTCCTCGGTCGCCTGTACGGCGATCATCGCCCCGCCCTCCGGTAGGGCCTGCATGAAGCGACCCCGCGCGGCCACCAGCATCGCGGCGTTCTGCAGCGACAGGACGCCGGCGACGTGCGCGGCGGACAGCTCCCCGAGGGAGTGGCCCATGACGAAATCGGGTCGAACGCCCCATGATTCGAGGAGCCGGAACAACGCCACCTCGATCGCGAAGAGCGCTGGCTGGGCGAATTCTGTTGTGTTCACCAGATTTTCGCTGCGACCCCACATGACACCGCGCAGGGGGCGCAGCAGGTGACGGTCGAGCTCGGCCACGACGGCATCGAAAGCCTCAGCGAATACCGGGTATTCGGCGTGCAGTTCGACGCCCATGCCGAGCCATTGGGAGCCTTGGCCGGGGAATACGAAGAC
>CAYVQQ010000334.1:0-2081 GCA_964453085.1 uncultured Mycobacterium sp.
GCTCAACGACTCCAGATGCTGAATGTTGAGCGTGGTCAGCACGTCGATGCCGGCCTCGAGCAGTTCTTGCACGTCTTTCCAGCGTTTCGGATTGCGCGACCCCGGGGCATTGGTGTGGGCGAGTTCGTCGACCAGCGCCAGTTGCGGGCGGCGGGCCAGCACCGCATCCACGTCCATCTCCGACAGCACCCCGCCCCGATACGGGACCTGCCGGCGGGGCACCACCTCCAGCCCCTCCACCAGCGCTTGTGTCGCCTTCCGACCGTGCGGTTCAACGAACCCGATCACGCAGTCAACGCCCTGCGCACGCTGCCGGTGGCCTTCCAACAGCATCTCGTAGCTTTTGCCAACCCCTGGGGCGGCGCCCAAATACACCCGGAGCCGGCCCCGCGCCATCAGCGGCCGATTCGCCTGGTCGCCGCGCCGTGTGAGCACATGGCTAATCAGGGGCGCAGTGCCGGCAGCGCCGGCCTGTTTCCCCATCCCCCTTTCAATCCGTGCGTGCGATTTTCCCGCACACGGCTTACCGATGATCTTCTTGACATGGTTACGCCGCCTTCGGGTAGCCGATGGTGCCACGAAGCCGATACAGGCCGTGCCCGTTGAACCACTCTTCCGTCCACTGCCCAGCGTGTCCAGCGCGCAGGTTGCGGCCCCGCTTCTCAACCATCAAGCGGAACAGCCGCCCCACTACACAGCTGTTGCGACCCGCCCGGTCCCGCACGCGCGACCGTCCGCTCAAGCCCACCTTCAACCATCACCCCTGCCTGCAGCCACAAACGCAGCAGTTTGAGCACCCGTCGATCCGAATCCTGCCTACCCACCTCCGTGAGTAGACGCTCGTGGTCGATCTCGCCGACGAAGTTGGCGATATCAAACTCGACCACCAACGGACAGCCGTCGATGAACCCGGCCCGCAAGGGTTCCATCGCCATCGTCGCCGACCGCTTCAGCCGAACCCATACGAGTACGACAAGAAATCCGCCTCGAAAATCGGTTCCAACACCAGCTTGGCCGCCGCCTGAACCATCCGGTCCCGAACCGTCGGAATACCCAACGGCCGCTTAACGGTACTACGGCCCCCTCAGACTCCCGCTGCACTCCAAGGACTTTCACCATCGGCTTACACCCTCGGTCTCTCGCCCGACGCAGGCATGCGCAAACGGGTCTCTCCAGGTCCGAACCAGACTGTGCGCACGTGCAATCTCCCCTACCCCGGAAAGACCCGACGCGCTGACCCCGGACCAGGGCTCGCCGGACATGGCCTTCACCGTGACTGAGCGGCTCGGCTCTCCCGCTGCAACTGTGCCGAGGCCGCAGAGTTCGCGTTGCCGCTACAGCCCGTGCACTTGCTCCCTCCAATGAAGCTTTCGACACCCCGCTTAGCCCGACACCTCTCGACGACGAACCGGGGCCTGCTACCCGACGCTCCGGCGCCTACCGGGACCGGACTCTCACCCGCTAGCCTGATCCAGCCTTCTGGACGCACCATGCGATTCAGCCTCAACCGGCTCGCCGACAGGATGACCTCATCGAGCCGTGGGACGCCATGCCTTGAGCCGTCCTCGGGAGCGGAGCATCGCTGGAACGTCAACGCCACCGCGGCGGCGGTCTCATCGATCACCGGGTGCGCCGGCATCGCGCCGCCGGACTGTCGGAACGCTCTGCCGGCCAACCAAACACCAAGCCGACGACACCGGTGCCACCTGCTCGACCGGCGTCGTCAGGAAGCGGATCTCGCCGTGCCGGCGCCGTCTGAGTCGGCACGGCTTCTCTTCGTTGAGGCCCCTGTTCAGAATTTCGGGTGTCGCCCGACCAGCTTTGCCCGCGGGCCGTCCTTGCCCTTGCCCACCGTGCCCAAAACCCAGCAGTCCAGGTGCCGCGCGGTCAATATCGCCAGGGCACGGTCGGTGTCTTCCGGGGCCACGACGGCGATCATGCCGACGCCCATGTTGAACGTCTTCTCCATCTCCTCGTCGCCGACACGGCCACGCTGCGCGATCATCGCGAACACCGGCGCCGGCGTCCACGTGCCGCGGTCGACCTCGGCGACCAGCCCATGGGGAATGACCCGCTGCAGG
>CAYVQQ010000335.1:0-2069 GCA_964453085.1 uncultured Mycobacterium sp.
TTGGCGATCAGCGCATCAATCTTCGCCGTCTCACGATCCAGGAAATCAGCAATGGACACCTGGTCGTCAAACCCAGGAAGTCCCCACCAGAACCGGTACGCCTCGGTTGAATCTATTCGCTGATGGCTTCGAGTTACCGATGCGACGGCTGATTCAAGTCGTTGACGGTAGAGGTCGCAAGACACCAAGTAGAACAGGAAATTCAGGTCCAGCCCATGAGGTTTAAGTGGGATGAACTCCGTTGAGCAAACGGTAATCTGCTCTTGCGGTGTAGCAATGCAAACCGTTCCTTTTCGCGGGTTCAGTTTCGACACGAGCACAACTTTGTTACCAATTCTCAGCTTGTTGCTATCAATCGAGTCGCCGTCTTCAACGTCGCCTGTGCCACGTGATTGGACATTAGGTATCGAGTAGTGGAAGACCTCTTGTCCAGCCAGCTCCTCGACAGATACTTGATCTTTTACGAATCGCAAGTGCTTATCCATACGTGTTGGCACCCAGTCGGCAGGGATTTTGCCGAGCCACTGAACGCCTGAGTCTTTGTATTTGGGGTATGCAGGCCAGTTCATGCTCCGATCTCCCGGAGCATGTCTTGGATTTCGCTGACGAGTTGGTGGAGGTCTTTCTGGATGTCTTCGAGTGGTCGGGGTGGGGTGTAGCGGTAGAAGTGTCGGGTGAAGGGGATTTCGTAGCCGATTTTGGTCTTGTCGTGGTCGATCCAGGCGTTGGGGATGTGCGGGAGGACTTCGCGGGCGAAGTAGTCTTCGATGTCTTCGTTGAGGGGGACGTTTTCGGTGTCGCGGAGTGCTGGGTCGGGTTCGGGTTCGCCCTTGTTGTTGGTGACGATGGCGGCGGTGTCGTCGTGTTCGCCGATGGTGGACCAGATCGCTTTGACCAGCGGGGCGGGCGGCGTGGCCAAGCCCGCTTCCCGCAGGGCGGCTTTGAGGTCGGTGAGGAACTCATCGCGGGCTTTCCACTGCGAGCCGATGAGGGTGGTCAGCGCGTGGTTCAGCGCCTTCTGCTGGCCGGTGGGCAGTTTCTGTGCGGGTTTGGTTGCCAGGGTTTCGGCGATGTTGTCTTCGGTGGGGGTGAATCGTAGTTGCAGGGGGCGTTCCACGGTGATGGTGCGGTAGCCGAAGTCGGTTCCCGCGAACACTTTCGATAGGGCGGGCTTGTCATCTCCGGTGTCGTTGCGGTGCTGGGCGTACAGGTCGCAGATCGTTGTGATGTCTTGCTCGCGTAGTTCTTTGCGCTTGGAGCCCAGGGATTTACGCATTTTGCCGTACATGTCCACGCCGTTGATGAGCTGCACGGAGCCTTTGCGTTCGGCGGGTTTGTTGTTGTCCAAGATCCAGATGTAGGTGGCGATGCCGGTGTTGTAGAACATGTCGGTGGGCAGCGCGATGATCGCGTCGAGTAGGTCGTTTTCGATGATCCACTGACGGATGTTGGATTCTCCCGAACCTGCCCCGCCGGTGAATAGCGGGGAGCCGTTGAGCACGATAGCCAGGCGGCTGCCGCCTTCACCGCCTTTGACCGGTTGCATTTTGGAGATCAGGTGCAGCAGGAACAGCATCGACCCGTCGGAGACCCGGGGCAGGCCCGGGCCGAAGCGTCCGGCGTGGCCGCGTTGTTCGTGTTCGTCGGTGACGGTCTTCTGCTGGGTTTTCCAGTCCACCCCGAAGGGCGGTTCCGTACATGGTTTGGGCGTGTTGCAATCGATGTCCAACTCGCTGCTGCCGGCAACCACAGGGTCGCGTGACTCAAAGCTCACATTTCGCCCTGCGAACTCCGCGGTTTCCGCTGTACCGGGGCACCGCCGGTGTTGAGACCGCCAGTCGGAGGCCGCCCGTGAAACGCGGCATGGACGGATATGCTCGCAGCTCATGACATGGCTGTCGGCTGCACTGCCGTACGTCGGCGGGGGGGTCCTTGGTGCTGCGCTGACGTTCGGGCTGACGTGGGTTCGTGAACGCCGGCGCACCCTCGACGCCTACCGTGCCCCGCAGCGGCACGCTATCGGCGACATCGTCGCAGCGACGCACGAGCTCATGCTGCGCGAGCTCGAA
>CAYVQQ010000336.1:0-1933 GCA_964453085.1 uncultured Mycobacterium sp.
TCCCTATCGGCACAGAAGCCTTTGCGCAATTCCAGCGCTTCCTCGATCCGCGCGTACGACGCGGCCGATCAACACTTCACCCAAGCCCGGTTGAATCCGGACATCCTGATGATCGAATCGGACCACGATCTGCGCAACACCACCGACATGCTGCTCCTGGACAGGGTCGCCGGAGCCATCTTCCACGTGCCCGGCATCGAACGGGTACAAAGCATCACCAGACCGCTTGGACCCCCCATTCAGGATGGATCCATTCCGTTTCAGCTCAGTGTGCAGAGCGCACCGATCCGGACCAACTTGACGTATCTGAAGGACCGGATCGCCGACATCAAGAAGATCATCGGTGATCTCGACACGCTGATCTCGCTCTTGCAACGTACTTACGCGGTGACCCAGGATCTCGCGAACGCCGCGGACGACAGCGCGAACACCGCGGGGAACACGGCGGCCATCACGGACGAAATCCGAAACCACCTCGCTGATTTCGACGACTTCTGGAGACCCCTCCGCAGCTACTTCTACTGGGAGAGGCACTGCTACGACATACCGATCTGCTGGTCGCTCCGATCGCTGTTCGACGCTCTGGACGGGTTCGATCAGCTCGCCGAGCAGTTCCACAACCTCGCCAACGACCTCAAGCACACGGCTGCAGCCACCCACCACCTGCTGGAGATCATTCCCCAGATCATCGCCACGTCGACGGCGATCCGGAATACGACATCGACCATCTACAGCACGTTTGACAACCTGATCGTTCAGTTCGACCGACTGACCGACACGAATGCCGTGATGGGCAAGTCTTTCAACGACTCCCAGATGGAGAGCCTGTTCTATCTGCCGCCCGAGGTCTTCCAGAACCCGGACTTTCAGCTCGGGCTCAGGTTGATGGTGTCGCCGGACGGCAAGGCCGCACGCTTCATCATCACTCACGCAGTGGATCCGGCGACAACGGAGGGAATCTCGTCCGTCGATCAGGAACGCCAAGCGGCCAAGGAGGCACTGAAACTCACCTCGCTGCAGAACGCCAACATCTACATCGGCGGTACCGCCGCGACGTTCTACGACATCGCCTACGGCGCCAGGTACGATCTGATGATCGCCGGGATCGCCTCGATCGTGCTCATCTTCATCATCATGGTGATCGTCACCCGCGCTTTGGTCGCTGCGGGCGTGATCGTCGGCACGATCGTGATGTCCCTGGGAGCCGCCTTCGGGTTCTCGACACTGATCTGGCAACACCTTCTTCATTTTCAGTTGCACTGGGTGGCGACCGAATTCGCGTTGATCGTGCTCCTGGCCGTGGGGTCGGACTACAACCTGATGCTGGTGTCCCGGATCGACGAAGAGATCGGAGCCGGCCTGAAAACGGGACTCATCCGCGGTATGGGTCTCACCGGGCCGGTCGTCACCGCCGCCGGTTTGGTGTTCGCCGTCACCATGGGCGCGATGATCACCAGCGATCTCCGGGCGATCGGCCAGTTCGGCACGACGATAGCCATCGGCCTCCTGTTCGACACCTTCGTCGTCCGATCGCTCATCACGCCGTCGATCATGACGTTGATGGGGCGCTGGTTCTGGTGGCCGAAACGGGTGCGTGTCCGCCCGGCCAGCCAGATGCTTCGATCCGTTGGCCCTCGCCCACTGGTTCGTGCACTGCTGCATCAGCCGCGCCAAGCTGCCGCTCCGAAATAGCGCCTGACACCGCTCGTCAGTTCGACGACGCGATGCCGGCGTTGCGGCGCACCATGGCGGGCGAAGGTTGGGTGCAGGCCACTACCGTGAGCCACGCAAGTCAGCACCAACTGCATGTTCGTGGCGGAATCTCACCGCCGCCGGCTTCACCAGACTCCCTGTCGCCAGACACTGCCGCCGTGGACCCAGCCGCGCCAACCGTGCCAACCGGGGTAGTCGCCCCACCCGCCGTTGCCCCACC
>CAYVQQ010000337.1:0-1891 GCA_964453085.1 uncultured Mycobacterium sp.
TGTGGTCGCCCGCGACGGCGGCGTAGCGGCGGATCTGCGCAGGGGTGACCCGCAGCAGCGCGGTGGGCGGGGGCAGCTTCGCCGGCTTCTGCGGCGGTGGTTTCGGTTCGTCCGACAGGCTCGTGCGTTGCTGGTGCAGGAACGTCGTCACCTGCCGCCACGCGTCCTCGTTACCGACACTGACGTCGGTCACCAGGTCGACCAGCAGGCCCTTGCGGTGCTCGCGCAGGTTCTCCGCGCGCACGCGCACGCCGACCGAGTCGGTGACCGTGATGGGCCGGTACTGGGTGATGTGGTTCTCGGTGTGCACCGCTCCCATCGCGGCAAAGGGGAAGTCGAAGCCGGTCACCAGTGACATCACCGCGGGGAAGGTCAACGCGAACGGGTAGGTCAGCGGCACGCGGTTGCCGAAGCGCAACCCGGTGAGCGCCGCGTATTCAGCCACGTTGACGCGGTCGATGCGCAACTCGTCGACCGTGACCGTGCGGGTCGGCAGTAGGTCCGGACGGGCCACCAGGGGCAGGGCCCCGGCCGCGGCACGCAGCAGGTTGAGCAAGCCGCTCGGCTGATTCATCGTGTGCTCCCGGGGGCCTGGTCACGCGCCGAGCATGGCCTGGCCACAGACGCGGATGACGTTGCCGGTCACCGCGTTGGACGCCGGGCTGGCGAAGTAGGCGATGGTCTCTGCCACGTCGACCGGTTGTCCGCCCTGCAGCAGCGAGTTCATGCGCCGACCCACCTCGCGGGTCATCAGCGGGATGGCCGCGGTCATCTTGGTCTCGATGAACCCGGGTGCGACGGCGTTGATCGTGATGCCCTTCTCGTAGAGGCCGGGCGCCAGCGCCTGGGTGAGGCCGATCATCCCGGCCTTGGTGGTGGCGTAGTTGGTCTGCCCGCGGTTGCCCGCGATGCCGGCAATCGACGACAGGCCGATCACTCGGCCCCCTTCTCCGATGCTGCCGTTGTCGACCAGCCCCTCGGCGAGTCGCAACGGGGCGAGCAGGTTGACCGCCAGCACGGCGTCCCAGCGCGCTTCGTCCATGTTGGCCAGCAGCTTGTCACGGGTGATGCCGGCGTTGTTGACCAGGATGTCGGCGTGTCCGCCGTGGTGGTCGCGGAGGTGCTGGGTGATCCGGTCGACGGCGTCCTCGGCGGTGACGTCGAGGGCAAGAGCGGTGCCCCCCACCCGGCTGGCGACCTCGGCCAGCTCGGGGGCCGACTCCACGTCGACCGCGACAACCCGCGCGCCGTCGCGGGCGAACACCTCGGCGATGGTCGCGCCGATGCCGCGGGCGGCGCCGGTCACGATGGCGACCTGGCCGTCGAGCGGATGGTCCCAGTCGGCCGGCGCCGTGGAATCGGCCTCCCCGATGTAGAAAACCTGGCCGTCCACGTACGCCGACTTGGCGGACAGGATGAACCGCAGGGTCGATTCCAGACCGGTCGCGGCCGGGTTGGCCCGCGGCGACAGGTACACCAGCGCTGCGGTGGCGCCGTGGCGCAGTTCCTTGCCCAGCGAGCGCGTGAAGCCCTCCAGCGCGCGCTGGGCGATCCGCTCGTCGGTGCCGGCCGCCGTGTTGGGCAACGCGTCGGGGGTGGTGCCGACGACCACGACGCGCGAGGAGTGGCCGAGATTGCGCAGCAGCGGGGCGAAGAACTCGCGCAGTTTCCGCAGGCCGGCCGGTGCCGTGATCCCGGTGGCGTCGAAGACCAAGCCCCCGAACTTGTCGGCCCACCGGCCACCCATGTTGTCACCCACCAGGTCGTAGTCGTGGGCCAGCGTGGTGCGCATCGGGTCGACCGCACGGCCCGCCCCGCCGATCAGAAGCGATCCGACCAGCGGCGGTTCGCCGGCTCGCCCTCGGCGATCGGGAGCACGCTCGTCCTGCGC
>CAYVQQ010000338.1:0-1855 GCA_964453085.1 uncultured Mycobacterium sp.
AGCGTGATCGCCCCGACCACCTCCCTGCTCGCCGACCCGCCTGGATTACCCCGACCTGCGCCGCGGCGACCACGCTACCCTTCGAGACCATGGTGCCGACCCGGGCGAAGCTGGCCGATGGCCGTGACCTGCTGTTCTTCGCGCTGCCCGGGCACCGCCCGGCGCCCGTTCCCGACCGCAGGCCGTTGCCCGGGCGCGACCCGGACCAGTCGCAGTTGCGGTACGACCGCACGACCGGGCAGTGGGTGATCGTGGCGGCGCGGCGTCAGGACCGCACCTACAAGCCGCCCCCCGACCAGTGCCCGTTGTGTCCGGGGCCCACCGGTCTGACCAGCGAAGTGCCCGCCCCCGACTACGACGTCGTGGTCTTCGAGAACCGGTTCCCCAGCCTGTCCGGCGCCGGCGCCGCGCCGGTACCGGTGCCCGGTGACGGTTTCGTGTCCGCCCCCGGGCATGGCCGCTGCGAGGTGGTCTGCTTCTCCAGCGCCCACACCGGGTCGTTCGCCGCGCTGGAGCCGGTGCACGCGCGGCTGGTTGTGGAGGCGTGGCGGCACCGCACCGCCGACCTGATGGGCGCGGCGGGCATCGAGCAGGTGTTCTGCTTCGAGAATCGCGGCGAGGAGATCGGGGTGACGCTGACCCATCCGCACGGTCAGATCTACGGCTATCCGTACCTGACTCCACGGACCGCGGCCATGCTGGCGCAGGCGCGCGAGCACCGGACGCGCCGCGGGAGCAACCTCTTCGCCGACCTGCTGGCCGGTGAGGTCGCCGACGGCAGCCGCGTCGTGGCGCGCACCGAGCTGTTCACGGCGTTCGTGCCGTTCGCGGCGCGCTGGCCGGTGGAGGTACACATCTACCCGAACCGTTTCGTCCGCAACCTCGTCGAGCTCGGCGCGGACGAACTCAACGGGTTCGCCCACATCTACCTCGACGTGCTGAAACGATTCGACCGCATGTACTCGGCTCCGCTGCCCTACATCTCGGCGCTGCACCAGTACACCGACGCCGAGGCGCAGGCCGACGGCTACTTCCACGTCGAGTTGATGTCGGTTCGGCGCAGCGCGACCAAGCTGAAGTATCTGGCGGCCTCCGAATCGGCGATGGACGCGTTCATCGCCGACGTCACGCCCGAAGACGTGGCCCGGCGACTGCGGCAGCTGTGATGACGGTCCGCTACGCCGCACCCGGGCGCATCAACCTGATCGGCGAGCACACCGACTACAACCTGGGATTCGCGCTGCCGATCGCGCTGCCGCAGCGCACCGCGGTGACGTTCACCCCCGACGACCGCGACGAGATCGCCGTGGCCAGCGACCGCGTCGAGGGCACGGCGCGCATCCCGCTCGCCACGATGCCCGGTGACGTGACCGGGTGGGCCGCCTACGTGGCCGGCGTGGTGTGGGCGTTGCGCCGGGCCGGACACCCGGTCCCCGGCGGCGCGATGGCGATCACCAGCGAGGTGGAGATGGGCTCGGGACTGTCCTCCTCGGCGGCGTTGGAATGCGCGGTGCTGGGAGCGATCGCGTTGGCGGCCGGTCTGCACATCGAGCCCCTCGAGCGGGCCCGGCTGGCCCAGCGCGCCGAGAACGACTACGTCGGCGCCCCCACCGGTTTGCTTGACCAGTTGGCCTCGCTCTTCGGTGCGCCGGCCACGGCGCTGCTGATCGACTTCCGGGATCTCGCCGTGACACCGGTGGCCTTCGACCCCGACGCCGCGGGTGTGGTGCTACTGGTGATCGACTCCCGGGCGCGGCACCGTCACGCCGACGGCGACTACGCGGCGCGGCGCGCGTCGGGCGGGCGGGCGGCCGCCGCCCGCGGGGTGCGGTCGTTGCGCGACCCCCCGGCGCGC
>CAYVQQ010000339.1:0-1838 GCA_964453085.1 uncultured Mycobacterium sp.
AAATTTCCCCATTGAATAGGGAAATAGCCAGGTTTAGCAATTCTCATGTCCACCAGATGTACGCGGTGACCAGGAATCCGACCCGCTGGGGCGCGGGCTGGAACATGGATCGATGGGCCCTAGTTCAGTGAGATTTCAGTGAGGTTTCAGTGACACCGACCGGTACGAGCGCTTCGTTGGCCTGCCTGGGTGACCTCATCGCGTCGCTGACCCGCAAGGTGGCCGATTTCCCCAAGCCCGGTGTGCAGTTCAAGGACCTCACCCCGCTGTTCGCCGACCGGGAGGCGCTAATGGCGGTGACCGATGCGCTGGCGGGCGTGGCCGCGGGCGCCGACCTGGTGGCCGGCCTCGACTCCCGGGGGTTTCTGGTCGGCGCGGCCGTGGCCACCCGGCTGGGGACCGGTGTGCTGGCGATCCGCAAGAGCGGCAAGCTGCCGCCCCCGGTGCTCAGTGAGTGCTACACCCGCGAGTACGGCGACGCCTGCGTCGAGATCCCCGCCGACGGGCTCGACCTGCGCGACCGCAGTGTCTTCCTCGTCGACGATGTGCTGGCCACCGGCGGCACGCTCGCCGCGGCGGCCCGGTTGATGAAGCGCGCAGGGGCCCGCGTGACCGGGGCCGGGGTGGTGGTGGAACTCCCCGCGCTGGGGGGGCGCGCCGCGGTGGCGCCGCTGCCGGTGCACAGCCTGAGCCAGGCCTGACGCGGTTGCCGTCGAGATCGGTGGCATCGGCGACGACGTCGTTGACCGGGCCGGCGCGCGGCTCTCGCGTGGTCCGTGCCGCTGCCGGCCGCCGACGTTTGTTTACCGGGCGGCCGCTGGGACGCCAGTGGGCCTGTTCCCGGCCGCTGAGGCGATATCCTCGGAGTCGGAGGTGACCACCGTGGCAGACGAGCACAGCACGGCGCAAGCCGTCGCGCCGCTGGCCGATGACCCGTTGGCCGCGTCGGCAGAGGGCCCGGCTGCGCTGACGCCGGAGGCGTCGATCGGGGCGCCGAAGACCAGCAGCCGCGCCTCGCGCCGGGTTCGGGCCCGGCTGGCTCGCCGGATGACCGCCCAGCGCAGCACCGTCAGTCCCGTGCTGGAGCCGCTGGTGGCGGTGCACCGGGAGATCTATCCCAAGGCGAACGTGCAGCTGCTGCAACGCGCCTTCGAAGTCGCCGACCAGCGGCACGCCACGCAGTTCCGGCATTCCGGTGACCCCTACATCACGCACCCGCTGGCGGTCGCCAACATCCTGGCCGAGCAGGGCATGGACACCATCACGTTGGTGGCCGCGCTGTTGCACGACACCGTCGAGGACACCGGTTACTCGATAGAGGAGTTGAGCGAGGAATTCGGCGGCGAGGTGGGCCACCTCGTCGACGGTGTGACCAAGCTGGACCGGGTGGTGCTGGGCAGCGCCGCCGAGGGCGAGACCATTCGCAAGATGATCACCGCGATGGCCCGCGATCCGCGAGTGCTGGTGATCAAGGTCGCCGACCGGCTGCACAACATGCGCACCATGCGTTTCCTGCCGCCGGAAAAGCAGGCGCGCAAGGCGCGCGAAACGCTGGAAGTGATTGCGCCCCTTGCTCATAGGCTCGGTATGGCCACCGTCAAGTGGGAGCTGGAGGATCTTGCGTTCGCGATCCTGCATCCCAAGAAGTACGAGGAGATCGTCCGGTTGGTGGCAAGTCGAGCGCCGTCCCGGGACACCTACCTGGCCCCGGTGCGCGCCGCGATCATCGACAAGGACCGGCGGCCGAAATGGCAGCCTTCGCGGATCGAGTACGTCACGCCGGAGATCGTCGACCGCTACTTCGCGCCGCGCCCCGGCGACCAACTGGTTTTTCCGAA
>CAYVQQ010000340.1:0-1822 GCA_964453085.1 uncultured Mycobacterium sp.
GGACCGGCACCCCCGAGAAGGATGCGTCGGTGTAGGCCATGTACGCCATGTCGGTGGGCAGGCCCAGCGCGCCGAGCACCCCCGCCGACCGCGGCCCCTGCACGGCCAGCACCGCGTAGGCACGGTGCTGGTCGGTGATCGTCAGACCGGACCCCGAACCGGTCGCAGCCGCCGCCTGCAGCGCCGCCACGACGGCGGGGGTGTTGGCGGCGTTGGGCACCAGAAATATCTCGTCGTCGGCGACGTAGTAGGCGATCAGGTCGTCGATGACCCCACCGGATTCGGTGCAGCACATCGTGTATTGCGCCTTTCCCGGGCCGATGCGACCGAGGTCGTTGGTGAGCACGGAGTTGACGAACTCCGCGGCGCCCGGCCCGCGGACCAGCGCCTTGCCGAGGTGGCTGACGTCGAACAGGCCGACAGCGCCGCGAGTGGCGTTGTGCTCGCCGACGATGCCGCCATAGAACACCGGCATCAGCCAGCCGCCGAATTCGCCGAGGGTGGCGCCCAGTTCGCGGTGACGCTCTTCCAGTGGTCCGTGCAGCAGTTCCGGCCCGTCCCTCACGCCGTCCCACCCTAGTCAGCGCCTTCGCCTGCAGGTCGGGGCAGGGGCCCGGGACCCGCCGCAGGTGACTAGGGTGATTGCCCGTGACCACCGAACCGGGCTACCGATCCCCTGCCGTCAACGTCGCCACCTCGCTGCCCGAGAGCGGCGCGGGTTCCACCGTGCTGCTCGTCCCGGTCGTCTCGGCCGGCGAGGAGGACAAGCCGGGAGCGGTCGTGGCGTCGGCAACGCCGTTCCTGCCCGCCGACGCGGTCGCCGAGATCGAGGTGGGCCTGCGGGCCCTGGACGCCACCGGCGACGCCGAACAGGTGCACCGGCTGGTGGTGGGTTCCCTGCCGGTGACCAGCGTGCTGACGATCGGGCTGGGCAAGCCGCGATCGGAGTGGCCGGCCGACACCGTCCGCCGCGCCGCCGGTGTGGCGGCACGTTCCCTCGGCAGCGCCGAGACCGTGCTCACCACCCTGGCAGAGCTGCCCGGCGAGGGTGTCTGTTCGGCCGCAGTCGAGGGGCTGATCCTGGGTGGCTACCGGTTCACCGAGTTCCGCAGCGCCAAGACGGCACCCAAAGACACCGGGTTACGCACGGTCATCGTGCTCTCCGGCTCGGAGGACGCCGAGAAGCAGAGTGCGCACGGCGCGGCCGTCGCGACGGCGGTCGCCACCGCCCGTGACTTCGTCAATACCCCGCCGAGCCACCTGTTCCCCGCCGAATTCGCAAAACGCGCAAAGGCTTTGGGCGAGGCCGTCGGCCTGGACGTGGAAGTGTTGGACGAGCGGGCCCTGCAGAAGGCCGGTTACGGCGGGATCGTCGGTGTCGGGCAGGGCTCGTCGCGCCCGCCCCGGCTGGTGCGGCTGATCCACCGTGGCGCGCGACTGGCCGAGAATCCGGAGCGGGCCAGGAAGGTGGCGCTGGTCGGCAAGGGCGTCACCTTCGACTCCGGCGGCATCTCGATCAAGCCGGCGGCGTCGATGCACTACATGACCTCGGACATGGCAGGGGCCGCCGCCGTCATCGCAACCGTGGCCCTGGCCGCGCAGCTGCAACTGCCCATCGACGTCATCGCCACCGTCCCGATGGCCGAGAACATCCCGTCGGCCACCGCGCAGCGCCCCGGCGACGTGCTGACGCAGTACGGAGGGACGACGGTCGAGGTGCTCAACACCGACGCGGAGGGGCGGCTCATCCTGGCCGACGCGATCGTTCGGGCCTGCGAGGACGAACCCGACTACCTGATCGAGACGTCCACGCTGACCGGCG
>CAYVQQ010000341.1:0-1665 GCA_964453085.1 uncultured Mycobacterium sp.
GGTTTTCATTTTGGGCTGAGGGCGACGAATCGCGATACCGCGGCGTCCTGGGCAGATTGGACGTCCTGGATGCAGGACTCGTGCGTTAAGCGCCCGGAAACGGCTGGGCGGGTCAGCTGGTCGCCAAGGCGGCCAGTCCGGTTACGCCGATGTGGCCGTGAAGTTTGCGGATGTTGTGGCAGGCGGCCAGTAACAGCCATTCGCCGCGGGCGGCCTCAAGCCCGCGAAGGAGAAGGCGTTTGGCGTTTTGCAGGGTGTGCATCTGGCCGAAAACCGGCTCCACGATCGCCTTGCGGCGGGCGTAAATCTGCTGCCCCTTCTTGGTGGCCAGCCTGCGAGCCATGCGCTGTTTTTCCGTGGCATTGTTGGGGATACGCCCACGTGGGGCTACCGGTGGCGGGTCGCCTCGGCGGAGACGTCCGGTGGCGATGTAGAACTGCGTGCCGTGGGTGGCGGTGTAGTCGGCGGCCGCGTCGAGGTTGTCGGCCGAGCAGTAGCCGGCATCGGCCAGCAGCTCGCCGGGGGCCTGTCCGGTGTTGGCGGTGGTTTGCTCGGCCATCGGGATCAGGTTGCCCACATCTGAGGCGTTGGTGTTGACGTCGGTGGCCACGATGACCTGATGCTCGTTATCGACTACGGCTTGGGCGTTGTAGCACTGATGAAACGCCCCGTCACCGGTGAGCATGATCTTCGAATCCGGGTCGGTGAAGTTGCGCTGAGCCTTGGGTTTCGGGGTGGCCATCTCGGCCGCAGCCGCGCCCTTGCCGGTGACACCGTCCTCGCCGTCGCCGCGCTCCCGCGCGGCGGTCTCGGCGTATTCACGCGCCCGTTGGCGTGCCTCTTGCTCCAGATCCGCCTTGGCTTCGCGGATTTTAGCCAGCCGACTCTCGCGGCGCCGTAGCTCCTCGGGCAGTTCATCTCCGCGGCGGTTTTTGCCGAACTTCTTATCTTCGTCCTTGTCGATCCGCTCGGCCTCCAGCAGCAACGCCGAGACTTCATCGGCGAGGACCTTCTCCTTCTCGCTCATCCGCGCATAGCTCATCGCTTTGCGCTTGGAGGCATTGGCCCGCACCTTGGTCCCATCCAGGGCCACCCGACCCAACCGCACCATCCCCGCGGCCTGACACAACGCCAATGCCTGCACAAACAAATGCCCCAGAGCTGAAAGATGCCGTTTGCGGAACCGCGCGATCGCCCGGTAATCCGGGGCCACCCCGCCCGCCAGCCAGCGAAACGGCACGTCATCGACGCATTTGGTCTCGATCACACGCGAGGAGCGCACCCCGATCGTGTAGCCGTAGAGCAGGATGCGCACCATCAACCGCGGGTCATAGGGCGGCCCGCCCCGCCCCTCGGTATAGGCGGCGTGGATACGCGACAGATCCAAATGCTCGTCGACCAGTTCGGCGACGAACCGAGCCAAGTGGTCGGCCGGCAACCAATCATCGAGCGACGGGGGCAACAACAAGCCCTGATCCGGGTCGAACATCCGAAAGGTCTTGTCCACCCGCGGCTTCGGCGGCAAAGAATGTGGATCTACCCGCTCAGCAGGGTCAACCCCGAACAAACCACCATCATCGAGATCATCAGGCACACCCCATAATCCCAACAACCCACCGATCAACCGAACACCCCAGCCAGCGTGTTACTGACCCACGCTCCTAG
>CAYVQQ010000342.1:0-1665 GCA_964453085.1 uncultured Mycobacterium sp.
CACGCCGCCGCCGCGCTGCCGGAGTACATGGTGCCCGGTGCGTTCGGGGTCATCCCCGAAATCCCGCTGACGGTCAGCGGCAAGCTGGACAAGCGGGCGCTGCCCGCACCCACGCCGGTGGCCGCTCGCGGCCGTCGGCAGCCGGACACCGAGATCGAGCGCCGGATATGCGCGATCTTCGCCCGCCTGTTCGGCCGCGACGAAGGCTGGGACGGCATCGGCGCCGATGAATCCTTCTTCGGGCTGGGTGGCCATTCGCTGCTGGCGGCCCGCCTGGTGGCGCAGATCCGGACCGCGTTCTCGGTGGAGTGCACCGTGCGCGCCGTGTTCGAGGCCCCGACGCCGGCCGGGCTGGCGCGGTTGGTCGAACGGCTGCGCGCCGGGTCCGGTCCGGAGCACACTCGGCCGCAGCTGACCGGCCACGTCCGCCCGGTGCGGCCTCCGCTGTCGTATTCCCAACTCGCCATGTGGTTCCAGTACCGGATGCGGGGAGCCAACGACGTCTTCAACATGGCGCTCGCGCTGCGCTTCACCGGTCCGCTGGACGTCGGGGTGCTCACCGCGGCGCTCAACGACGTCGTGGCCCGCCACGAGGCGCTGCGCACGAACTTCGTCGAACACGACGGGATGCCCTACCAACACGTGCACCCGGAACTGCGGCTGCAGCCGACGGTGACCGAAGTCGCCGCCGAACGGCTCGACGACACGATCGCCGGCCTGCGCCGCCACGTGTTCTCCCTCGAATCCGAACCGCTGATCAGGCCCACCCTGCTGGTGCTGGGCCCGGACACGCACGTGCTGTTGTTGCTGATCCACCACATGGTGACCGACCACACCTCCTTCGGGATCATCCTCGACGATCTGGTCGCGGCGTACCGGGCGCGGCACGGCGCGCAGCCGCCGCAGTGGACCGCACCGCCGGCGCAGTTCGCCGATTACGCGCAGTGGCAACGGAACACGTTCGAAGCCCCGGGCCCGTGGGCGCGGGCGGAGCTGGACCACTGGCGCGACACGCTGGCCGGGCTGCCCACCGACATCTCGGTGGCCACCGACCACACGCGTCCGCCGGTGCTCGGAAGACGCGGGGAGATAGTGGATTTCACGGTCTCCGCCGCCCGGCGGGCGGCCCTCGTCCGCCTGGGCGAGGAGGCCGGCACCACCGAATTCTCGGTGTACCAAGCGATCCTGGCCGTCGTGTTGCACACACTGGGCGGCGGTACGGACATCGCGATCGGCAGTCCCGTCGCCTGCCGGGTCGACGAGCGAACCTCGAACCTGACCGGGCCGTGCGCCAACGTGGTGGTGCTGCGCACCGACCTCTCGGGTGACCCGAGGTTGCGCGACGTGGTCACCCGCAGTCGCAACACGGTGAAAGAGGCACTGGCGCACCAGGAACTCCCCATCGAGCGGCTGGTGGAGGCGCTCAACCCGCCGCGTTCGCCGGCGCGCAACCACCCGCTGTTCCAGCACTCCATCCACTTCCGTGGCGAGGACTGGGCGCTGTTGCCGCGTGACCTCACCGGCTCCGGGGACACCACGGTCTCGGCGCTCCCGATGGATTTCGAGATCGCGCTGCTGGACCTCAACGTCGGGGTGAACGTGACCCCGGACGCCGAACTCGACGTGCGGGTCGTGGCCAACGCCGATCTCTATGAACCCGCGACC
>CAYVQQ010000343.1:0-1660 GCA_964453085.1 uncultured Mycobacterium sp.
CCTTCGCGATGATCTCCTTCGACACGTTCGCCGGCACTTCGGCGTACGAGTCGAACACCATGGAGTAGTTTGCCCGGCCTTGGGTCTTGGACCGCAGGTCGCCGACGTAGCCGAACATCTCCGACAGCGGCACGTGCGCCCTGACGACGCGCGAACCGCCCCGCTCCTCCATGGCCTGGATCTGGCCACGGCGGGAGTTCAGGTCGCCGATGACGTCGCCCATGTAATCCTCGGGCGTGGTGACCTCGACGGCCATGATCGGTTCCAGTATGACCGGCTGCGCCTGCGCGGCAGCCTTTTTCAGCACCTGCGAACCGGCGATCTTGAACGCCATCTCGGACGAGTCGACCTCGTGGAAGGCCCCGTCGAGAAGGGTGACCTTCAAGTTGACCAGCGGATATCCGGCCAGCACGCCGTACTGCATGGCGTCCTGGGCGCCGGCGTCCACCGACGGGATGTACTCGCGCGGAATGCGCCCACCGGTGACCTTGTTCTCGAACTCGTAAGTCGCACCGTCCTCGCCGGTGAACGGTTCGAGGTTGATGATCACCTTCGCGAACTGGCCCGAGCCACCCGTCTGCTTCTTATGAGTGAACTCGACGTTCTGCACGGCGCGTTTGATGGTCTCCTTGTAGGCAACCTGCGGCTTGCCGACGTTGGCCTCCACCTTGAATTCGCGCCTCATGCGGTCCACCAGGATGTCCAGGTGCAGCTCGCCCATGCCGCCGATGACGGTCTGGCCGGTCTCCTGGTCCAGGTGCACCTTGAAGGTGGGGTCCTCTTCGGCGAGCTTCTGGATCGACAGGCTCAGCTTCTCCTGGTCGCTCTTGGTCTTCGGCTCGATGGCCACCTCGATAACCGGGTCGGGGAAGCTCATCGACTCCAGCACAATCTGGTCGTTGGGGTCGCAGAGCGTGTCACCGGTGGTGGTGTCCTTGAGGCCGATCACCGCATAGATGTGCCCCGCACTGGCCCGGTCGACCGGGTTCTCCTTATTGGAGTGCATCTGGAACAGCTTGCCCAGCCGCTCCTTCTTGCCCTTGGTGGCGTTGATGACCTGAGTGCCCGACTCGACGGTTCCCGAGTAGACCCGGATGTAGGTCAGCTTGCCGAAGAACGGGTGGGTGGCGACCTTGAACGCCAGCGCGGAGAACGGCTCGTCGGTCGACGGCCGGCGGGTGATCTCCTCATCCTCCCTGCCCGGCACATGACCGACAGCCGGGGGCACGTCAAGCGGCGAGGGCAGGTAGTCGATGACCGCATCGAGCATCGGCTGCACACCCTTGTTCTTGAATGCGCTGCCGCACAGCACCGGGTACGCCTCCGAGTTGATCGTCAGCTTGCGCAGGGCGGCCTTGATCTCGGCGACGGTCAACTCCTCGCCGCCGAGGTACTTCTCCAGCAGCGCCTCGTCGGTCTCCGCGACCGCCTCGATCAACTTGGTGCGGTATTCCTCTGCCTTTTCCTGCAGGTCCGCGGGGAGACTCGACAATTCCAGGACGTCGTACTTCTCACCGAGCTTGGCCTCGGCGCTCCACACCTTGGCCTTCATCTCGACCAGGTCGACGACACCGGAGAAGTCGCCCTCCGAGCCGATCGGCAGCTGGATCGGGATGGCGTTGGCGCCCAGACGCTCCTTCATGGTGCGCACCGAGAAGTA
>CAYVQQ010000344.1:0-1620 GCA_964453085.1 uncultured Mycobacterium sp.
GGTGCATTCCGCGGTCGAGTTCAGCAGAGGGCCGCGAAAGACTTCTTGAAGTTTGCGGAGGGACTGACCAAACGTCTTTGTCGGGGCATGGACCAGTTAGCCCAAGAAGCCGGGCGGAAGGCCCGTTATTTGCCGGGCGTCGTCGATAAGGAGGAATTGGTGCAGGAGATTCGTGGGAAGGAGGGCGTCGCGGAGAACGGTTTGGTGGCGGTGCTCAAGACGCAGGAGATGGGCATGTCGTATACGATGTTCCGCAGCCGCGGCTTCTCGGTCCTCCGTCGCGGTCCGCGGAAGTGCAACCACTATTACTGCTACTGGGAGGATGAGCGGTTCGGGCTGATGCACGTGCGGATGTCGAGTTGGTTCCCGTTCGATGTGCATGTGTTGCTCAACGGTCGGGAGTGGCTGGGGCGGCAGATGGACACCGCGGGGCTCGGCTATGTGCGGGATGACAACTGCTTCCCGGAGGTGAGCGACTTCGCGCGGGCTCAGGAGTTGGGGGACGAGCAGCCGCGGATCGACTGGGTGGGGGAATTAGACCGTGTGCTGCGGCGTGTGCATCCCCTGCACGCCGAGGTCTTTACCGGTGCGGGAGCGTTGGACCACTACTGGACGGCGGAGCAGACCGAGTGGGCCACCGACATCGTGTTCCGGGACGCCGAGAGCTTACGCCGGCTGTACCAGAGACTGGTGCGGCACGGCATCGACACGTTTCAAAGCCCCGGCGTGCTGCGTTTTCTGGGCCACCGGATGCCGGCTCACGGCGGAATCAATGGCCAGTACGAAGGCGACGTAATGAGCGACCTGAAGCGGCGCCAGGAAGGGGTGCGGATCAAGCACCGAGGCGGCAAGAACTCGGTGAAGATGTACAACAAGTGCCCCACGTTGCTGCGTGTGGAGACCACGATGAATGATGGCCAAGGCCTGAAGGTCTACCGCCACAGCCAGGCCGATCCCGAAGGGCCGCGGCAGTGGCTGAATCTGCGGAAGAGTGTGGCCGACCTGCCGCGGCGGGCCGAGTTGTCGCAGGCCTCGAATCAGCGCTATTTGGATGCCTTGTCGAGTGTCACGGCCGAGACGCCGCTGGCGGAGATCACCGACCGGCTGTGCCGCCCGGTGACCGTGGACGGTCGTCGTCATCGCGGGCTCAAACCCTTCGATGTGGACGAGGTGCGTTTGCTGCAGGCGGTCAGCCGGGGCGAGTACTTGATCAGCGGTGTTCGCAACCGCGACGTTCGCCGAGCGTTATTCGGCGAGGCCCAGGCCCCCCAACAGCGTCGCCGGGAGGCAGGACGAGTCACCCGGAAGCTCGCGTTGTTGCGCGCTCACGGCCTGATCAAGAAGATCCCGCGTACGCACCGCTATCTCCTGACGGAATCCGGGGTCAAGGCCATCTCTGCGATCTTGGCCGCACGCCAAGCCTCCCTGTCGCAGTTGGCAGCGGCCTAAAATGCGCGCAAAATAACAACGCATCGGCCGTTAACGGTGTAAGCCGTGCCACATCCAGGGCCACGCCCGTCAGGTCTTCGCGGCGTGCGAGGAACGGATCGCCATCGGGATCGGAATGGGAAAGGACGACTCCCGTGCTGCGGCGAGGAGAGAAGCCTCGTAACTTCACGC
>CAYVQQ010000345.1:0-1619 GCA_964453085.1 uncultured Mycobacterium sp.
GGTGTCGTCGAAAATAGCCTGCAACTGGCCGGCGCGGGCGCCGACGTCGGAAGCGAAGTCTGCGACGGCTCCGGGGTTGTAAGTGATCGGATTTGTCATAGTGAACTCCTTTTCGAAAAACAGTCGATGAATTGCGCCTTAGGACCCGGCATGACCGAACAAGGCGGTAAATGCGTGGGAGGAGTCCGCCTCGTGCGCCTCCATCAGGGCCGCCGCCTGCGTCAGGCCCTCGGCTAGGCGCGTCCCACCGTTCAGCACCTTGTTGAGGTCACTCGCGACCTCGGTGGCGGTCACGTGGGACGCGGTCACGGCGTCGCCAGACCAGGTCGCCGGATTCATAACATTCTCCTGGTTTGCGACATAGCCCTGAGCGATCCCGATGGCATGCTCCATATTCGCCTGAATGGCGTTTGACGTATCGCGAAGCATTTGTGGCGTTACTTTGATCGTCACGGAATTCTCCTTCTCCGGTTGGCCGCCCCCATATGGCCTGGGGTATGAAGCGAAGTGTATGGCGGCCATTTGGTCCTGTCGATTCACCCTTTCGCAGGCCGGTTTCACGCTCGATCGTCGACCAACCGAACCGTCGTGGGCTGTTCAGACTTGTCGCGGGAGCCGCGCTGATACCCCGCTGCATGGCAGACCGGCATCCCGCCCACAGGGGTGCCGCCGACCGTCGCCGTTTGCGGGCGCAGGGTTTCCACGCCCAGCGCTCCGCTGGGCCGCAGCCCCACCGGCTGACCGTTGATGCTGCTTTCGAATGCGCTGACCGGCCGTGTGAAGCTGGTCGCCGACATGCCCGCGCCGGTCGATGATGCGCTGCTGCCAGCACCGGCCGACACGCCGCTCTCGGCCGCCGAAAGTCCTCCGGTCGCCGAAACCGCCGAGGCCGCCGGCCCCGCGCCGCTCATTCCCATCCGGGCGGGATTGGCGAACATGCCCACCGTCGACTGCAGCGGTTGCACCGCGCTCATGGGAGCCTGCATCATCTGCATGGGGGTCTGCAGCGCCTGCGGGACGGCACCCACCATCTGTTGCAGTGGCTCCATGAACGTACCGGCCTGACTCCCGAAGTCCTGGCCCGCCGAGGCGGACTGGCGGGCGCCCCCGGCGCCGGTCGAGACGCCTTGCAACGCGGTGCGCAGGCCGTCCCCGGCCGCGGCGTCTGCCGCGTCGCCGACCGCTGAGGCCGCCTGCGTCGGAGCCGTCGGCGAGGCGCCCAGGGCCGCGACCGGCGCCGGAACCGCCAGGCTTTCGGCCAACGCCGCGAGAGTTCCGCCGTAGGACGCACCAACCGAAGAGTTGATCGGCCACATCACACCGAAGTACTCCACATCCAGTGAGACGATGCGCGGCGTGAGTGCTCCAAGGACCAGCGGGTTGATGCTATTGTCGACACCCCATTCGTCCCGGTTGGCGATGCATTCGGACGCCGGGCGCATCGCGGCACTTGCAGTCTCATACGCGGCGACGGCCATCGAAACCACCGCCGGCTTCACGTCAACCCAGCCGGCGAGCCCGTGCAACGATGCATTGAGCATGGTGACGGTCGCCGCCGATGCAGCTGACCCGACACCCGTCCAGCTCGCCGACGTCGCGGCTGTGTTGATTGCCGATGC
>CAYVQQ010000346.1:0-1611 GCA_964453085.1 uncultured Mycobacterium sp.
TGCGGGCGCTGATCGCGCCGGCGGGGGTGATCGGCGGCATCGGGGCCGCCGGGGTGCTGGCGGCGGGCGTGCTGGGCCCGTGGCTGCTGCGGGTCGGCTTCGGGGCGCAGTACCAGGCCGGCGGCGCACTGCTGGCCTGGCTGACCGCCGCCGCCGCGGCCATAGCGATGCTGACGCTGACGGGTGCCGCCGCGGTCGCGGCCGCGCTGCACCGCGCGTATTCGCTGGGCTGGGTGGCCGCCACGGTGGCGTCGGGACTGTTGCTGTCGCTGCCGCTGCCGCTGCCGGCCCGCACTGTGGTCGGCCTGCTGTGCGGTCCGCTGGTCGGGATCGGTGTGCATCTGGTGGCGCTCGCGCGCGCGGCGCGCGTCACCGGCTGAACGGTGTCCAAGGTGTACGTTGTGGAAATCGAGAAGCGCTACCCCGACGTCTGGATCATCATCCCCGCCTTCAACGAGGCCGCCGTCGTCGGCGAGGTGATCGCCGATGTCCGCGCGGTCTTCGACCACGTCGTCTGCGTCGACGACGGCAGCACCGACGGCACCGGCGACATCGCCCTGCGTTCCGGCGCCCACCTGGTGCGCCACCCGGTCAATCTGGGCCAGGGCGCCGCGATCCAGACCGGCGTCGAGTACGCCCGAAAACAGCCCGGGGCGCGGCTTTTCGCGACGTTCGACGCCGATGGCCAGCACCGTGTCAAAGACCTGGCCGCGATGGTGGACCGACTCGGCGCGGGCGATGTCGACGTCGTGATCGGGACCCGCTTCAGCGGTCGGGAGACCCGCCGGCCGCCGTTTGTGAAACGCGTTGTGCTGCAGACCGCCGCGCGGCTGAGCCGGCGCGGCCGCCGGCTCGGGCTGACCGACACCAACAACGGACTGCGGGTGTTCAACAAGAAGGTCGCCGACGGACTCGACATCACGATGGGCGGCATGAGCCACGCCAACGAGTTCGTCACGCTGATCGACGAAAACCACTGGCGGGTGGCCGAACAACCGGTTGAGGTGCTCTACACCGAGTACTCGAAGTCCAAGGGTCAGCCGCTGCTCAACGGTGTCAACATCGTCTTCGACGGGTTCCTGCGGGGCAGGCTCACCAGATGAAGGGGTCGTAAGACATGAACTGGATCCAGGTGCTGCTGATCGGATCGATCATCACGCTGCTCGTCTATCTGCTGCGGTCGCGCCGGAGCGCCCGGTCGCGGGCCTGGGTCAAGGTCGGGTACATCGCCTTCGTGCTCGGCGGCATCTACGCCGTGCTGCGACCCGACGACACCTCGGTGGTCGCGCACTGGTTCGGGGTGCGCCGCGGCACCGACCTGATGCTCTACGCGCTGATCATGGCGTTCAGCTTCACCACGCTGAGCACCTATCTGCGGTTCAAGGACCTCGAACTGCGCTACGCGCGGCTGGCCCGGGCGGTCGCGCTCGAGGCCGCGCAGACACCCGAGCAGGGCTAGCCGGTGCGGCTCCGGAAATAGTCGACGGTGCGGCGCACTCCCTCGTCCAGCCGAACCCGCGGTCGCCAGCCCAGCACGCTTTCCGCCAGTCCGATGTCCAGGCAGGACCGTTTCAGGTCGCCGAGCCGCGGCGGATGAAACTCCGGGGCGTC